>JAFUCE010000080.1 GCA_017459805.1 Eggerthellaceae bacterium
GCAGGTCATGCGCTCAATGGCTTTTCCTATGTTGCTAACCGCTGGGGTTGGGCCTTCTGCCTTGCTGGGGCAGCGGTTGTTGCTTTACGCTGGGATGCGCTTACCAAGCTTTCTGGCAAGCAGGCTATTATATTGTGTGCTTTGACAGCGGTTTATGTAGCCGCTTGCTTCCTGCTCAATGATGACAAGGCACTTCGTTTTTGGTATGGGGTCATTGCTCTTTTTTGGTTTGTCGTTACGCTTATTGTTGCTCTTGCATCTTATGCCCACTACCATTCGCCCACAAAAGTGCACAGAACCTTTGCTCATGCCACGCTTTGCGCTGTTGCTTGTGCGGGCATCATATTGAATGCCTATGTGGTGTATTTGCCTGCGGGAGGAAACTACATTTCATTGTACTTGGAACAAAAAGAGCTTGACAGCATCTACGACACTGAAGCGCACGCTATTGATGCATTAGGCGATCAAGATTTCTTCCGCTATTCGGGAACAGTAACGCTTGCCACGCGTAATGCAGGTGCGCTGACTGGTATTTCTTCTACTTCTTCGTATTGGAGTTTGACAAATGCCAGCATGACCGTTTTTTTAAAGGAGTTGGGTGTTGATGGTTCAGACAACGCTGCAGCATGCCGCTATAACCTTAATGGGCAGTCCATGCTCAATGAACTGCTGGGTGTGAAGTATTACGTAACAACCCCAAAGGGGGCCCTGCCTTACGCTTATAAGCATGTGCCGCTTGAAAGTAAGGTGCTCTATACGCCGCAAAACAATAATGAACATAAATATGGGATATATGAAAATACGAAGCCCTTACCCTTCGGCTTTACATATCAGGAGACTGTTTCGAAGGCAAGTTATGACGAACTGAGCCCTGAAGAAAAGCGGGAAATGGTGCTGCAGGCATCTACGGTCGTTAAAGATGGGGCTGATGCTGTTGCAGACACAGACACAGACAACGCTCTTCCAAACACCAATAATACGAATAATCTTAGGTTTTCCTGCTATGACGTGCCTTTTGTCATAGACGAACTGGAAGGGCAAGAGGGTCTTTCTGTTGAAAATGGCGTAGTAAAAACGGGCAAGGGGGCGCAAACCGTTACCCTGCGCGTTGACGGAAAAAAGAACGTAGAAACCACGGTGCAGTTCACTAATCTGGTGCTCGAATCGAAATCAACCACCGAGGCTTCAATTGCTCTTACCTACCACTTTAGCGATGGCAGTACTCAAAAGGGTAGGATTTCGATTTACAGCCCTAGGGATTCTTTCTATGAGCCTTGGCCGTGGAAGATTTACTGTCCAGGCTTTGTGGAAAGTCCGCTTGAATCAATTGAAATTGAATTCCCGACAAAATGTACTTACACCTGGGACAAGTTGCAGCTTATTGCCCAGCCCATGGATAGCTATGATAGCTATGTGGATGCGCTTACAGAAGATACGCTTGAAAATCTTGACTTCCATTATTTTTCGGGCGATATTGCCGCAAGTAATTGCATCACTGGCGACGTGAGCTTGGATCAGGCAAAGGTTTTGTGCACGCAGATACCTTATTCCAAAGGCTGGAGCTTGCGAGTGGATGGCACCGAAACGGATGTCTTACAGGTAAACACTATGCTTTGTGGTGTGATGCTTGAACCAGGGGAACACGTAATTGAATTTAGGTATCAGACACCTGGTCTTGTTGCGGGTTGTGTATTGAGCTTACTTGGCCTGTGTGCCTTTGTGGTATTGGCATTTTTGCAACGGCGCGCATCGGGCAAGGCTCACGGCAAACACAGTGCCTAGCGCAGCATTAGAGTATGCAATGTTCGTGAGCTGCGTTGTTTAGTAAAACTAAGAATTGCATAGAGCGCTTAGACGGAATCGGGTAAAAATGTTAAAAGCAAATCGCTCGATGCATCTTGTGCTCCTTCGAAGGCAGGGCCCGCAAACGCTTCCAGCGCAGCAAGGGATTGGCTGGAATCTTCAAGCGTTTTATTCACGAGTTCAACAAGCTCTTCTTCCGTGCGTGCACACAGGCTAGGACAGAGCTTTACGGGGTCGGCATTGATGCCAGGGGATTCTTCGTAGCTTTCGTAGTCGGGGATATAGAAAATGACGGGCTTTCCCAGTAAGTAGGCTTCGTAGGCAATAGAGGAATAGTCGGTTACGACAAGGTTGGTATCTTGCAAGAGCTGACTCGCGTTGCCAGGGGCAGGAAGGCCGTCTTCCAGCGGATGGAAGGACCATGTAATCTGGCCATTAATTGCCTGCTCAATGTGCGGGGCGCCCTCATACAGTTTGCGGAAGGGGTGGGGTGAGTGCTTGCTTTTGCGCAAGGTGGGCGCAAAAAGAACTCGTTTGCTTTGAGTGTTAAAGTTGCTGTGTCCGCCCGTTGCTTTTTGTGCATCGAGCTCTTGACGGAGGCGCACCAGTTCAAAGTATTCTGGGCGGTTAAATACTATAACGCGTTCAATGGGTGTATTGAGCGCTTCTGAAAACGCCGCGCGCACGTCTTCGCCTGAACACGCCACCCAGCTGTAGTTATGGTGGATGTTAAAGGTGTCTATGGTTTCTTGCTTATGTCCTTCAAGTGTGTCTATGCTTTGGTGGCCAAACTTCTTGTAGGCTCCAAAGGCATGCCAGATCTGCACGATGCAAGGCTCATCACTAAAGCTCAGCAATCCAATAACGGGGTCGTAGCGGTCAAGCACTACCATGCGGCATGTAGCAAGCAACTTGAGCTGCCGCACCACGTGGAAGGCGTAGGAAAACATGCCGCTGCCTGATTTGCCACTTGCATTACTTCCAGCTGTGTTGTTCTTTGACCTGACCTGCGCGAGGTGCATAACGGCTTCCCAGCCATGGCCCTGTACTTGTTTGGCAAGTTCGCTGAAGTCATAGCTTGCTTGTGTGGCTTGGCGCGAAAGGAATACGACCATGTTTTTACGCTTGGTAGTTGCGCAAAACATGCGGTAAAGCGCGTTCATTCCTGCTTTTGATATGCCAACAAAAAGGCCGTTCATGGGCAGCATTTTACCATGTGAAATGCTTGAAAGCGCTGCTTGCATAGCATTTATGGGGTAATATCTGCTTGGTGATGGCAGCCATAATAAGCCAGGTGCTCGTGCAAAAAACCGAAGGCGAAACGCATAAATGATAGAAAGAATTAAAGCATCTATATGGAGGTATCTTGATGCGCGCGAAGTGCGCAAGGCTCGCGCACGGGGTGCCCAGGGCAATAAAGTTCTTGCTATTTGCCGCCTTGGGATGGGTTATTTCGATAACCCCAAATACATTATTGATGCACTCGAGCGGCTCTACCCTGGCAAGTATAGTTTTACGCTCTTGGTACAGCAGCCCATAGACGGAGTTCCGCCCTATATGAGGCAGGTTGAGCTTGGTACGCGGCAGGCTCTGGTCGAGCTTGCGTCTGCCAAGTTATGGCTCAGCGACACCCGTTTCAATTGGCCACTCGAAAAGGCACCCGACCAATACTATGTGCAAACATGGCATGCTGGCATGGGGCCAAAAATTGCCGAAGGGGCAGCGCAGGACAAACTTTCGCAGGCGTACCTCGACATTGCGATGCGCGATGGCAAAATGACCGACTTTATGTTCGCCAATGACAGTGTGCATGCAAAGGCCTTTGCCCAGGATTACTGGCAGAAAGGGCCTGTGCTTCGCTGTGGCATTCCCCGCAATCGTCCGCTTCTTTATCCTGATGTTGCTGCAGCGGTGGCATTGCGCAGGAGCTTGGGCGTACCTTCGGGAAATGGACTCTTGCTCTACGCCCCAACTTTTAGGAATGACCAAAACGTATTCCTGTCTCCCGATGCGCTCCAACAGTGCGCGCATGCTCTTGAAGCGCGCTTTGGAATGCCATTTTCTATTGCGTATCGGCTCCACACTGAAGCTCAAGGTGCACAAGCAAGCCCTTATCCTGAAAGCTTTATTGACACATCCTCAGTCCTTGATTCGCAAGACATACTTTGTGCCACCGATGTTCTTATTTCCGACTATTCATCTATCATGGAGGATTTCATTTTGCTGGGGCGGCCCTGTTTTAGCTATGCTCCCGACTTGGCTGACTACCTTGCCGAACGTGGCCTATATTACCCGCTCGACATGCGCCCAGCGCCCCTTGCGCAGACTGAAAGTGAGCTTGTAGCAGCTATTGAGTCTTTTGATAACGCAACTTTCCAGGAGAAGCGCCAGAACTTCTTTGCACAATTCAAAGTTACCGAGGATGGGCAAGGCGACGTGCTGGTAGCTCGCTTTATAGACGAGCTCATTTCGCAAGACGTGCCTGCCTTCGAGGTATATGCGAAATGCGTTGCCGACGGGCTTTTCAATGATGTGCTTAAGACGCGCGGCCAAGCGCCTGCCGTTCAGCCTTTGGCAGCTGAATGGGACAGGGAAGCTTCAGCGGGTGCTTGAGTGAGCGGGCGAAGCGAAAGGTAGACAGTATGCCACGTGTTTCTGTTGTAGTTCCTCTTTATAATACGGAAGCCTTTGTTGCGTCGTGCCTGCAGTCTTTGCAAAACCAGTTGTTTGACGACTTTGAAGTAATCTGCGTTAACGACGGGTCAAGCGATGCTTCACTTGAAGTTGCCCAAAGTGCCGTTCAAGATGACGCGCGCTTCATTTTTGTCAATCGCGAAAACGGTGGCCTTTCGGCGGCGCGCAATACAGGGCTTGAATATGTTCACGGCGAGTATGTAAGCTTCCTGGACAGTGATGACTGCTACGCTCCTGAAACGCTGGAAATGCTTTATGAAAAAGCTTCGGCCGAGGCTTTGGACGTGCTCGATTTTTCTGCCGTAACCTTTTATGAAAGCGATAAAGCCCGCGAACAGCACCAGGAAGACTACAGTTACCGAAAAGATGTTGAAGGTGTTCTTTCTGGTCCAGAGATTTTCAAGCGTTATTGGGACGACTATGTGTATGTGGCGTCCGCATGCTTCCACTTTATTCGCCGTGCCTTTCTTGAAGAACACGGGCTACGCTTTAAGGAAGGCATCTTGCACGAAGACGAACTCTTTACGCCGCTTCTGTATGCCCATGCCAATCGATGTGCGTTTTTGAATAGGCCCCTGTATTTGCGTCGCATGCGCACCGGTTCTATTATGACGCAGCCGCGTGGAGTGAAAAACATGGACTCAATCTATAAAATTGTGTCTGATTTGCAGGCGTGGGCAGACGAACACACTCAGGAATACAACGAAGGCTTTATGGGCGCTTTTAGGCGCAATATCGATGTTTTGCAAGAGACGATGGCGCGCACGGCAGCTTCTCTTGACCCCCAAGACCTGGACAACTTCCTTTCGACTTTGAGCGTGGAAGATCGGACTGATTTTTTGGCGCGTGCGGGGCTTTAACGTTTCGAAAAGACTGAATCGCGCAAATACCGTGGCAGGCGGACGATGGTATTGCCAACCTTGTAGGTAATGCTTCCTTCAACTTCACTGTAGGCCTTGTTACGCACGGCTTCAAGCGCCGCAAGCTGTGTGCGCAGGGTCAGGTCCCATTGTTCATCAAGCGCCTCAAAGCCCAAACGTTCGGGCGACCCATTTTGTACTGCTGATAAAGCGCCTTGCCAAAACGCCTGGTAGTCGTATTGCTCAAGTTCAATCGCGTGTTCACGCGCACTGCGTCCCTGCACATGACGCAGCTCTTCATTGTTGAGCAGTTCAAGAATCTTTTCTGCGGCAGCATCGCGGTCGCCTTGTGCAACGGTAAAAATCCCGCGATTGCCTTGGGTAAGGGTAAGGTAGGGAAGGTCAAACATAACGCAGGGAACGCCAGCTGCCTTACTTTCCGCCAGTGCCAAACACCAGCCTTCATACGCCGAAGTTATAAGATGCACGCTGGCGTTTTTGTAGAATGGCATAACCTTGTCTGTTGCACCCGCAAAAGAAACGGCCCCTTCTATGCCAAGCGATGCGGCCTGTGCTTTAAGGGCAGCAAGGTCAGCTTCGTTGGGCGCGGGGCCTACCATGTCAAGCTTTGCTTGCGGATATGTGTTATAGACTCGAGCGAAAACTTCCAGCGCTTCGGATGGTTGTTTGTCCCATCCGGCCATGCGGCCCACCCAAACAATACGTGCGTCGCTTAGCGGGGCGGGGTCAATTTCAGACGTGCGTACGTTGCAGGGGTTATTAGTAACAAATACCTGCGGATTGAATTGCTGCCAGAAATTTTTATCCAATTCCGATAAAACAATGAGGACATCGGCGTGGCGCAGAATGCGACAGCTGTTGTATTCACCAGGCCGACCTTCTTGGAAAAGTACGGTAAAGATGCTATGAACATATGCATAAAAGGCCACATTGCAGGCTTTGGTGGTTAGCATATCCCAACAAAGCAAGGGGTTCCACCATTGGTGGTATACGAGCAGATCGACCTTGTGTTCTTCAAGCGCGTGGGCAAGTGCGTGCGCCCGTATGCTATAGGTATCTTCTTTAATGGTGCTGACCGCGGGGAGGCGCACCCATTCAACTTCAGGGGAAATGTTGAATGCGCTTTCGCTTCTATCTTCGTCGCAGAAAAGGACAACCTTGTATCCCATGGATTGCCAAAGTTCGACGAGTTGGGCACAAACATGTTCTGCGCCCCCGTAGGACATGGTGTGGTGATAGGCTGCAATTGTTTTTACCGTCTTTGGTGAACAGTTCAGGGCATGTGCGCCAGCAATATGGCCGATGGTGTCGGCGGGAGTATGCCAGCCAGCGTGCGCAATGCCCGCAACAGCGTCGGGTGCGCCCCATGCGCGCGCGAGGGCATCGAATGCTGCTGGTGCGTTTGCGGGTTCAACTTTGTGTAATAGTTTGTCTGAAAGAGCAAGCAGATGTTCATAGCGGACAATTTCTGCATCTTCGGCAAGCGAAGGGGCAGACGAATTAACGAAGCGGCTTATCGCATTCATGGCATCGGCATACTGGCAATCGCGTTCAAATTGTTCGAGACTAAGCGTTGGCGCTATTGCTCCTGATGTTCCGTCGTCAATGTTGTAGACGTAGCCAGCATAGTCTGGGATGCCAATATACGAATCTGCCATACTGGCAATCAGGAAAAACAGGCACGCGTCCTCTGCGGCTTGTAAATGAGTGTCGATATGTTCGCGCGTCCAGAGGATGGCCTCTTTAACACATGTGGACCGCATCAGCTTGCCGCACAGGCTCCAGGTTGTTTTGCGGTCGCGAAATACCACATGAACAACATCGTCGCCGAAGGCTTTTTCGTCGGGCGGGCTGGTGAAAGCATTGTTGAAGGCCACGAGGTCCTCTGAAACAAAATGTTTGTAGCGTATGTCGAAAGCAAACTGGACGATGTCGAAGCCCTGGGGTGCTTGCTTGCTGTCTAGGGCGGATTGTTGGACGGCCAAGGCCCTTTCAACTGCGTCGTGCGCTAATTCGTCGTCGGCGTCAAGAAACATGATGAAGTCGCCCGCAGCTTGCCCGACCCCTGTTTGTCGAGCACTCAGACGCCCCAAATTACTTTCGTGTGCAAAAAACTTGATTCGTTTGTCTAGCTGAGCGAGCCTGCGTGCAACATCAGCACTGGAGTCGGTCGACCCGTCGTCAACGCAGATTATTTCTATGTCTTGTTCGCTTTGCTTGCATGCAGAAACGAGGCTTCGCTCCAGAAAGTCTCGGGCGTTATAGAAGGGGATGATGATTGAAGCTTTCGGTGCCATGGTATATTTTCCTCTCGCGATGCCTCCATGCAACTGAAGCGAGCCGCATGAAAACGCGATGAAAAGATGTTACCATACTGCGTGAAAAGACTATATGAAAGGGCTTTAAGTGACTGAAAAACCACCCGCCGTAAGCATAGTGGTGCCACTGCATAATTCTTCTGCCCATATTGGCCCTATTGTTGATGCTATCAAAGCGCAGACCGAAGGCGACTTTGAAGCTATTTTGGTCGACGATGGATCGACCGATGAAACTTTCGAACTTGCGCAAGCTGCTACAGAAGGCGACAGCCGCTTCGTGTTGTTGGCGCAGGAAAACGCGGGCCCAGGCATGGCGCGCAATGCAGGTCTTGCTGTAGCACGGGGGGAGTGGGTGCTCTTCTTCGATGTTGATGATTACCCGCATGAAGACTTGCTAGAAAAAGCTCTTTCGCGTGCGCAGGAAACAGGCGCCGACATAGTCGTTTACGGGCACGACCATCAGTGGGCAAGCGGTGGGCCTTCATGGCCAAGCCACAACAGATGGGATGCTTCGAAATTGCCCGAGGTGTTTAGTCCGCATGATATAGCTGATGATTTGTTTGGCGTCCTGCGTAATTGGCCCTGGGACAAGATGTGGCGTCGTCAGTTCCTGCAGGATGCAGGGATAAGCTTTCCGCCCTTGTACCGCACGGAAGATATGCCTTTTACCTGCTTAGGACTTGTTGATGCAAAGAAGATAAGCTTGCTTGATGACGTGCTTTATACCTACCGCGTGGGAGCTCTGGTCAGTTCCACGCAAACCCTCGATTCGGCACCTTTCGACTTTTTCGAAGCTTGTTGCCTGCTTAAAGCAGGGCTTGAACAGCGGGGGCTTTTTGAAAGTTACCGTAGAAGCTATCTTCAGTGGGTGGGCACCTGTGTGGCGGTGAATCTTTTAGGGCTGCGCAGCCCTCTTGTGTTTGAAGAGGTGTATGGCTTCATGCATGAAAAGGGCCTTGGCGCACTTGGTCTGAATGACGGCATTGGCATAAATGGGGGCGACCAGGGTGCATACGACTTGGATGAAGTGCGCGCAAAAGGCGGGCTTCAAGCCGACGGCACACTTGTGGGCAACAGTGTTTTGCCCCCCGTTGAAGTAAGCGAGTATTTGGAATTTGGCACTAAGTTGCGCTTGGGTGCAGCGGGCTCTGCAACCGATGCCGACGTGGCCGTCATGGTAGACATTGTGCGCCTGTTTGGGCCTGCACAAGGGGCGTTTTTGCTTATGAGGTGCGGCCAAGAACTGCGTGAGCGGGACTATGCCCAGGAACTACACCGTCGCGATGACATCATCAGGCAGTACGAAGATAGAATTGACGTACTGAGTAACGAAGGGCTTCGTGATTACCTAAAGCGCAAAAAGAATAGCCCATCCACTTAAAGGATGTAGCAGAAGGTGCGGCAGTGGTCCACCGTTAAAGTCGTGGAGAAGCCACACGAATGCGCAGCTTTCCATTTGATAACCAGTACAATTATGAATGGCTTTAGCGAGCGCTTAGTGAATAAAAGAAAGGCAAATCATGAATTTTGCAGCAATTTTGGCAGGCGGGCATGGCACGCGCATGGGTGCCACCGACAAACCCAAGCAGTTCCAGCTGCTGGGTGAGCGCCCTATTCTTGTTCATACGCTTGAAAAGTTTGCATTGATGGACGAATTCGAACGTGTTTTGTTGCTGTGTCCTGTTGAGTGGGTAGAAGCTTCGCGTGATTTGCTCAAGATGCACTTGCCTGCACAAAGCGAAAAAATCGTTGTGCTTGCTGGTGGTGCAACACGTTCAGGCACGGTGCAAAATGCCATTGCTTGGATTGAGGAAAACTACGAAACTGACGAAAACACGGTAATCGTGACACATGATTCAGTGCGGCCTTTTGTGACCTACCGCATTATTAAAGACAATCTTGAAGCTTTGGCAAACTATGATGCGTGCGACACGGTAATTCCTGCAAGCGACACGATTGTGGTAAGCGAAGGCGGCACCGAAATCGATAGCATTCCACTGCGCAGCACTATGTTCCAGGGGCAAACACCGCAGTCCTTTAGACTTTTGGCGCTCAAGGAAGTCTACGAACAGCTCTCAGGCGACGAAGAAGCCCAGCTGACCGATGCTTGTAAGGCCTTCGTGTTGCGTGGGCGCCCGGTGGCGTTGGTGAACGGTGAGCCCTTTAACATCAAGATTACGTATCCGGTTGACTTGCGTATTGCCCATGCCTTACTTGGACAGTACGAATAGTGGGGGTTTGCAGTGCTGAATACCATTTATCAGCTGGTGGCTCCGCGCCGAATTGACCTTGCCGTGCAGGACATGCCCGTGGCACCTGATGCGCTGGTGGTGCGCCCCACGCATTTGTCCATTTGCCACGCCGACCAGCGCTATTACCAAGGTATGCGCGATGCAAAGGTTTTGGCTGAAAAATTGCCCATGGCTATGATTCACGAAGCGCATGGCCAGGTGGTTTTCGATGGGTCGGGCACTTATAAGGCGGGCGACCGCGTGGTGATGGTGCCTAACCTGCCCGTGGAAGAGCGGCCCTTCCAGGCAGAAAACTATATACGCAGTTCGCGCTTTCGTTCCAGTACGGCCGACGGTTTTATGCAGGAGTTGGTAGTGACCAGCGCCGACCGCGCGGTGGCTCTGCCTGATGGTATCGACCTTGATGTAGCTGCTTTTACCGAACTAGTGAGTGTTTCTACGCATACCATTAACCGCTTCGATGCCATTGCCCATGCGGGGCGCGATTCCATTGGAGTATGGGGTGACGGCAACGTCGGTTTCATTACGGCTCTTTTGCTGCGCACGCGCTTCCCCGAAACGAAGATTTACGTGTTTGGCAAGAACAGTGAAAAGCTGGCAGACTTCACCTTTGTGACGGCCACGTATTTGATTACCGAAATTCCCGATGACTTACTGGTGGACCACGCTTTTGAATGCGTGGGTGGAGCAGGCTCGGGCGATGCCATCGAACAGATTATTGCCCATATTCACCCCGAAGGCACGGTGGCACTGATGGGTGTTTCGGAAAATAACGTGCCCATTAACACGCGCATGGTTTTGGAAAAAGGTCTGCGCTTGTACGGTTCGAGCCGCAGCGGTGTGGCCGATTTTCGCTCCACCCTGGATTTGTATGCTCAGCATCCTGAAGTGCCCGCGCAACTTGCGCGTATCGTAGGCGGCGTGTTTGACATACGCGATACCAGCGACATTGCGACCGCCTTTGCCGACGACCGTTCGCGCCGTTTTGGTAAAACCGTTTTGCATTGGTTGGTCTAGTTGGGCATGGAAACTATGCCTCAAAATAAGCAGCCTTGTAGGCGTATTGCGGTGTGGACGCAGGGGGTTAAGCTTCCTGGCGAAGTACGTGGCTATACGCGTTTTCGCAAAATTGCCGAAGTGTTAAGTGCGGCTGGTTTTGAAGTCGATTTAATCACGAGCAGTTTCCAGCACTGGGACAAGGCGCAGCGCGACACGACTGCCGCGCAATACCAGGGTCTGCCTTATCGCATTGTTTTTATTGATGAGCCTGGATATACCAAGAATCTCGACCTTAAACGCATTGCGAGCCACCGAAAAGCGGCTAAAAACCTGGCACGGTATTTTGCAAATGCGCAGGGGGAATATGCACTTATCTATGCCGAAATCCCACCCAACGACTGCGCGCGAGTTTGTGCCGAAGCTGCACGCGCTGCTAGTATTCCTTTTGTGGCAGACATTAACGACTTGTGGCCCGAAGCTATGCGTATGGCTGTGGATGTGCCCGTGTTTTCCGACATTGCGTTTGCCCCTTTTGCGCGTGATGCGCGCGCAGTGTATGGCATGCTTGATGCCGCGGTGGGCACCTCAGATGAATATGCCGCACGCCCTACGCTTGACCGCAGCGAACCATACGAGCAGATTACGGTTTATGTTGGCAACGACCTTGCTGAATTTGACGCGGGCGTTGCTGCCCATGCCTCTGAAATTGAAAAGCCCGAAGGCGAAGTGTGGGTGGCTTACGCGGGTACGCTTGGCGCTAGCTACGACCTCGAGACTTTGATCGCTGCGCTTGCTGCCTGCCAGGAACAGGTGCCCGGTATGCGCCTAAAGGTTTTAGGCGACGGCCCCGACCGCCAGGCCTTGGAGCATTTGGTTGCAGCGCTTGATGCCCCCGTTGATTTTTTGGGCTATGTGGACTATGCCCACATGGCTGCGTGGCTAAGCCGCTGCGATATATGCGTGAATTCGCTGGTGGCTGCAGCACCGCAGTCCATCGTGACCAAAATTGGCGACTACTTGGCAGCGGGACGCCCCGTGGTGAATACGGGTTCATCTGCTGAATTCCGTGCGAAAGTTGAAGCAGATGCCTTCGGTGTTAATGTGCCCGCTGAAGATGTGGGTGCCCTGGCAGAAGCGCTTGTAGGCTTAGCCCTTGATGCGGAAGGGCGTGCGGCCATGGGAGTGCTGGCACGCGAAATTGCGGAAACACAATTCGACCAGGAACAGTCTTATCAGAACATAGTACACTTAATACAAAGCCTTGTGACAAAGGATGCTAAGAGCTAGATTGTGTACGAAACCTTCAAATCACTAAAAGGCTGATGGCAGACTAAGGACGAAACAACTATTTGGGAAAGAAAACGATGAGTGAAGCTGGAAAGCATATAGCATTTTCTCCCCCTGACATTACGCAGGCTGAAATAGATGCTGTTACCGAGGCGCTTCAAAGTGGTTGGATAACCACCGGGCCACGTACGAAGGAGCTCGAAGCTAAGCTGCGCGACTACACAGGCGCCGCTGGCTTTGCGTGCCTGAATTCGGCAACGGCGGCGCTGGAGTGCGCTTTGTTTTTGTGCGGCATAGGGCCTGGGGATGAAGTAATTGTTCCTGCTTATACCTATACGGCAAGTGCATCCTGCGTGGTACATGTTGGTGCAACCCCTGTGCTCGTTGACGTGGCTCCTGGCAGTTTCCATATAAGTCCAGAAGCTGTTGCTGCGGCTCTTACGCCGCGCACGAAGGCGGTTATTCCAGTTGATATTGCCGGCGTTATGGCAGACTATGCTGCGCTCAAAACCGTACTCGAAGGTTTTACGGCATGGGAAGCTGCCAACGACATACAGGCATGCTTTACGCGCCCCATCATTATCGCCGATGCTGCTCATGCCCTTGGCGCCACGCGCGCAGGGCAAAAGGCAGGCAGCGTTGCGGACTTTACGGCCTTTTCCTTCCACGCGGTTAAAAACCTGACGACCGCTGAGGGGGGCGGTCTTGCGTGGCGCGAGTTTGGCATGGATTCGGATGAGCTCTACTCCCGTGCCATGCTCTATTCCCTCCATGGGCAAACCAAGGATGCCTTACATAAAGACGGGGCAGGGAATTGGGAATACGATATTGCCTTCCCAGGTTATAAGTGCAATATGACTGATATTGCCGCTGCCCTTGGCCTGGCTCAGTTTGAGCGCTATCCGCAGCTGTTGGCGCGTCGGCGTGAACTGGTGCAGCGCTACGAGGCGGGTTTGGCAGCGTTGCCCGTACAAATATTGCCTCACTTTACGGATGAGTATGAATCATCTGCACACCTGATGTTGGTGCGCATTGACGGGGCAGAAGAAGCAGCGCGCAACGCCGTTATCGAGCGTATGGGCGGGGCGGGCATTTCTTGCAACGTGCACTATAAGCCGCTGCCTCTGCTTTCGGCCTATAAGAATCTGGGCTGGGCAGTAGAGGATTTCCCCGCAGCCTTCGCGCAATACGAAAACGAAATTACTCTGCCGCTACACACCTTGCTTTCAGATGACGACGTGGACTATGTGTGCGCTTCGCTTGCAGCTGCCATAAAGGAATGCTGCTAGATGTACGTCCATTTCTTTAAACGTGTGCTCGACATTCTTTTCGGCATTATTGCCATGCCGATTTTGCTTATCCTGATTATTGTGTTTGGTATTCGTATTAAGACAGAAGATGGCGGGCCCATTTTTTATAACGCCCCGCGCGTGGGTAAGGATGGCCGCGAATTTATGATGTATAAGTTCCGTAGTATGAAGGTGAATGCTCCCGACTTGGTTATGGAAGACGGTTCAACCTACAACGCGGCCGACGACCCGCGTATGACGCGGGTGGGGGCGGCCATGCGTCGTACAAGCATTGACGAGTTCCCGCAATTTATAAATGTACTTAATGGCACCATGAGCCTTATTGGACCACGCCCTGACCTTAAGCGTGAAACGGAGTTGTATCAGGGCAATGAGGCGGAAAAACTCAAGGTGAAACCAGGCATTACTGGTTATGCGGCGGTCTATGGTGGGCGCAATGCTGCTGCGTGGCACGACCGTCTAGCCTTGGACGTTTGGTATGTGCACAACGTCAGCTTTTGGCTGGATCTTAAAATCTTCTTCAAGACTTTCAGCGTTATCTTTAGCCAGGAAGGCGTGTATGTGGATTCTCAAAACCAGGCACCCTATGAAGCGAGAAACGCTGCATCCGTTGAATCCAATGGCGCAAACACCCACAAAACATCGCAATAAGACATTCACGTCTGCTTCTAAAAACCCTGATAGCGCTGTGATATACTCTCGCACGATTCATTTTGAGTTTGCGCACAGGGAGTTTATATGCAGAAGAATACAGCGCAGGGTATTGAAAGAATTAAGATTATTGTTCTTACGGCTTTAAGCGCCTGTTTGCTTTCTCTTGTCCTATTCGCCACTCCTGCACCTGCCCATGCAGCGGGCCTTATTCCCTGGAACGAAGCACTTGGCATAAATATGGAACGATTTATCGACAATGCCACGGCGCATCAGTCGACCTATTTGGGTACTCCCTATAGCCAGGCCGACCGCATGAAAGGCCCTGGGAAAAACGGCGCCATGGATTGTTCGGCATTCTGGTCCTTCCTTGTCCTGCGGGAAGGCGGCATATCCGAAACCACGATGAACATGAAAATGGGTTGGTGGATGCATTGGACAGGTTCGCTTGTAAAATGGGTAAAAGAAAACAACGTTAAGTATGAAATATGTAAGGTCAAAGACATTCGAAGTGGGAAAGTTAGGCTTGGCAAGGGCGACTTCATAATCTACCAGAATAGTTCTAACTGGGACGACATTAATGCCATGCTTGGTTCCGCATCCCATGTGGCTTTCTATTGGGGGCTTGCCCCCCGCGGTGGGCTAACGGGCGATGTCGACCAAACGGTATGGCATTCAACGACCAGTAAGGGCAACGTTATGGAATATGGCGTACTGAGCTTTTATACAACGCCTTTGTGGTACATGCTTCGTCTGCGGCTGATCCTTACAAAGAACCTTACAAAACCAATTCGCCTTACCAGCGCGTCGCTTGGGAGCGCATTCAGGGGTCAAGTGCGCTGGCTACCATGCAGTCCATAGTAAAAAAAGGTTGGTCGGCCAGTAGTTTTACGGCGGCACAACGTCCAGCAACAGCGGTTGTTGCTACGCGCGGATCCTTCCCTGATGCTTTGGCGGCGTCGAGCCTTGCAGGCGCTTACGGGGCGCCCGTGCTTATGACTAACCCTCAGGTGCTTTCAGGGGAAACAAAAAGTGAATTAACACGCCTCAAAATTAAGAGGGTCTTTATTGTGGGTGGTCCGCTTGCACTAAGCAGTGGCGTTGAAAAGGCGATAAAACAATTAGGTATTAAGGTTGAGCGCGTGGCGGGCACAAAGTCGAGTTCAACGGCGGTGGCCATAGCAAAGAAGCTTCCCAATCCTTCGAAAACATGTATTGTGGCAACGCGTGCAAATTATAAAGATGCCTTATCTGCTTCCCCGTATGCTTATGCCAAGCAAGTGCCTATTTTCCTGGTGGAAGATAGGGGAAAGACTATTACGCAAGAAACGCTTAACGCTATTAAAACTGGTGGCTTTACGAGCATCCTTATTGTGGGTGGCACATCTGCGGTGTCTGATGGAGTGGAAAAAAAGCTTAAGAGCATGAAAGCGACCGTGAAGCGTATTGGCGGGAGAACCGCGGTCGACACCTCAATTGAACTGGCGAAATGGCAGCTCAATAATGGGATGTCGCTCAACAAGGGCGCTATTGCAACATCTAATAATTTCCCCGATGCCCTAGCGGGTGCTGCTCTTTGCGGGAAGAATAAAGCGGTGCTTATACTTTCCAGCAAGGGCGGGGTATCTAAGGTTGCGAAAGTATTCCAGCCCCTGTGCAAGCAGACTGGTGCAAAGACAGTTTATGTGTTTGGCGGTACCTTTGCCGTGTCTGACAAGGAGTACCGTAGTTTGTTTAATTCAAGTTTGCTTGAACGGGCGACGGCTCTGTCACTTGACGGCTACTACTATTATGGTAGCGTCTATTCGGCGAGTCCTTCTTCTGCCCAGGCATTAAGGACCTAGTGGTCGCCCTATAACACCCCCTTTTCGGACGCGTTAAAGAAAAAAGGAGCAAAAGCATGGCAAAGTACGATTATTTAGTAGTTGGCGCAGGTATTTCGAGCGCCGTATTCGTTGATGCTGCTACCAAAGTGGGGAAGACCTGCCTGGTTATTGACCGCCGTAGCCACATAGCGGGCAATATCTATACCGAAGAGCGCGAAGGCATTAATGTGCATGTCTACGGTGCCCACATTTTTCATACCTCCATCAAGCGTGTGTGGGACTATGTCAATCAGTTCGCTGAATTCAATAACTACATCAATAGCCCCGTGGCGGTGTATAAGGACGAACTCTATAACCTGCCTTTCAACATGAATACCTTCTGCCAGATGTGGCCTGATGTTCGCACGCCTGCGCAGGCGAAGGAGCGCATTGCTGCTCAGGTGGCAGAAGCTGGCATTGGTGAGCCTGCCAACTTGGAAGAGCAGGCATTGTCCCTGGTCGGACGTGATGTCTACGAAAAGCTGGTTAAGGGTTATACCGAAAAGCAGTGGGGCAGAAGCTGTACGGAATTGCCCGCAAGCATCATTAAGCGCCTGCCGTGCCGCTTTATTTTCGACAACAATTATTTTAACGACCGTTGGCAGGGCATCCCCATGGGTGGTTATACCGCCATGGTTAAGCGCATGTTTGGCGATGTTGAAATCCGTCTGAACACCGAGTACCGGGACCTTATTGCCGCCGAGCCCGACATTGCGGACCGCATCATCTATTGTGGCCCGATTGATGAATTCTACGACTATAGCCTCGGGACGCTGGAATATCGATCCTTGCGCTTCGAGACGGATGTACTCGATGAAGAAAACTTCCAGGGGAATGCCGTCGTGAACTATACCGAGCGCGAAATACCCTATACGCGCATTATCGAACATAAGCATTTTGAGTTTGGAACGCAGCCAAAAACCCTGGTCACACGCGAATATCCAGCAGACTGGCAGCCGGGGGATGAGCCGTATTACCCTATAAACGACGAACGCAATACCGAACTTTACTTAAAGTATGCAGAATTAGCTGCCCAGGAAGGAAATGTAGTTTTTGCGGGGCGTTTGGGTGCCTACAAATATTACGATATGGACAAGGCTATTGATGCGGCACTCGATTTAGTAGAGTGTGAACTGGGGATTTCTTCCTAGCCATTTCAAGAAAATAATAAGAAGGCTTTTAGTTCAAACCTCTGACCAGGCAAAATACAAGCTGCTATAATTTCATCTCATGATATCAAGTGGGAAAGAACAGGTTTCACCTATGAAAAAGCTTTTTTGGGTGCTCGTGGTAGCACTCTTGTACGCGCTTGCTCTTCCGCAGCTTGCGCTGGCAGCGCCTGCCTCAACAACTAAGACTGCTGCGCCAGCATTAACGTCTACGGCCGCTTCGGCTAATAGCACCGATGCGGAACTAAGCAACGGCGTCTACGTTATTAATTCGGCCCTGAGCGCTTCGATTGCGCTTGATATTGAAGGTGGGTCGACGGCAAATGATGCAAAAGCACAGATTTGGGAAGCCAATATGTCGGCTGCCCAGCGTTGGTATATCGAAAAGATAAGCAACACAAAGTATTACAAGATTACTAACGTTGGCTCAGGCAAAGTTCTTGATGTAACAGGTGGATCCAAAAAATCAGGAACACGTATTCAGCAGCATAATTGGAATAACACCCCCGCGCAGATGTGGAAGATTAGCAAGACGAAAAATGGCGTGACCATCAGTTCGGCTCTTTCTGACAAACTCGTGCTTGATGTTGCCCTGGGAAGCAAGAAAAACGGTACGGCAGTTCGCATCTATAACGCTAACAACTCGACAGCCCAGACTTGGAAGATTAACAAAGTTAACCGCACTTTGGAAAACGGATTCTATGTTTTTGTGAATACTGGTTCAAAGAAGGCTCTTGAAGTTGCATCTGGGGCTTTTAACAACGGCGCAAATATTGCTCAGCACACCGTGAATAGCTCGATGGCTCAAACTTTCCAGGTTATATTTAATACCAAGACCGGTTATTACACCTTACGTAGTGCCGTGTCGGGGAAGGTGCTTGATGTTGAAGGCGCATCTAATAACAATGGCGCAAATGTTTGGCAATACGAGTCCAATAAAACTAAGGCACAAATGTGGGCTATTGTAAAAAACAAGGATGGCTCTTATACCCTACGGAGCGCGTTGAATGGTTTGGCTCTTGACGTGGTTGGTGCGTCCAAGGCTAATGGTGCTAATGTTCAGACGTACATTTCGAATGGGACCGCTGCTCAGAAATGGACTGCAAAAACAGTAAGTAATTGGTTGCCTTCGGGTTGTTATTATTTCATGAGCGCGGCGAACAAAAATAATGTTATGTCTGTCGCCAATACATCGGTGGCTAATTCCGCCAACATTCGTACGGCAAGCAATTCAGGCTCGAATGCCACGCGTTTCTTCCTGCGTGCTACGACGAATGGCTATTACACCATTCAAAACACCTATTCGGGTAAGTATGTCGATGCGGTCAATGTCGTTAAATACGGCAATATTGCTCAGAGCTCAAGCCAGGAACAATGGAAGCCCGTGCTGAGTGATAATGGCATTGTCTTTAAGCTGAAGGCGAATCCGGATTACGTACTGGATATATCTGGTGGCAGTACTTCGGCGGGTGCTAATATACAGCTCTACCCATCTAATAATACTGTTGCGCAAAAATGGTTGGTAAAACCTGCCTCTATGTTGGAGGATGGTTATTACACTATTGCGTCGGCTTCAAACAATTCATTTGTTTTTGACAACCCCAGTTCGTCAAAGTCAAACGGCACCAAGATTCAAGTCTGGAAAGCTAATAAAACACCTGCTCAAAGCTTCTTTTTCAAACATAAAGGGGGCAATCAATATCAGGTGACTAATGCGGCAAGTAACAAAGCCCTGCAGAATAGCGGTTCGTTTGTTGTGCAGCAAACGCCTTCTTCGGCCACAAGCCAACTGTGGCGCCCAGTCGTTAATGTAAATGGCACCATGTCGTTTACCTCTATGTCAGACAAAAGCAAACGCATTGCTCTTAACGGTGCGGCTGCAAAAGGAACGAAGCTTTCCGTGGTACCAAGTGCGAATAACGCAAAGCAGAACTGGATTGTACGTGACGCTCCAGGCGGCATTACGACCTACTGCAACCTTTCGATTACGCTTAATCAAATGACTTCCATCGAGGGCGGAAGTGCGGCCAACTTAAGCACGGCGGGAATAAACAAGTACCACTTCCTCGACTTGCGTCATTATTCGGGCAGTACGGCTGAACAGCTTGACGCTGCTCTTGAAAGTATTGCCCCCTGGATTGGCCCGGGCAACCCGCTGTACAAGAGCGGCAAGTATTTTGTTGAGGCAGCAAAGAAATACAATCTCAATGAAGTGTTCCTGATTGCCCACGCCTGTGGTGAAACGGGCTGGGGTTCTGCAGGCGGCTATAACTTCTATGGCGTGAATGGCGGTGGAGGATATGGTGGCTGGAACGCAGCAGTCAATGGATGGACGTCTGTTGAAAGTGGCATTGTAGGCGGCGCGAAGTATCTGGCCGATGAATGGATTTATCGCCCGAACTATCCGCAGCATAGCCCCTATGGTCTGCGTTTTGACTACCACTATACCGACAAGACACGCAGTTATAGCTGGCATCATTTCACAACAGAAGATTACTGGCTAGACACACTTTCGAATACTATTGATAAGTTCTATCAGCGCACGGGAACGGGAAAGAATGCCAATTTCGTGATACCAAAATACAAGTAAAGGCCTTGCTTAAAGATAGATGAAGTACAGCACAAGGACAACAGTGGTTTTGATGACAGTGGCGCTCATAGGCGCCCTGTCTGTTCCTGCCCTCGCCTTTGCAGCACCTGGTTCTACTGGCGCGAAGACAGCAATTTCTTCACCGGTCAGCACGCAGGCCGCTCCTGCCCTTACATCCACCGCTGCTCCAGCCAATACCACCGATGCTGGCCTTGCCAATGGCGTGTATGTTATTTCGTCAGCCCTGCGCAGCAGCGCGGTGCTTGATGTTTGCGGTGGTTCTGCGAGTAAGGGCGCCAAA
>JAFUCE010000081.1 GCA_017459805.1 Eggerthellaceae bacterium
GCAGACACGAGCCAAAAAAACCCGCGGCTCTTCTTCGGCGCGTGGCAAATCACAAAGCAGAAGCGTTTCCTTCGACCCAAGAGGTCGTCTTTCCTTAGTATTCCTTCTCTTTTTAGGGGTTGCTGTTTTGTTGGGTGTGCGTCTGGTCTGGCTTACCTTAGTGGCGGGCCCAGCAAACGCTGAAAAGGCGGCGGTAACGCGCATGCTTTCCATTGAACTTCCGGCCAAGCGCGGCACCATTTACGACCGCAATGGTGTCGTGCTTGCAACTAGCGTGGATGCCGTAACGGTGTATTGCAATCCATTTGAAGTGACCGACCCAACGGGGGAGTCTGCCCAGCTCGCTGCAATTTTAGGCGGTGCGTCAACCGACTATGTTGACGTTTTACAAACCCCCGATACCACCTTTGCCTACGTGTATCGCAAGGCAGATATCGAAGTTGCTGAAAAGCTTGAAGCCCTTGAACTTGACGGCATCTATATGCTGGACGATTCGAAGCGTGTATACCCTTGTGGCACCATCGCAGGGCAAGTCGTAGGTATATGCGACGTTGACGGCAACGGTCTTTCGGGGCTCGAACTGTATTATGACGACCTGCTTGGCGGCGACAGTGGTTCACTCAATATGGAGCGCGGCGCTAATGGCTATCCTATCGCGGGCGGCCTGTATGAACGTGTTGAGCCGCGCGACGGTGAAGACATCGTCATATCTATTGACGTCGATATGCAGGAATACCTTGAAAACCGCCTGGTACAAGAAGTCGGAACACGGCAGGGCAAGAGTGGTAACGCGCTCGTATACGATGGTGGCACCGGCGAAATCCTAGCCATTGCTTCAACTCCTTACCTTAACCCGCAGGATCGCGACCATATAAAGGAAGGATCTACGGAGCTTAAAAGCATTACGACAGCCTTTGAGCCTGGTTCAATTTTCAAAACGGTTTCGGCGGCAGCCATTCTTGAAGAGGGCATTATGGAAACATCGGACACGATTTTCTGTCCAGCCGAATTGCCCGCAAACGAATATATTGTTTCCGACGCCCATGACCGCGGCGACGAAACCATGACCTTCCGCCAGATTATCAGAGACTCATCAAATGTGGGTATTTCCCTCGCAACGGAAAAGATGGGTTTTGACAAACTCTACGACTATATTCTTCGCTATAACTTAAACGACCTTACGGGTGTTGATTACCCCGGCGAAGCATCGGGCTTCTGCACGGATGTGTCAACTTGGACTCAGATTCAATGCTACAACGTAAGCTTTGGTCAGGGTATTTCGGTCACGCCTTTGCAGATGGCGCGTTTCTACGGCGCTCTTGTCAACGACGGGGTAGAGTGCACGCCGCATTTCCTTATGTCGAAGCCGCAGACGGGCGAAAAAGTTGAGTACAAAACAACGCAGGTTATCAAGAACACCGACGCCATTGCGCCCCTGACCAGCATGCTTAAAGATGTTGTTGCGGCAGGCACGGGTGTCGAAGCCCAGATTGAAGGCTATAACCCCGCTGGCAAGACAGGCACCGCCGAATACGCGAGCGAAGGCGGTTCCTATGTGCGTGGTTATTACAACATCAGCTTTATAGGTTATTTGCCCGATACCGATTCGCAGCTCGTGTGTTTTGTGGGTGCCACGGAGGTTCCGGGCGACCGCATTACCACCCCCGCCTTTAGCGATATAATGAGTTATGCCATCGACCATTATGGAATTACGTCGCAGTAGGGGTGTGCGTAGATGACTACCGTTAAAGAACTCTTTGCAGGAATAGATTGCACTATTATTGGCAACGCATCTCTTGAGGTTAAAGGTCTGCAGTATCGCAGCGACCAGTGTAGCCAAGGGGATGTTTTTTTCTGTATTGTGGGCATGACTGTCGATGGGCATTCTTTTGCTCAAGACGCCATAGACCGCGGCGCCAAGGTACTTGTGGTTGAACGCAAGGTGTATCTGGCCGACGCGACCGATGTAACCGAAGTGGTGGTAAACGATTCGCGCAAAGCTATGGCGCAAGCGGCGGCGAACTTCTATGGCCATGCATCGAAAGACCTTGCGCTGGTAGGTATTACTGGCACCAATGGCAAAACAACGACGACCTATCTGGTTGAACATATTGCACGCGTTGCGAATAAGAAAACGGGCGTTATTGGTACCGTGGGAATTAAGGTCGGCGACGAAATTGCTGCTTCAGCACGCACGACGCCTGAATCAAGCGACCTTCAGGAAATATTCGCTCGCATGCGCGATGCCCACGTTGATGTTTTAGCTATGGAAGTAAGTTCCCATGCGCTTGACCTGGAACGTACCTGGGCAACACAGTTTGCCGTGACTGCTTTTTCAAACTTAACGCAGGATCATCTCGACTATCACAAGACCTTCGAAGCCTATTTTGAGGCAAAGGCGCTCCTGTTTTCTGACGCCTATCCTGCAAAACGGGTTATTTGCATTGACGACGAATGGGGCGAAGAACTGCTCCGTCGTTGCACCGAAGCGGGCGACGAAGTCATAAGCACGGGCTTTAACGCGGCCGCCCAAATTCATCCTCTCAACATTGATTATGCGTCAACGCATACCGACCTTGCCCTTTCCGTGGATGGTGAACGCTTCAGCTTTTCTTATCCTTTGGTGGGGCGCTTTAATGTGTCAAATGTCATGCTTGCCTTTGGTATAGCGCTTGCTTTAGGCATCCCAGCAAACACTGTCGTGACGGCGCTCGAGTCGGCTCCTCAAGTGCCCGGACGCCTGCAGCGCATTGATATTTCTGCTGCTCGGGCCACTGCCAGTGCAGCGTCTGAGCTTCCCACCGTTTTTGTTGACTACGCGCACACACCCGATGCGCTCGAAAAAGCTATTGCTTCAGTGAAGGCACTTACAGCGGGGCGCACCCTTGTCGTGTTTGGCTGTGGGGGTAACCGCGATGCAAGCAAACGACCCATCATGGGCCGGGCTGCCTTGAGCGCCGACTACGCAGTCGTAACCTCTGACAACCCACGCCGTGAAGACCCCCTGGCCATTATTGATGCCATTGTCGCTGGCATGAACGAAGGCGTAGGGTCTTTTGAAATCGAGCCCGACCGTCGCAGCGCTATAGCTAAGGCTATTGCGCAGGCGCAGGCAAACGACAGCATTCTTGTCGCTGGCAAGGGTCACGAAGATTATCAAATAATTGGAGAAGAAAAGCGCCATTTTTCAGATGCTGAAGTAGTGGCGGAAGAATTGGAGAAGGCACTCTCTTAACGCAAGACAAAAGGAATACTGAGTGCGACTTAAAACAGAAGACATAGCACGCATCTGCGCGGGCACCGTATTGGACGGTCCTTTGGATGCAGATATTAGCAGCATCTGTTGGGATTCGCGTACGGCGCAACCAGGCTGCATGTACATTGCTTTTGTGGGCGAGGTACAAGACGGGCATAATTTCTGTCTTGAAGCTGTGCGCTCCGGTGCCCGTGCGGTGCTTATTTCGCGGACCCCAGGGGTGCAAACCCAGCTTGCACTTGACAAAGCCGGGGCCTGCACCATCCTGGTTGATGACACCCTTGAAGCCATGACGCAGTTGGCGCGTGCGTGGCGCCAAGAATTGCGCGGGAAGGTCATAGCGCTTACGGGGTCTTCAGGGAAAACGACAACGAAGAACATGGTTCGCGACGTTTTAGCGCATGCTGGCACGGTTGTGGCAACTGTCGCTAATCAGAATAACGAACTTGGTGTCCCTGCGACCTTGTTGGCTGCTGAACTTGATACTGACTTTGTGGTTGTTGAAATGGGAATGCGCGGCCTTGGGCAACTTGCTGAACTTTGCGAATTTGTTTTACCCGATGCTGCACTCGTTACCAACGTAGGCACCAGTCACATGGAACTTTTAGGTAGCCAGGACGCCATAGCACGGGCCAAGGCCGAACCTTTTAGCTATCTAGTCGAAGGCCAGGGCACCGCCTTTGTTAATGCGAGCGACCCCTTCGCTGAAAAGCTTCTTGAATATGGCACCATTGAGCAGCGCTGCATTTCTCTTGTTGCCTTCGATGGTTCAGGCGACGATGAACCGCATACGCTTTTGGGCAAACCTGCCTCGGTATATGCAAGCAATGTGTCCTATGACGCCCTTGGGATGCCCAGCTTTACTCTTCATACTCCAAAGGGAAGCGCTGAATGTGTTCTCCAGATTGCGGGAGCCCACAATGTTCATAATGCCCTTGCTGCCGCTGCCCTTGGTGTGTGGGCAGGGCTTGACGCGCAAACCATAGCGGAGGCCTTGCATGGCTCTGCGCCGGCGGCCGGGCGCCAGCAACTTCGCCGCGCTACCAGTGGGGCCTTAATTGTTGATGACAGCTACAACGCGAACCCAGATTCGATGGCGGCTTCGCTTGAAACCTTTGCGCGCATGGATGTCGCTGGGTCGCGTATTGCCGTATTGGGCGACATGCTCGAACTGGGCGACTATGAAGACGAAGGGCACGCGCGCATCGGCAGCCTTGCAGCGCAAAGTGGGCTCGACTTACTCATGTGTGTGGGCCCGCGTTCCGAGCGAATTGCACAAGCGGCCAAGCAGGCGGGCATGAGTGAAGATTCAATTATTTGTGTAGACGATGCGGAGGCAGCGCTTGCATGCCTTGTCCCTATGCTTCATGCTAATGATGCCCTTTTGGTAAAAGCGTCCCACTCGGTGGGGCTTGAGACGATAGTCAAAGGCTTGGTGGACAAGCTTGTTTAGCGTGTTTTCGGCATATCCTACATCGCTCGTTTTCCTCTCTATAGTGGTGGCGGCGGCGCTGTGCATTTTGCTTACGGGCCCCTGGATTAAGATTCTTCGGCGTGACAATATTGGACAGCAGGTTCGCGACGACGGTCCCGAAACACATTTTTATAAACAAGGCACACCTACCATGGGCGGTGTGGTCATTTTATTGGCGGCAACGATTACCATGCTGCTTTTGGCTCCCTGGCGCCCGGAACTGGCGCTTCTTCTGGGCGCGACATTGCTTACCGGGCTTTTGGGTTTTGTTGACGACTTTTCAAAGGTGCGTCAATCAAATACCGCCGGGGTGCCACCGCGGGCAAAGCTTATCGTGCAATTTATAATTGCAATCGTGTTTTGCCTCCTTGCGGTGAACTGGCTCGATGTGCAGCCTACGGTGAAATTCCCCTTCCTGCCAGCGCTTGACCTGGGCATTCTGACAAGCACTATCAACGGATTTAAGATTCCGTGGCTCTATGTGCTCTTTGTTTCCATCCTGTTGGCAGGCATGAGTAACGCCGTTAACCTTACCGACGGGCTCGACGGTCTTGCGGCGGGTACAGTCATGGTAGTTATGATCGTTATGGCCATGATTGCCTACCGCCTCGACATGCTTGATGCGTCAATCTTTGGTGGCGCCTTGGCGGGTGCCTGCATCGGATTTCTGTGGTACAACGCGCACCCCGCCGACATCTTCATGGGTGACACTGGTTCGCTTGCCTTAGGCACGGCCCTGGGCTGTATGGCAGTTGTTACTAAGACAGAACTCGTTTCACTTATTATCGGGGGCTTGTTTGTGGTCGAGGCGCTTTCCGTTATGATTCAGGTCTTCCACTACAAGCGCACCCACGAGCGCATCTTCCTTATGGCGCCCCTGCATCATCATTTCGAAAAGAAGGGCTGGAGCGAAATCAAGGTCGTTTTGCGATTCTGGATTATTTCGGGCTCCCTTGCGGTACTCGGCTTCTTCCTCTACTTTACCGACGC
>JAFUCE010000082.1 GCA_017459805.1 Eggerthellaceae bacterium
AGGCAAAGCATGCCTTCACACTTGCCGGGGCGCTTGCGCGCCCAGCCTACTTGCAAACTTAACGCAACAGTTGCGCTTAGTTCGAAAGTTTGCAGTTGTTGTTGCGATAGAGATGGAAAGTTAGGCCAGGCTTTTCAGCCCAGCGGCTTCTTGGGGTTTTTGTATCTTATATGTTCTCGGGTAAAAGCAAGCGTATAATTGCTCCGATTAATTAACAATACGCAACATTATGACAAGGATTACTCATGTCTGACTACATTATTGCAACGGCGTCAACGTCTGACTTGCCACGCACCTGGCTCGAAGAACACGAGGTGCCATTTGTAAGCTACCAGTATTCCATTGCTGGTGAATTCTTCGAGGATGACTGCCGCGAAGAAAGCCGCGCTGCTATCTATGTGGGCATGCGCAATGGCGACATCCTCACAACCTCTATGATCAACGAATATACCTACTCAGATTTTTTCAAGAGTCTTTTGGACACGGGGAAGGACGTTTTGTTCCTCGACATGAGCCTTAAGATGTCGACGTCCTACGAAAATTCCCTCACTGCTGCCGAAAAAATGCGCTCCGAATATCCAGATCAACAGCTTTATGTTATGGATACGCGTTGTGTTTCAGGGGGCTTGGGCACGCTGGTGTACGAAGCCGTGCGTCGCAAAGAAGCGGGCATGAGTTTTGAAGAAGTTGTTCAGTGGGCAGAAGACAACAAGTTTAAGGTTGCCCATCGCTTCACCGTGGACGACCTCAATTATCTGAAAGTTGGCGGTCGCGTTTCCAATTCATCGGCGCTAGTGGGAACTATGCTCAACATCAAGCCTGTGCTCTATGTTCCCGATGCAGGTACGCTTGATGTTGTAAAGAAGGTTCGCGGGCGCAAATCGTCGCTGAAGCATATTCGCGACGGTATCATTCACGACCTTTCGCGCTTTGATTCAACGGGTACCGAAATCCATATCCTTCATGCGGACTGCGCAGGCGATGCCGAATTTGTGCGCGATGAAGTCAAGGCTGCGCACCCACAGATTGGCGAGGTTAGCATTACGAGTCTTGGCGTGGTGATTGGCGCCCACTGTGGCCCCGGTCTGATTGCCGTATTCTATTTGGCTGACGGCCGCTACCCTGACTAGGCGTAGATTTCCTTTTCAACCACAAGGTCAGTTTTGATGTGCCCGACCAGGCGTTGCAGGGCGTCAATGCAGTGCGGGCGAATGTCGCCGCCAATAAGCACATACATGATGGAATCGCCTACGTTCAGCACGCCTTCATTGAGCCAAACACGCACATAGTAGATGCCTTCCCAGGTAAGGGCATCGGCGATGGCGGCTTGAAGGCCTTCGGCATCGTAGGAAAACTCTACCTGCGTGACGGCAGGCATATCGGCACCTTCGCGCACCTGGGCCTTGGCGGTTTCGCGCACAATACCATTGTGAGCCAAGAACATACCGCATTTGCTTGCTTGTTCACTGTGTTTTGCTTCTTCAAGCCACTGGTCAAGGGAAGGGATTTCATGTGCCATAGGGACCTCCTGCCGTTTATCTGCGCTAAAGTATAATAGATAGTATGGAAGAGCTAGTTGACATTTACGACTCTCGTCGCGTTTTTACGGGAAAGACCGTTCCGCGCCATGCCGTGCATACGGCGGCGGGAGAATTCGTCCTTTACGTGCTTGCCGTGGTGCAAGATGCCCAGGGCCGCTACCTTATTACCCAGCGCTCGCTTGACAAAGGCTGGGCGCCTGGCAGTTGGGAAGTAACAGGCGGCGGCGTACTTTCAGGCGAAACGTCGGTCCAGGCGGTCGTGCGTGAAGTGCGTGAAGAAGTGGGCTTGGACGTGGCGGATCAGCCGCTCGAACCCTTCTTTTCTTACGAAAATATAGACCTAGCTGCTGGTGACAATTACATCGTGGACATGTATCGATTTCAACTTGACGTGACTCGAGACGATGTGGTGTTGCAGGACAGCGAAGCTATTGATTGCCAGTTTGCTAGCTGGGATGAAATATGCGAACTTGCTGAAGCGGGGAAGTTCCTGCATTTTGAACGCCTGCGCACTGCCCTTGGCAAATAGCTTTTATTACCAATCCATCATGGCGCCGATGGGCTGACGAGAAACGAAGTTGGCTGACGCGTCAATGGACGTTTCGCTTTTGTTAACGAGCGCCAGGCAGTCGCCGCCGAAGTAATGCAAAAAGCCTGCGGCAGGGTAGACTACCAAACTCGTCCCAGCGACAATAATCATGTCAGCCGAACGTATTTCCTTGAGTGCCGCCTCCACTACCGCGTCGTCAAGCGGCTCTTCGTAGAGCACTACGTCAGGGCGAATGGTACCGCCGCATTCGCAGCGGGGGATTCCCGTGCTTTTGGTAATGGCTTCCAGCCCGTAGCGCTTTCCGCAATTAACGCAGTAGTTGCGGTGCACGCTACCGTGCAGTTCCAGTACCTTTTTGCTGCCCGCCATCTGATGAAGCCCGTCAATGTTTTGCGTTACCACAGCACTCACTTTGCCTGCAGCTTCAAGTTCTGCAAGCTTGCGGTGGCAGGCGTTGGGCTGGGCGTCAGGAAAGATCATTTTCGTCCGATAGAAATCGTAAAACCATTCAGGGTTTTTCTGAAAATAGGAACGCGAGACCATTACTTCGGGCGGGTAGGGCCACTTCTCGTCAAACACGCCGCCCGCGCTGCGAAAGTCGGGGATGCCGCTTTCAGTGGAAACGCCCGCACCGCCAAAGAAGACAATACGCTGGTGGGCGTCGATTAATTCACGGAGTTTTTGCTGGTCTTGTTGCAGTTGTTCGCTCACTTCAGACTCCTGCCTTTATTGCGTTACAATCGGTTTATGAATATAGCACAGTCAGATAATCGTGAGCAGCGTATTGTACGTACCAGCATTTTGGGTATTGTGGCCAACGTAGCGCTTGCGGCTTTTAAGGCGGCGGTGGGCCTGCTGGCAAACTCTATTGCTATCGTGCTCGACGCGGTCAACAATGCCACCGACGCGCTTTCTTCGGTCGTCACCATTATTGGCACGCGCTTGGCCAACCGCAAGCCCGACTATAAACATCCCTTTGGTCATGGGCGTACGGAATACTTAACTGCCATTGTCATTGGTGTCATTGTTGCCTACGCCGGCATTACGTCACTTGTTGAATCAATAAAGCGCATCATCAGCCCCGAAGCCGCCGACTACAGCACGATTGGCCTTCTGATTATTGTGGTTGCTGTTGTTGTGAAGCTCGTGCTGGGTAGTTACGTAAAGCGCGTGGGGCGCGAAGTAAATTCCGATTCCTTGGAAGCTTCAGGTACCGACGCTTTGCTCGATGCGGTTATTTCGGCGTCAACCGTGGTGGCAGCCCTCGTTTATATGGCCACAGGGCTTTCCCTGGAAGCGCCGCTTGGTGCCATTATTTCGCTTGTCATTATTAAGGCCGCCTACGACATTTTGGCCGAAACTATCTCGAAGATTATTGGGCGCCGGGCGGATGCCGAACTTTCGCAAGGCATAAAGAAGACCATATCTGAAGTGGATGGCGTGCGGGGTGTCTATGACTTGGTCCTTACCGACTTTGGGCCTGAGCAATTCATGGGAAGTGTCCATGTGGAAGTGGACGAGACCGCAACGGCCAACGACATTGACGCCATGACGCGCCAGATTCAACGCAAGGTCATGCAGGAGCACGGGATTTCCATGGCTGCGGTGGGCATCTATACCACTAATTCAAACGATGAAGTGGCGCTGGCTATGCGCAAAACCATTAACGACATCGCCTTTAGCCATGACCATGTTAAGGAAGTGCATGGCTTCTACGTGAACCACGCAAGTAAGACTATTCAGTTCGATATCGTGCTGACCTTCGATGCGGATGACCGCGAAGAACTTTATCGCCACATCGCGCAAGATGTGCAAACGGCATATCCCGACTACAGCGTCCAGGTTATTTTGGACTCAGATATTACGGATTAACTACTCTTCTGTTTACATGTTTTCATAGTGCTATGATAGCCCTCGTAAACATTTGAACTTGTAAGGAGTTTGGCATGTATAAGACAACCGTGAAAATTGACGGCATGATGTGCGGGCATTGCGAAGCGCATGTCAACGACGCTATCCGCGCATCCTTTGATGTGGACAAGGTTAATTCTTCCCATTCCCAGGGTGAAACAGTCATCATTGCCGAAGAAGCCCTGGCCGAAGACGCCATCAAGGACGCCCTAAAAGACACCGGTTATGCTGTTTTAGGCGTAAGCAGTGAACTCTACGAAAAGAAAGGTCTTTTCGGCGGCGGTGCTCGTTAGTTTCGCCATTCGTAGGGCGGCGGAACCTATCTAATGAAGTGCGTCCAGGCGCGTTCTTCTTTTTCGGGCAGGCCGAATTGCTCTTTACCAAGCGCAATGCTCTTCATGAGGAACACCATGTTGCGTGCCACGGTGCGGGCGTTTTGCATGCCTTCGGCATCTTGAACCGCTTCTCCTGATGCACGGCCGTGTACGATGTTCCAGTAGTTGCCCGATGCTACAGGCATTTCCGAAATAGTGAAGTACTTGTTCAGTTCGTCGAAAGTGGCCGTGGTTCCGCCGCGGCGCGCACAGGCTACTGCTGCCCCCACCTTCATCCGCTTTTCGAACGACGTGCTGTAGAACAGGCGGTCCAGCAGGCATATGATTGTTCCGCCTGCTGAGGCGTAGTGCACGGGACTGCCAAGCACCAGACCGTCTGCTTCTTCGAGTTTGGGTGCCAGCTCGTTTACTATGTCATCAAATACGCATTTACCCAGTTCAGAGCACTTTCCGCAGGCAATACAGCCGCGAATTTCCTTGTTGCCTACCTGCACGCATTCAACTTCGATACCTTCCGCTTCAAAGATAGCAATCATTTCGTCCAAGGCAAGTTGCGTGTTTGATTCTGCGCGTGGCGAACCGTTAATCATCAGAACTTTCATGGGCTTCTCCTTTTTCGTTTACCGCTGTTTCGGCAAGCGTCTTTTTCTTGCTTATATTCCATTTTAGGATAAGTATAAAAGCTAGTGCCTGCGGGATTATCATGACGTACCACATGTGGCTGTAGGCTGAAAGTAGGCTGCCCATTGCTGGTTCTAGCACTTCGATGGCGCCGCCCGCAAGCAGGGGCCCAAGCAGGCTGCCTATATCCATGCCCGTGAAGGTAGTATTGCTGGCAGCACCGCGGCGCTCTATGCTGACGCTGCCCATAGCGATGGACTGAATGAGCGGCACACACGATCCAAAACCGCATGCCGCTACAAGGGCAACGCTAATAAGTCCTGTGAGGTTGGTGATGTGTGGAAGTATGAGGTACGAAGCCGCAAAGCATAAAACGCCAGGAATAAGAATGCGTTCGGCGCCAAAACGGTCGGCCAGTCGTCCAAACACGGGGCGCGTGACCAGCAAGCAAATTGCGTACGCGGTGAAGTAAAGCCCGATATTGGTAATGCCAAGCTTCGTGGCGTAGAGCACAAGATAGGAAGTCGTGCCGCCAAATGCTGCCGCAAATAGCATGAGTACAATGCTTGGCTCGAAGGCTTCGCGCGCAAACATGCGGTTGAGCTTTATCTTGTAGGGCGGTTTTTCGCGCGGCACTTCCGTAAGCATACCTATGCAGAGTATGGACGCACACAGAAATGCTGCCGAAATAAGATAGGTAAACTGGAAGCCAATGATTTCGATTAAGACAAGACCGACAGCTGGTCCAATAACCTGTGCTACGGACTGGGCAATCATGTAAATGCTCACCCCGCTTGCAAAACGGCTTCTGGGCAAGTATTCACTTACGAGCGACATGCCCAGCGGTCCTGCGCAGCCAATGCCTATGCCATGGAGCAGGCGCACGGCAATAAGTGCGGGTACCGTTTTAGCAAAGCCATAGCTTATAAAAGCAAGCGCAATAATACCCTGCGCGCCCATAAGCATTTTCTTCCGCGAAAAACTGTCGAAGGCAGGTCCCGCGAAGGGGCGAATGAGCAAAGCGGTCAGGGCAAAAGCGCTAATGATAACGCCCACCATGCTCGCGCGAACACCCACGCTGTCGGCATAGAGGGGCAGGGTAGCGTTGGCCATGAAAGCCGACATGCTTTGGAAGAAGTTGGTGGCAAGCAAGATGCCAAAGGCAAGGCTCCAAATGCTTTCCTTGGCGGCACCTTCTTCGGCGCTTCTGTTTTCATGTTCTGCAGCAGCCACAACTTCCCCTTCGGCGCGCTCATTATAGACTGCTTGTTTGGAGGAGATGTTGCGTGCATTGGTAGAATTAATGCATGGCTTACAAGACCAACAAGTACCCGCAGGACGAACTCATATTTGTGGACGAATTCGAAGTGCGCATTAAGCGCAAGAAGATGAAGAATATGCGCATGCGCGTGGTGGCATCAGACGGCCACGTGGAAGTGAACGTACCCTTGCGTATGCCACTGGAAAGCGTGAAGGCCTTCGTGCGCAGCAAGCATGCCTGGATTGTGCGCGAACAGCAAAAGCTGCAGAATTCACCGCAGCGCATGGTCGAGTTGGCAAGCAGTGCGCAGGTGCGCGAGTGGCGTGCGGCCATGGAGTTTTTCGTGCCGCCCCTTGTGGAAAAATGGGCGCGTGTGCTGGGTGTGGAGCCGGGGGTGCTGGCCTACCGGAATATGAAAAGCCGCTGGGGCAGTTGCCAGCCTACCACGGGGCGCATTTGCATTAACACGCGCCTAGCGCTCTATCCGCCCGAATGCTTGGAGTATGTGGTGGTGCACGAGCTCTGTCACCTGCGCGAGCATGGCCACACTCCGCGCTTTTGGGCGCTCGTGGAAGCCTGCCTACCCGACTACAAGCGTGCCAAGAAACTATTGGAAGCATAAGGAAAGCAGCTTTGAAGCAGGGACGTATAAATATTCTTTCCCCTGGCAGATCAAGGCAGTCGTCTATTCGCGTGTTGGTGCGTTGGTTGCTGGTGGCGGCCATGGCGGCGTTTATCTTCTATATGAGTTCGCGCACGGCAGGGGACTTAGGTACCGGTTTCGTGGCGCAAGTGAAGGTGCTGATTAATGGTTTGCTGTTCGATGCTTTCGGTATTTCGGGCGACCCTTCCAGTACCATCGCGCATTTTTGCGAGTACCTATTGCTGGGTGCGCTGCTGGTGAATGCTTTGCGCAGCCACATAAGCCTGCCGCGTGCGCTGCTGCTTGCCATCGTGTGCGCAAGTGCTTACGGTGTGACCGACGAAATCCATCAGATCTTTGTGCCCGGCCGCTACTGCGACGTATTCGACTGGCTTACTGACACAGCTGGTGCGACCCTGGGGGCCCTGCTCCGTGCGGTAACCATGCGACGCGCGTGAAAAAGAAAGTGCATTTTAGCTTAAAGCCGTTTCAATAGCGCTTAATAGGTCATACGAAGAGACGCCAAGCGCTTTGGCATACTCAGGGATTTCATGTGCATGAAGAGTACGTTCCCCGTTTTCTATATTTGAAATTCTCGACTGGTAAACGCCAAGCAGCTCGCCAACCTGAGACTGTGTAAGTCCTGCTACTTCACGTAGTTCTCGGAGAACTTCTCCTGTGATTCTGCTTGCATTTGCATCCATAAACAAAACGATAAGAGCATGGGTTAGAATATCTAAATATCGGATATCCGAGTTTCAGATAGGAACGTAATGGCTCTTCTTCAAGATTTGATTCAACAGGTGGAAGATTCGGCTTTACGCGAACGTATTCTTGCCGAAACCGATAAGCTCCTTAAACAGAAGAAATTCGGTCTTGTATTTGAGGAACATCTGCCTGAATGTACTCCGCTTTGGGATGTGCCTATCCGTGTTGGTACCAAAGTTGCCCGCAAGGCCGGATATATGAGCAACATCTTTACCGTGTTGGAAATTGATGGGAAGCAAGCTACTTGTCTTAACAGGGAGACCAAGGAACAAGAGGTCATCCCGCTGGATGACTTGGTAGCCATAGCCGAATTCGGCGAGCCAATTTATCCCTACCTGAAACCCATTGATAGCGTTTGTAACGCGCCCGATAGTAGCTTGTGGCATACGCTTATCGAGGCCGACAACTACCACGCGCTGCAGCTACTTGAATATCTCTACGCGGGCAAGGTGGATTGCATCTATATAGATCCACCCTACAACACGGGCGCGCGCGACTGGAAGTACAACAACGACTACGTGGATAGCAGCGATGCTTACCGTCACAGCAAGTGGCTTTCCATGATGCAGAAGCGCCTAAAGATTGCCAAGCGCCTGCTTAACCCCAAGGACTCAGTACTCATCGTGACGATTGACGAGAAGGAGTACCTGCATCTTGGGTGCTTACTGGAAGAGATGTTCCCATCAAACGGCATCCATATGGTTTCTACTGTTATCAACCCAGCAGGCAGCTCGCGCCCAGGTAGCTTTGCGAGAACAGATGAGTATGCATTCTTCATTCATATCGGAGATGCGAAAGTTTCTAGGTTGCCACTTGGTGATGAGTGGAGGGTAAATCCGGAAGATAAGCGTACGACCAGGATGCTTTGGTCAATGCTAAAACGAACGGGAACGGGGAAGAACAGGGAAGACTCCCCCAATCTCTTTTATCCAATTTTCGTTGACCCTAAATCAGGACGAATTGTTGATATTGGCGAAACCGTTCCTTATGGAATATCTCGAACAGAGGTGCCTGTACCTGATGGATTGGTGGCATGTTGGCCAATTCACGATGACGGCAAAGATGGCCGCTGGATGGTTTCTCAACAAACACTTCGAGGACTAGTTGAAAAAGGATATGTGCGAGTAGGGAGACCGCATCCAGAGCGTGGCTATACGATTAATTACCTAAAGAGTGGGGAGATAAAGAAAATTGAGTCGGGCATTTACGAGATTACGGGGCGCAGGGACGATGGCTCGGTGGTGAGCGACTCCGAGCTGCAGGCTTTTATTCCAGGAACGGCCTGGAGAATTCCATCGCATGACGCGAGTCGCAATGGGTCAAATCTCATTTCATCAATTCTTCCAGGCCACCCGTTCTCTTTCCCGAAATCACTTTATGCCGTTCGTGACGCAATACGTTTCTTCGTAGCCAACAAACCCAACGCACTCATTGTCGACTTCTTCGCGGGGTCGGGCACAACGCTGCATGCCGTCAACCTGCTCAATGCTGAAGACGGCGGAAATAGGCGCTGCATCTTGGTCACCAACAACGAAGTGTCGGACGCCGAAGCCAAACAACTCACCAAAGACGGCCATAGGCCCGGCGACGACGAATGGGAGAGCCTAGGCATAGCCCGCTACGTTACCTGGCCGCGCACGGTGTGCAGCATCGAAGGCCACGACGTGAACGGCAAGCCCCTGAAAGGCAGCTACCTTGGAAGCGACCGCCCTATGGCCGACGGCTTCGAGGCTAATGCCGCCTATTTCAAGCTGGGCTTCCTGGACAAGACCAGCGTAGCGCTCGGTCGCCAGTTCAAGGAGCTGCTGCCCACGCTGTGGATGAAGGCGGGCGCCGTTGGCACTTGCCCAACGCTGGACACCGAAGAGCTCCCACAGATGCTCATCCTCCCCGAAAACTCCCTCGCGGTGCTCATCGACGAGGAGGCCTATCCGGAGTTCGAAAAGCAGCTGGCAGGGCATCCGGACATCCAAACCGCATTTATCGTCACCGACTCGCAAAGCGCTTATCGCAATATGATCAAAGACCTTGGCGCGTCGAACACCTACCAGCTTTACCGCGACTACTTGGACAACTTCCGCATCAACACCCAGAGGTAAACATATGAAAGTCGAACTGTTTCCCTTCCAGAAAAAAGCACTCGCAAGTCTGCGCAATAATGTGGCCGTGGCTATGGGTAGCTACCACCAGACCCGCACACCGCAGGTGGTGTCGTTCACCGCACCCACCGGTTCAGGCAAGACCATCATCATGGCTTCGCTCATCGAGAGCATCTTCTTCGGCGACGACTATCACCCGGACGAGCCCGACGCCATCTTCGTGTGGCTGTCCGACTCGCCGCAGCTTAACGAGCAGAGCAAACTCAAGATAGACGGGTTGGCCGATGGCATCCGGCTGGGGCAATGCATCACCATCGAGGATGAATCGTTTGACGATGAGGTGCTTGAGGATGGCACTATCTACTTCTTGAACACGCAAAAGCTTTCTAAGAGCGCTAACCTTACCAAAAAGGGAGACTCGCGTACCTATACCATCTGGGAGACGCTTGCCAACACAGCACGCGAGAAGAGTAATCGCCTCTATGTGATAATCGACGAAGCGCACCGCGGCATGCAGGGGCGTGAAGCCTCAAAGGCAACCTCCATCATGCAGAAGTTCCTGAAGGGCAGCGACGAGGATAAGCTGCCGCCCATGCCTGTGGTGGTAGGGATGTCTGCCACCACTGAGCGCTTCAACAAGCTGGTGGAGGGCACCACGTCCACCATTCACAAGTCTGTGGTCACCGCAGAAGAAGTGCGTGCGTCCGGGCTTCTGAAGGACCGCATCGTTATAACCTACCCAGATGAAAAGTCCATCAACAAGGATATGGCGGTGCTGCAGGCCGCAGCAGCTGACTGGAAGGACAAGTGGGAGCACTGGGAGCAATACTGCCGCGAGCAGCACTATGCCTACGTAAACCCCGTGCTGGTGGTGCAGGTTCAAAACGGCACGGGCGACGCGCTTTCGGACACGGATTTGGATGACGCGCTGGCCAAGATCGAGGAAAGCGCTGGTGTGCGCTTCGAAACCGGACAGGTGACGCACTGCTTCGGGCAGCCACAAGCGGAGATCCTCATCAACGGCCTTGCGGTTCCCTATGTCGAGGCGTCGCGCATATCGGATGACAAGAACATCCGCGTGGTGTTCTTCAAGGAGAGCTTGTCCACGGGTTGGGATTGCCCGCGTGCGGAGACTATGATGTCGTTCAGACACGCGAAGGACGCCACCTACATCGCGCAGCTTCTGGGCCGCATGGTGCGCACGCCCATGCAGATGCACATCCAGGTGGACGAGACACTCAACGATGTGCACCTGTTCCTACCGCACTTTGACGAGGCTACGGTGGCTGACGTTGTGAAGGCTCTTCAGGACTCCGAAGGCGGCGAGATCCCCACCGACATCTACGGTGAGGCCATTGGAGACGCAAAGATGGATACACTCACAGTGCGGCCATCTGGGAAGCGTTCGGCAAGGCAGATTTTTGGGCAGTCATCTATTTGGGATGGATTGGAAGTAAGCGAGCAGACTTCTGGAAAGGCTAGCGCAGGCACCGAGAGCCCGATTGTTGAGGGTGCTGTCCCAACGGCGAGCGTGATGCCAGAGCCTCAAGCTACCCCAGTAGTACCTTCGGGCGGCAATGCTGGCGATATCGATTGTCAAGCAGGCGACGCATCTTCCGTATCTGGGTCTTCTGTAGGCAATGCCAGTGGTGCATCTACCTCGAGTACTCCGCCCTCTACCGAGTACAGTTTCGTCAATGCACCTAAAGGAAGTGGTGCTGTCGGGGGCGACCTGTTCGACCGCGAGGAAGTGATGCGCTTTATCAACGAGGCGGGGCTGCTTTCCTATGATGTGCGCTCGATAAAGATAAGCAACTACCTGGCCTCGCTGTTTAAGATGGCGCACCTCCTTACCCAGGCAGGTCTTTATCCTGCGGCGGTGAAGGATACCCTTGCGAGTTGCGTTGCCATGATTCGCGAGCATACGGATGGCGCGAAGGCGTCGGGCGCCTTCGAAGAGCTGGCGAGCCGCGTGCGGCAGTTTAAGCTGGAAACCCAGATATTCGATGTGTTCGGTGAGTCGGTCAAAAACTATCAGGTACAAGACTTCTATGCTACTACCGACAGCGATATAGACCGGCAGTTTAGACTAGCAGAGGCTAAACTTGGCAACGAGGGGATTGGTAACGCCTACGGAAGCATGTATGCCGATGCAGCTAACCCAACCGACTTCAAGGTGGATGTTATTGTGTTTGCCGCCGACGATGGCTGCTTGGAGAAGCTGCATTCCTTCGCCAAGGGTCGTTTCCACGAACTTAACGATGAGTACCGCAAGTACATCGCTAAGATAAACTCTGACAAGATCCGCCGACAGTACGACAGCATCGTGTCTGATGGCGACATTGTAAGCAAGCACAACTTCCGCCTGCCCGAAACCATCCAGGTGCCACATGACGCGCAGGGCAGGGACTACCGCACGCACCTATTCGTTAGTGAGGAAACCGGCGTTGTACGCATTAGGTTGAACAAATGGGAGGAAGACGTCATCGCAGAAGAAGAGCAGCGCGACGACTTCGTGTGCTGGATCCGAAACCCATCGCGTGGTTCTTGGGCGCTCTGCATCCCATATAAGATTGATGCAGTGGACAAGCCCGCCTACCCTGACTTCCTTGTTGTGCGGCGAGACGATAAGCTGGGCTACATCATAGATATTCTGGAGCCGCACGATCCTACGCGTGTCGACAATCTGGGCAAAGCGCAAGGCTTCGCTGAGTATGCACGTCAGAATCCTGGAATAGGGCGCATCCAGCTTATCCGCAAGGAAAAGGACGTAGCGGGCATACCCAAGTTTAAGCGCCTCGATATGTCCATGACGGCCGTACGTGATAAGGTAACGCGCGCTACCAGCAATGAAGAGCTTGACCATATTTTCGAAACGGATGGCTTCTTCGGTCAAAAGAAGTAAAGATAACCCATGTGTCAGTTACTGGCTTTGTTGCCAGTTATTCGTTGAGCAAGTCCGAGTGCGTGCCTGTTCGAGACGCAATAAGCACAAGTCGTCGCAACAAGCTTCAATGCCATAGGCGTCTACTCGTCATCTATTGCCGCAAGCATAGCAGCGGGGGAGTCGTATTCCTCAGCGACAATCTTTCCACTCATTATTTCGCGCGCTTCTTGCATAGCAGCCTCTGTTTTTGCATTGTAGCGGGGTTGGCGCACATCGAACGGCAGGCCACCTTCAATAACGGATTTGTGCAAGAACACGTTGATTGCCTCGGTAAGCGTCATGCCGAGGCTTGAAAAATGCTTTCCGCATCAGCTTTTACTTCCGGGTTAACACGCATGTTGATTGTTGCAGTTTTGCCCATACTGGCTCCTTGTGTTGCAAATGTATACACAATGTATCACATTTGCGTTTACTAATCAAGATTGTTCCATTGCCGTGCGATTGCCCATTCCAGGACAAACTTGCTGTGTATAAAAGCTACTCAAAAGCGTATATATGGTATATAATATACGTGCAAGTATATTATAAGGAGTACGTCATGCCGCAGCTTTCGCTCTACATTTCAGATGAGAACCTGGAAACATTGCGCATACGCTCTGCTGAAGAGGGCGTTTCCATGTCCAAGTATGCCAACAGCCTTATCGCACAGGATGCCAGTAACAACGGCTGGCCGGCTGGGTTTTGGAACCTTTACGGTGCGCTCGACGACGACTCTTTCGTCATCCCGCCCGACCCACCAGCTACAGATGACGCCGCTTTCGAGCAGTTGTTCGCTTAAGGCTCAACCATGCGTTACCTGGATACGTGCATTTGTGTAGAATTTCTACGCGGGCGCTTAAGAGAAGGTTACAGCGAACTGCGGGCAGCTAAACCAGGAAGTTTTGCGCTGCCTGCTATTGTAGTTGCGGAACTGCACTATGGTGCTCAGCATAGCGCCAATCCCGAAAAGGATTTGCGCTTGGTGGAAGCCTTTACTTCTGCCTTCGGTATTGTTGCCTTTGATGAAGCGTGCGCGAAGGAATACGGGCGTTTGCGTCAGGAGCTGGCGGCGGCGGGCAGCCCTATTGGAGACCGCGATACAATGATTGCCGCCATGGCGCTTGCTAACCGCGCCACTGTCGTCACGGACAATTTCAAAGACTTCCGGCGCGTTTCTGGCCTTCAGCTGGAAGTATGGGCGGAAGTTGATTTCCGCGAAGGTGGGTAGTGGGTTAGCCGTTAGATACCAGCGAACCGGCAGTTTTAATTAGTTTGTAGGCAGCAAATGCAACCAAGCAGTCGAGCGCCAGTTCGGCGGCAACAAGACCAAGGAACAAAGCGGTAGGGCGGTTGTTGTCGTCAAACAGAGAAAACTCTACGGCCTGGTTTGCGGCATCCGTTCCAACAAGTTTAAGCATACGTCTACTCCTCGCTATACAGGATTAGCGCAATTATGCGGCAGGGCTCATCCTTCACATTGGTTATGCCATGCCCTTCGCCAGAATAGGTAATCGTCACATCACCTTCGTGCAGGGTAACGATGCTGTGGTCGGTGTCCTCGTATTCGGCTTCGCCTGAAACTATGTAGTAAATTTCCCCGTCACCTTCGTGCATGTGGAAACCAACCCCGCAGTCCTTTTCCAGGATCATGTCGTTGTACAGGCGGCCTTTCCCGTTAAGTTCGTCGTCGCTATTAGTTATCTTGGTAGCGTCCACCACGCCCGGCCCGTCAAAACGATGCTCGAGTAACACTCTTTCTCGATCTTCTTTTTTCCTGATAAGGCTCATAACAACCTCCTTGTGTCGCCAACGCCCCTATTATATGCAAAGTTTGCCCCTCTACAGAAGACAGGAAAGAGCAAGTCCGATGCCTGCGCCGCGCGGCTATTGGGCGCTAAGGTCCTTAATCACTTCAGCGGCAAGCAAGAGGCCGGCAGCTGGTGGCACGGCGGGGTGCGTACCTGGCAGGCTTCGACGCCCGGGGTCGGGCGCTTCGCTTTCTTCTTCGTCGCGTGGGGCAAGTGCTTCTTCGGGCGAAAACACCACCTTGAAGTGTTTGATGCCGCGCCGGCGTGTTTCCTTGCGAATTATTTTTGCCAGAGGGCATATTTCAGTTTTGGAAATGTCGGCCACGCGGAAGGCGGATGGGTCTACCTTGTTGGCGGCACCCATGCAACTGATAAAGGGCGTGCCTGCTGCATGTGCCACTTCGATGAACAAGAGTTTCGCCGTTACTGTATCCAAGGCATCGACTGCGTAGTCAAACTGGGTAAAGTCGAACTGGTCTGCGGTATCGGGCAGGAAGAAACACTGCATGGCGTTTACCTGACAGGTGGGGTTAATGTCTGCGATACGTGCGCGCATGACATCGACCTTGGCTTGTCCGATGCTGCTGTGCGTAGCCACCACCTGGCGATTGATGTTCGTCTCGTTCACTTCATCTTTATCAACAATCGTCAGCCGGCCCACGCCAGCGCGCGCCAGCGTTTCGGCGCAGATGCCACCCACGCCGCCTAAGCCAAACACGGCAACATGAGCTTGGCCCAGCGCTTCTAGAGCAGCTGAGCCAAGCAATAAACGCGTGCGTGAAAATTGATCCATTTACTGGGTAGCAGAAACAATTAGGTTCAAGTCGTCGGAGCGCAAGCCAAAGTCGGTGTCGCCACCTGCGCCATAGGCCAAAACGCAGTAGCACATATCACCGGCGCTCCAAATGCTCTTGGTTGCTTCGCCTTCGCGATTGCCAAAGCAGGTAACTTCCATACCATTGATGTTTTCGGTCCAGGTGTTGGCGTAGGTGTTGTAGTCGCCCGAGATGTCACCCGACTCTGCTGCAGACGCCACACCCTTGCGAACAAACAATTCAACGGCGGCAACAGGGGCGTGCGCTTCAGCAATGCCTTCCATACATCTATACGTTGCCCATTCTTCTTCAATGACTCCCAAGCTGGTTTCTAAGCCCACCGGAGTGCTGAAGCTGTCAAACCCTGCACCAGCCGCTGCTTCTTCGGCGCTGGCAACGTCAGACCAGGGGTTAGCCATACCAGTCTGGGCGCTTGTTTCTTCCGAAGTTTCTGCCGCAGAAGCCTCAGCCGCAGAAGTTTCCGCCGCCGAAGTGTCCGCCGCAGAAGATGCCGCGCTTGAAGCGCCCCCGCCGCAGCCAAGCAGTGCAAGTGCCATTGCGGTCGCAAGACTCATCACTACAAGAAGTTTTTTCATTGTTCCTCCCTTATTCCTTTGGAAAATAAGTGCTTTTACGTGCGTCTATTTTACACCCGTTTGTAAAAGTGTTGCTCCCTTCGTGGTACAGTATGACTATCGTATACAACTATCGAAATCGGGGAGTCACACGATGAAGCTAACCATGCTTGGAACAGGCCATGCAGTTGTAACAGGCTACTACAACACCTGCTTTGTCTTGGAAGAAAACGGTCAATTCTTTCTAGTTGATGGCGGTGGTGGGGGCTTTTTGCTCAACCGTCTGGAAGAAGCGGGCGTTCCCTGGCATGAAATTCACGACATTTTTGTGACCCATAAACACACCGACCATATCCTCGGCATCATTTGGATGATTCGCCTTTGGTTGGCGGCACTCAGCCATGGCAAGGCAAAGGGCGAACTCAACATTTATGGCAACGACGTGGTTATCGATGCCCTGCGCCAGTTCACGCACATTATCTTTACTGAAAAGGAAAACGAGTTTGTTGACAAGGGCTTAAACTTCATTGTCGTCCACGACGGGGAAGAAAAGGCCATCATTGGCCACATGGTGCGCTTCTACGATATTCGTGCATCAAAGGTAAAGCAGTTTGGCTTGATCGTGAATTTGGGCGACGGCAAGTCCTTGGTATGCAACGGCGACGAAACCTTTAACGACGAATGTGCGCCGCTTATACAAGGTGCCACCTGGTTCATGCACGAAGCTTTCTGCCTGTATTCCCAGGCCGACATTTTTAAGCCCTACGAAAAAGGCCACTCGACCGCCAAGGATGCTGCTGAAATCGCTGAAAGCCTCGGGGTTGACAACCTTATTCTGTACCACACAGAAGATAGCAACGTGGGTACGCGCAAGGATCTCTACACCCAAGAGGCAAGCCAGTTCTTTACAGGAAATGTGTACGTGCCCGAAGACCTTGAAGTCATTGAGCTTTAGGGCTGCATATCAGCACTTGGTCCACCCATGGCTGCTTCGTTATGTGCCATGTTATTTAACGGTTGGCTTTGATTAGCATTGTTGTTTGGCGTAGGGGCTTGCGCAGTCTGCGGGTTTTCCATGCCTCTAGGGGAGCTTTCGACCGTGTTCATTCCTCCATCCACACGGTTTTCCTGTTCTGATCTTTCAGGCGAGCCCGCATTGCCTTGTGGTGTTTGCGGATTCGGAGTTCCTTGAGCCCCTTCCTGATCTTCGCCCATTGGTGCGTTTTGTGGCATTTGTTGGTCGTTGGCAGCTGGTGGAGCCTGAGTGCCTTGCTGGCTTTCAGCTGATTGTTCGTTTTGCGGTGATTGCTGATTATCGACCGCTGGTGGAGTTTGCGGTGCTTGCGTGCCTTGCATCCCTTGAGGCGCTTGTACATCTGGCGCTGTTTGCGGCGTTTGCGCTGGAGCCGAAGCTGCATCTTTGGGGCCAAAGCCCCTTCTTTCGATTTCGTTTCTGCCGCGTTGTTCCAGGTTTTCGCGCATCGTCGCGTCGTTTGATTGAACTTCGATTTCAACTTCTTGACCTTCGGCTTGTCCTACCTGTTCAAGAAGCAAACTAATCGAGTCTTCGTATTTCTTATTGCGCACTTCAACGCGCTTAACAATATCTTCTGTGCCGCTATCAGTTGCTTGGACAGAAAGCGTGCGTCCAAAACGGTTAAGCGTCAGTTCGATAGCGCCTTGGTCTGTTTGCATGGTTACCGTTGCTGCAGGGGTAGCATACGCCACGCCGCCAAAGCATGCAAAAGCCAAGCAGGCGGCAATGGCAAAAGTACGAATAATGCGCCACTTGCTTTTGCGACTGGGGACAGTTTTAGTAGCTGGTGCTTCGGTCTCGATTGCGCTTAAGGTACGTTGTATTAAATCGTCAGAGGCGCTTACCGTGTCAAATGCTGTAAATAGCTCCTTCATTTCAGCGTCATCTATGTTGTTTGTCGTAGCGTCTGCATTACTGCTTCTGTTCGTTTCCTCGCTAGTCATGGGTAAGCACCTCCTTCAGTTTTTCCTTTCCGCGCGAAATATTTGTATAGACCGTATTCTCTGGAATGTCTAATAGCTCTGCTATCTCGGGCGCGGTATATCCTTCGTAATACTTTAAATATAATACCTGGGCATACTTTTCATCTATCTTACGCAGTGCCGCTGCCAGTTCTTCAGCTTGTAGGTTCTTATCTGCTTCTTCCTGTGAGCGTGTGTCAATAAAACTTTCTTCTGTGCACTCGTCAAAACCTACGTTGCCCATGCTGGCTGCCTTGAGCA
>JAFUCE010000083.1 GCA_017459805.1 Eggerthellaceae bacterium
AAGAAGATGAAGAAGACGAAAACTACGTTTCACCGCTGCTTGGAACGCTTGACGACTAAGTAGCTTTGTGCCCGCAGGTGCGGGTGCATTTGACAACAATGGTGCGCAAAAGGCACAATACACAAGCCGCCGAAGCTGTAGCTGTGGGCGGCAGTAACACGCGGGGATGTAGCTCAGTTGGGAGAGCGCAGCGTTCGCAATGCTGAGGCCGTGGGTTCGAACCCCATCATCTCCACCAAATCTTTCAGGTCCAGAAATCTCTGGACCTGTTTTGTTATTGCAGGTTCAAACAAGGAGATGATGGGGTGAGAACCGATGAGGTGGAATTCCGTTACAACTTAGTGGCAAAGAATGACGGAGTTGTACGGATTATTCTTGTTCTACTCGTACAATACCGTCATTTCTTGCCATTTTCGTACTCTAGCTCGTACAACTCCGTCATTTCTTGCCAGCAACTGCCTTAATTCTTGTTGGAACGCTATGACCATCACGTTTTACTTGGAGTGGGCCTATTGCGCTCAGCTGGTCGCACTCTCGCTAACTCACCATGGGCGACCTGCGGCACCTGGACCTGTTTCTTTCTCCACTTAAAAAAACCCCGGTGAATGTCGTAGCGCGCTAGGCTCCACTAGGCTACAATACACCTATGGGTGTATAGAGGGTGCTCCCCATGGGGGCATCTTTTATATGCAAGGAATAGCGGACGCAATATGTTTTGAGAGGGGGTTAGAGCAATGAGCGAAGAAAAGAATGTGCTTGAAACTTTGGTTGCTGAAATTCAGAAACTTCTGGGCTTTGGCGAAACAGAGCAGATTACCACCATGGTAAACAGCCTGACTGAAGCTAAGGGCGACGAAGCTGGCATTATTGCTGCGCTGAAGACTTTCTTTGGCAACGCAATCGATGAAGCGGATTTGCTTTCTGCGGTTCAGGGTTTCCTGGGGCAGGGCAAGGGTCTTGACCTAAGCAACATGCTTGGTCTGTTCCAAGGCATTGGCGAAGCCGTTGGCGGCTTCGACAAGGTTGCTGGTCTTATGGGCCTCGCTTCAGGTGCTGGTAAGGTAACTGACGCCGTTAAGGGCGTGACCGACGTTGTCGCTGGTACGGCAAGTGATGCTGCTGGCGCTGTAACTGGCACTGCAGGAAGCGTGACTGGCGCCGTGGCCGATGCTGCTGGTTCCGTCACGGGTGCTGTATCCGACGCCGCTGGTAGCGTAACAGGCGCTGTTGCTGGTGCTGCAGGTGGCGTGACTGGTGCTGTTAAAGGTGCTGCTGGTAAGGCCACCGGTGCTGTCGAAGGCGCTATCGATGGAGCGAAGCAGGTCGCTGCAGAACCTGCTAAACGTAAGAAGAAGTGGCCCATCGTGGTTGGCGTTATTGCTGCTGTTGCGCTGCTCGCGGGTATTGGTATGTTCATCTGGCATGAGCAGCCAAGCTTCTGCGGTGCAATTTGCCATGCGCCAATGGATGCATACCTCGAAGGCTATCAGCAAGAGGACAACGCTGCTGGCGTGGACAAGTATGGCAACGACGTTGCCAACACGCATTCAATGCTGGCCGTTTCGCATGCAAGCCAAAAACTTGCTTGCCTGGATTGTCACCTTCCGACCATTGCCCAGCAGTTGGGTGAAGGCATGATGATGATTTCTGGCAGCTACGAAGTGGTTGACCGCGTAAATGGCAATGGAACTGCACAGCATGAACGTACGCTTGCTGCGCTCCAAGAAAACGCTGGTCATCCAAACGACTCCGGCAAGGGCGACGAATTCTGCCTGCGCAGTGGTTGTCACGACTACGATCGTGCAACGCTTGCGAAGGTGCAGGTTGTCGAAGGCACCGTGCGTCAACCGCATATGTGGTTGAACACCCCGCACGCATCTGCTGGTGGCATGGAATTTGCTTGTGGCGACTGCCATAAGTCTCACCGTGCTTCAGTAAACGCATGCACGCAGTGCCATGCTGACGCAGTGTCGCCTGAAGGTTGGGTAAGCTTTGCAGAAAGTACGGCAATCATGAAGGCCGTTAAGTAAATAAAGCTTACACGACTATGTAAAAGAACCTGCTCTCGGGCAGGTTCTTTTTGTACTCCATTTGGTGTATATGCCCAGTTTATCGCTGGGCTTTTGTGTGGTTGGAGGCCCATAGACCATACTATTTTCGCCACGCATGAGAACATATGCAGGTTGTAAAAAAGCGCTTTATGCGCGGTTTATTCATGCGCTGCACATGAATTGAAGCAGAAAAGAAGAAAGAAGGATTCAAGTGAACGCACGTACAAAACAAAGACTCATCATCGTGACGGGTATTATTGTTATCGCGATGGCTCTAATCTTGGCTATCGTGGGTGGCGGTTCGGCTGCCAAAACAGTATCTATTGCCCAGGCAGCAAGCGGCGACTATGTCGATCAGCGCGTTCAGGTTTCGGGCAATGTAGTGGAAAATTCCTATTCTACGCGCGACAACATTCTTACCTTCGATATCTATGATCCCGACAGCGTAAATAAAGCCATCCTGCATATTAGCTACGACGGTGGCGCGGCGGCAACTTTCGGCAACGACGTAACCGCTATTTGCACGGGAAAAATTGCCTCCGACGGCACCTTGGTGGCAAGCGAATTGGTTACCAAATGTCCTTCCAAGTACGAAAGTGGTATGGACGCACTGAGCGTGGAACAAATGCTTGGCTACGGCGACAAGGTCATGAACAAGACCGTTAAAGTTGCGGGCACCATTCAGCCCGGAAGCCAAAACCCTGCTGGTTCGGGCGACCGTTTTGTTCTAGTCGATGCCGAAGACAGCGCAACAACCGTGGCTGTGCAGTGCGACATCGCGCTTTCTGACGAAACCGTGGCCGACAGCGCCAAGGTGGTCCTTACTGGAAACATGATTGAAAGCGGCAAGTTTGTAGCAACTGATGTTGCTCTGGAGGGTTAGACTATGGGTTTCCCACTCATTGGGCTCATAAGCCTGCTTGTTGCTTTTGCGGCCATTATCCTGTCTCTTGTCAGCTTAGTTGCTGGCACGCTTTCGCGTTCGTCAAAGCGCGACGGCGCAGGTGAAACTATTCTATGGGCGGGCCATGTCGCCTCCCTTGTCACGCTGGTCGCGTTTACTTTTTCTTGCCTGCTTTTGGTGTATTGCTTTGTTTCAGGCGACAATAGCATCGAATATGTCGTTCAGGGCCGCAGCCACGCAACGGGGCCTATGGGCACCTTCTACCGTGTGGCTGGTCTGTGGGAAGGGCGCGAAGGCTCGCTGCTGTTCTGGGCTTGGCTCATTTCGGTTTTTAACACCGTTGTTGCGCTGCGCAATATGAAAAAGCTTGAAAGCTTGGACAACATGGCACTTTTTGTAGCCCAGCTTGTCCTCTTTGGCTTTGCAGCCATTCTGCTGTTTTCAGAAGAGAACAGCCCCTTTATTGCGACAGCTACTGAATACCTCAACGCCGACGGAAGTCTGAGGGGCGCAGCTACCCTGTGGGGTATGAACTCCTTGCTGGAGCATTGGGCCATGGCGGTACATCCACCTGCCTTGTTCATTGGCTATGCCGGGCTTACCATACCTTTTGCCTATGCAGTGGCTGCCCTCATTACCAAGAACGGCAGCGACGAATGGGTGCTCAAGAGCCAGCGCTATACGCTTTTCTCCTGGCTGTTTTTAGGCTTTGGTATTGGCCTTGGTTCCGTGTGGGCTTACGTGGTGCTGGGCTGGGGCGGCTATTGGGGTTGGGACCCCGTAGAAAACGCAAGCCTTCTGCCCTGGTTGGTAACACTTGCTCTCATGCATAGTTTTACTATTTATCGTCAGCGGGGCGCTTTTAAGCGCTGGAGCATTTTCTGTGCCTGCCTTGCCTTTGCCTTTGTTATTACGGGCACCTTTATTACCCGTTCTGGCTTGGTGGAGTCTGTCCATGCTTTCTCTGGCGACACCGTGTCTCTGTATTTGTTTGCAGCTCTCATTATTGCGGCGCTTCTGTGTGGTGTCGTAGGGCTTGCCATTCGCTGGAAGACCTTTGCGCCTCGCACGCAGGCCGACGAAGACATCGGAAGCCTTATGTCGCGCGAAGCGGCCTACTATTTCAACAATGTCATCATGGTCGTATTTGCCATCGTGCTGTGCTACCTGACGGTGTCAAGTGCCCTGCCGTCCTTCCTTCCCTTTGGTGGCCAGGCGCTTTCGGCAGGCACCTACAATGCTATCGCGCGCCCACTGGGTATTTTCTATCTGTCCGTGCTTGCGGTATGCCCCCTGCTCAGCTGGACCATCACCAGCCGCGAAACCTTAGTGAAGCGCGGTAAGGTTCCCTTTATTATGGCACTGGGCCTGTTCGTCCTTTTGCTCATTTATTTCTTTACGCAGCTAAGCCCCGCCTACGATGCAACCATGGCTTTGGGCGGCAGTCAGGCAGAAGCGCTCGCGGCAGACGGCCCCGAGCTGTACTACAAAGGCTTGGGTATAGTGGGCTTCTTCGTGGCCAGCGTCATTTTCTTCAATACGCTTTATATGATTGCCCGCAATACGCGTTCCTGGGCGCGTTCGCACAATATCAACCCCGTGGTAGCCTTCTTCAAGATGGCTGGCAGCCATGCCTCAACCTACGGCGGCTATATCGCGCATCTTGGCATGGCCATTATTTTGGTGGGCCTCATTGGTTCTTCAATGTTTATTACCGAACGCGTCGAATATGTCAGCTATAACGGTGCAACTAATCAGGCCGAAGACATTGACATCGAAGACTTTAAGCTTATCTATACGGACAATTCCATCGTTGCTTCAGAAGACGGCCGCAACGTGGTCTATACCGTTGAATTTGACGTATACAAGGACGGCCAGAAGATTGGTCACATGAAGCCGAACCTGCAAATGGTTACCGCTACGCAGCAAACGAAGGCAAACGCTGCGGTCATGAGCTTCCCCTTGCGTGACTTGTTTGTTGTATATCGCGGCGTTAACAACGCAGGTGCCTTTGCCATGGATATTCGCATCAACCCGCTCATCAGCTTTGTGTGGGTAGGCTTTGGCCTGCTCATGCTGGGAGCCTTGCTTGCTACCGTTGGTCGCAGGGACACAGCAACTTCGCGTCAAGAAAGCAAAGCCGAAGACGATGAGAGCGACTCATCCTCGGCGGCAACCGATGAAGACAATAGCGACTCATCCTCGGCGGCAACCGATGAAGACAAGAGCGACTCATCCTCGGTGACAGCTGGCGAAGACGACAGTGACTCGTCCCCGGTGGCATCCGAAGACGACAGTGACTCGTCCCCGGTGGCATCCGAAGAAAAGGCCTAATAGGTGGAAACCCCTGCGGTACAGCTTGATGGTGTAAGCAAGGTTTTTGGCGACCGGTATGCGTTGCATAATGTGTCGCTCGAACTGCCCGCTGGCGCCTTCCTTTCAATCTTTGGGCCCAATGGGGCGGGGAAGACCACGCTCTTGCGCATCCTTGCAACCCTTTCGCGCCCGACGAGCGGAACGGTGCAGGTGGCTGGCTTAAACCTCAAGGACGACCCCGACAAGGCACGCGAGCAAATCGGTCTCATCTCGCATAATTCCATGCTCTATGCTGACCTTAATGCCGAACAAAACCTCCAGCTCTATGCGCGCCTTTATGGGATTGAAAACGCCCAGGAGCGCGTGGATGAAATGCTGGAAGCGGTGGAGCTTTCGCATCGCCGGCTGGACACCGTGCGCACATTTTCGCGCGGCATGACCCAGC
>JAFUCE010000084.1 GCA_017459805.1 Eggerthellaceae bacterium
TTAGCAATGTGGGCTCTGGTAAGGAGCTTGATGTGAGCGGCGGATCAAAGAACGCTGGCACGCGCATCCAGCAATATACCAGGAACAATACGCCTGCTCAGAAGTGGAAGATCACTAAAACAAGCGGTGGGCTAACCATCACTTCAGCCTTGTCCGACAAGCTGGTGTTAGATGTTTCGGGTGCCAACAAAAATAATGGCGCTGCTGTGCAAACCTATACCGCTAATGGCTCGAAGGCCCAGGTATGGACGTTCACCGCCGTTAAGCAAACGCTACCCAACGGCGTGTATACCTTTGTTAACGCTGGCTCAAACAAGGTGATTGACATTGCTGGGGGCAGTGTGGGCAAGGGTGCCAATGTTCAGCAATACGAATCGAACAATACAAAGGCCCAAATGTTCCAAGCGAGCTTTAATGCTAAGACGGGCTATTACACCATCAAAAATGTGCAGAGTGACTATGTGTTAGATGTTGCACGTGGCTCTACAAAAAATGGTGCGAACGTACGCCAGTGGCCTTCAAACAATACCAAGGCACAAATGTGGGATATAAAAGCGAACACAGATGGGTCCTACACTCTGCGCTGCGCTAATAGTGGCAAAGCACTTGACGTGGTGGGCGCTTCTTCTGCCAATGGCGCCAATGTGCAGATGTACACATCCAACGGCACGCTTGCCCAGAAATGGGTGGCTAAGGTGGTCGATGTCAAGAAGGCAGGGGTTGTTGCGGGCGGCACGTCGTATGAAAAGTTGGCGCTTACGCTCGACCAGCTTGTTACACTGAATTGGGACGGTAATTCCTACAACCGCCAGTATCTTGATTCCAAAAGCGAACTCAAGTATTACTTGAACCCCGCCAATGGCTCAAAGTATCAATTTGCAGATTTACGCGTTCAAAGCGCTACAACAGCGGTGCAGCTCAATAGCTTTATTTCATCATCGTCTTCAGGGGTGCACGGCAAGCTTAAGGACACGGGTAAATACTTTGTCAAGGCTGCTCAAACCTACAAGCTTAACCAGGACTATCTGTTGGCCCACGCCATTCTCGAAAGCGGCTGGGGTACGTCCACTTTGGCCATGGGCTATTACTATACTGGTGGCACTATTGACGGGAAAAAATATCCAGCAGGCACCTATTACAACTTCTATGGCATAGGGGCATACGACTCAAGCCCGCTTTCTGGTGGACGCAAGATGGCCATTATTAATGGCTGGAGTTCGCCTGAAAAGGCTATTATGGGTGCCGCCCAATGGATTGCCAAGAATTACGTGTATAAGGCTGACTATCCGCAGTGTACGCTATATGCTATGAAGTGGGACTATGGTCGTTCGAATGCCTCCCTGGCTTATGGCTGGCATCAGTATGCAACCAGTGCCACGTGGGCGCATAGCATTGCGCGCATTATAGGTGACATTTATGCCAGGACGGGCACCGACAAGAAACTGACGTATATTCGACCGCGATATAAGTAAGGACAAGGAGACTAGGCAAACATGATGAGTCCAGGTATTGCATGCACAATAAGAACCGTAGCATTTTCGAAAGCAGCAACTTCTGTAATGCTTTGTGTTTTGGGGTGTTTTCTTGCTGGCATTTTGCTATCTGCCCTCGCACCGTCTTCGAACGCCTTTGCAGCCGACGGACAGGGGGCGCAAAAAGCTGCAGCCACGCAAACGGTTGCTCCTGCCCTTACATCCACCGCTGCTCCAGCCAATACCACCGATGCTGGCCTTGCCAATGGCGTGTATGTTATTTCGTCAGCCCTGCGCAGCAGCGCGGTGCTTGATGTTTGCGGTGGTTCTGCGAGTAAGGGCGCCAAA
>JAFUCE010000085.1 GCA_017459805.1 Eggerthellaceae bacterium
TAATATGGCTGCCACGACAGGTTATTTCTTCCCTGCGCTCTTTATTACCATCGCCTGTGGTGCTATTTCGGGTTTTCATAGTTTGGTTGCTTCGGACACAACGTCAAAGCAGATTGACACCGAAGCACATGCGCGTCCCATTGGCTATGGTGGCATGCTTATCGAATGCTTGGTTGCCATCATTTCGCTTTGTGCGGTTGGTTTTGCATGGAACGGCTACCTTGCGGGTGCCTATGCGGCTCCGACCCAAGTGTTTGCTGCCGGGCTTTCGGGAGCGCTGGCAGATGTCTTTGGCGCACAGGCTCAATCAATTTCCTACCAATTACTTATTTTGGCCGTGTCTGCCTTCTGTTTAACTTCGCTTGATACGGCAACCCGTCTTGCCCGTTATATGTTCCAGGAGCTCTGGATTCCCGTGGGCGATACGCTCGATTCGCTGACAGGTTGGCGCAAGTTTTTGTCCAACCCGTATGTGGCAACCGTCATTACGGTGGCATTTGGCATTAGCCTAAGCATGAGCGGCTACAGCATCATTTGGCCTTTGTTTGGTGCTGCGAATCAGCTGTTGGCAGCTTTGGCTTTGCTTGCTGTGGCTACTTGGCTCAGAAACATGGGGCGCAACAATAAGATGTTCTATGTTCCCATGGTGTTCATGATGCTTGTCACGCTCACGTCGCTTGGGCTTACTATCTATCAGAAGACGATGCTTTTCGTAGCGGGCGATACTGCATCTCAAGTGGGGGGAACCATGGGGGCTATGGTCCAGCTTGCGATTGCTGTTCTGCTCTTTGTATTGGCAATTATTCTTGGCGTACGCGGCGCTCAGACCCTCTTTGGGAAAGATGCGCAAGTAAAAAAGCAAGAGGCTGCATAAAGGTCTTGCAAGCACCTCATAGCCTAGAAACGACCGTGAATATGCCTAACAACCCAAGTGAACAAGCATTAAGCGAAGAAGAGTTCTTGGCGAACTACGACGCGAGCAAGTGGCCGCATCCAGCGCTTACAGCCGATATAGTCATATTCCGCGAAAGCGACAACGGGGCGCAAGTCCTCCTTGTGCGGCGGGGCAATCACCCCTACAAGGATTGCTGGGCCCTGCCAGGCGGTTTTGCCGAACCTGGGGAAACTATCGAGCAGGTGGCAGTGCGCGAATTGCGTGAAGAGACTGGCATTGAGGAAGCGTCCCTGCAGCTTTTAGGGGTGTACAGCGAACCGGGGCGCGATCCGCGTGACTGGGTCGTGACCGTGGCCTATGTTGCGCCCCTACCTACTGGTGCTCATCCTGTTGCTGGTGATGATGCAGCAGCCGTGCAGTGGTTCGAAATCGACGAGGCGCTCACCCTTCCCAATCTTGCGTTTGACCACAATCGAATTCTGTCTGATGCTTGGGCACAGGTAGCAGACGTGTATAATTAGAGCATGAAAAAATCCTACATACTCTTTGGTCTTGTGATGCTCGTTTTAGGCATTGTCGTTGGTTCAATGCTTGGACAGTTCTATATAAAGGACGCCGAAAAATATAACAACCCCGCATCGGCTTCGCAGGCAGCCGATGCAAGCACAACCCAAGTATCGTCCAGCTCTGAAAATCAAGAAGTCGATAGTGGGGAATCGGCGCCCGCTTCGTCTGCGACCACATCGCAAGCAAGCGACGAAGAACCAACGAGTTCAACTGCACAAGACGACGTGTCGCTTTCGTCAGCATCATCTGCACAAGACGATGCGTCACTTTCGTCAGCATCATCTGCACAAGAAGAAGCAAGCCCCAAGGTCGAAACAGTGGGCGTACAGGTAAGCGAAGACGGCCACTATACAAGCAAGGAAGAGGTGGCAGCCTATATTCACGAGTTTGGGCACTTGCCATCGAACTATATTTCCAAGAGCAAAGCTAAAAAGCAGGGCTGGGTGTCGAAGAAGGGCAACCTCGATGAAGTCCTGCCTGGTATGAGCATAGGCGGGAGCGAATTCTATAACGATGAAGGCGTGCTTCCCGACGCTCCCGGGCGCACATGGACTGAATGCGATATCAACTATGAGGGTGGTTACCGTGGGGCAGAACGCATCGTGTTTTCTAATGACGGCCTTATTTTTTACACGGGCGACCACTATAAAAGCTTCGAGCAGCTCTATTAAGGCAATGCCATTTTGGTCATAGCATAGATAAAAGGCAGGGGTTATGCGCGAAATACTTATAGAAGAAGCAAGTTTTTCTTCCGCGGAAGATGTCCATGCTTTTCTTGCGCGTGAACTGGACTTTCCCAGCTATTACGGCTCTAACCTTGACGCTTTGAACGACTGCCTGAGCGACATAGACGAAAAGACTTCCTTCTCCTTTTTTATGGCGGATGAATGCCCTGACGGCGAAGAGGCTACATCCTTCGCGGAGTTTTTTCCCAAGGTCATACGGAGTGCCTTCCGTGCCGCGCGCGAAAACGAATCCATTGAAGTGTTAGTACATGCAGCAAGCTTGGATGCGATAAAGCGTTTGATTGACTGCCGTGGTTTGCTCGAGCTTGCTCAAGACGACAGCATTATCACGCAAGCAGTTATTGCTAAGATATAATAATTAATGCCGACAAGAGGCGTGTCGTAATCGTATTAAGAGTAGAGGCAAGGGTTGGCGTGCAACAAAGCCAGGGCATAGAAGATATTTTCAACCGCCACATGAAGACGGTGTATCGGGTCTGTTATTCCTTCCTGGGGAACGCGCCCGATGCTGAAGATGCTACTCAGCAGGTATTCATGAAACTGGTTGATTCGCCGCGCAGCTTTGCAAGCGAAGGCCACGAACGTGCATGGCTTATCGTGTGCGCACAAAACCTTTGCAAGGACATACTCAAAAGTGCTTCACGCACAAGACGCGCCGACATGCCCGACGACCTGCTCGATACGCGCGCGAGTGCCGAAGGGGATGGCGTCCTTGAGGCAGTCCTTGCTTTGCCCGACATATACAAGGAGTGCATTTATCTGTACTACTACGAAGGATATTCGACGGCAGAAATTGCAACTTTGACTGGTGCGCCGCCGTCTACCGTGCGCAACCGTATGGCAGATGCACGCAAGCTACTGAAGGAAGCCTTAGGGGGTGAGCAGGCATGACAGACATCAATAAGCCACAGGAAGGTGCTTTAGACGCAGCGGGTGCTGCCGATGAATTTGTTGACGAAGCCCTGCAAGCCCAGATTCGTGCCGCCTTTGACGCTGTCGAGCCCAGCGAAGAAGCCGCCGCGCGCATGCGAGTTAATCTTCTTGCCCGTGAATTGCATACCAAAAATGCAAGTTCAGACTTATTTAAGATGCCCGTTCCCGCGGCGCGCGAAGCGGAAACGGTAACAAAGACCTATGCCAGCCCAGCAATCGAAGCGCAAGAAAGCTCTGCTTCAGAAACTGACACAGGTGAAGGCGCTAGCGAAACGCAGGAAGCAAAGCCCAAGGCGAAGCGGCCCATCAGCCCCTGGAAGATTGTTGTTCCAGCGGCAGCAGTCCTGGCCATTGTTGGCATAGTAATTGCTGTGGGGCCCCTGGCGGGAATCCTCAACCCGCCCGCGCAGGAGGCCGCAAAGGACGCACAGGCAAGTTCTGCTGTGGATGCTGCGTATGAGTCAGTGAGCGAAGATGCCCTCCTTGATAGTACAGCGGTGTCGAGCAGCGCAAGCAGCTCCGCATCGTCTGCGGCAAATAGCGCTTCTGCAAGTTCGAGCAGTGAAAGCAGCGCTGCACAGGCAGAAGCAAGCAGTGCCGCGGCGGCTGGGGCATCGAGTAGTTCTGCTCAAGCCGAAGAAGCAGCGCAGGCCCAAGAAGAGGCCGCATCTGCTTCCAGTGCAAACGAAGCGGGCGATGCAAGCAAAGCCACCGAAGCCGAGGAAGCGGCTGATGCGGATGCCGCCGAGCCCGAAGATGCTGGAAGTGCCGAAGAAACCCAGGAAACCGAAGAAGAAAACCACGCACGCGACTACCCCGACATTAAGGTTTTCATTGATCAGGAATACCGTCTTGTCATCGACTCAAGAACGCCTGTTGCAGTTGAACTGCGTGGCGACTACATTGCTGATGCAACGGCGTACAACGAGGGTGAAACAGCATCGATGTCGTGCACGATTTTTGCGCGTACCGACACCGATGAAACCTATCTCATTTCATATTTGGGTGAAGAAAAATACTATCCTGCCCATGTTGTCGACTAAGCTTTTGAGCAAAAGTCTTCAACGTAAAGGACATCAACGCCAATCGCGCTTAAGCCGCTGAACAGGTTTTAATCATCTTCGCTGCGGATGGGAACTCCATAGATAGTAAAGACACCACCTACGACCAGGGGTACAAGGGCGCGTGCGAAATTGATTGCTTCAGGCATCATCTGGGTTCCACCGCTGCTCAGCCAAACCTGAATAAAGGCACCGAGGATAATAATGCCTCCAGCAAGCAAGGCCCCCAAGAAGCCAACAGCGCGATTGGACGGCGAGCACAGGCCCGCCATGGTGATGGCGGCAAGCACCCAGCTTACAAAGTCAATCCAAAGCCCGGGTGTAGTAACTATGCTGCGAATTGAGCCAAAACCAAGATGGTTAAGGGTAGCAAGGTCGCTCGTTGTCCAGAGGCTAAGTATGCTCCAGTTGCCGAGTGTCGTAGCGGCAGATCCAGCTAGGGCAAGGGCTAAAATGCAGGCGAATACAGTTCCAATAAGGGCATCTTTAACCCTGAGGAAATAGCCGCAGAGTATGGGTACCACGGCACCAAGCCCGAAGAGTCCCAAAGGTACGATTGAAAGTGGCGCGCAGGTATTTTCAAAGCCACGACGCGCACTAAACCACCACCACAGACCGCCCGCAACCAACAAAACGGCACCCGCGAGGTACGCCCCCTGGGTAATGAGGGCAAGAGCGAATGTGCTGACAGCCAAAAGCGCCCCGAGGTGGGGAATGATGGCCGCGACCACCACAATTGCCGCAAGGCAGCCCCAGTAGGGGAGCCCCTGCACCGTCCCAATAAGCGGCGAAAGGCAAGAAAGGCCGACGGCTCCCAGTACGGCGCAGTTGATAACAGACCACAGGCGCATGATGATGCGCATGTTGCGGGGGTCAGTGCGGTCAAGCGCCGAAACGGACTCGGGCACGGCCTCGGGTTCTGCCATGTCGTTGCTGGCTTCGCCCACGAGGCGTGCGAGCTGGCGTTTTCCCGTTTTTGGATTGCCAAGGAGCGGCTGAAGTTCTTCTGCAAAATCGGCGACACTTGCATAGCGCTCTTCGCGTTCGGGGTTAAGTGCGTAAAAAATGACATCGTCTGCTTCGGTGCTCAAGCCTTCCATACAAAGCGAAGGGAGCACGAGTTCTGCATCATAAATGGCGGCCTTAGCACCTTCCAAGTCCTGCGCAAAGAAGGGGTTTTTCTGCGCAATCATTTCATAGGTGAGGGCAGCCAGCGCCCATTCGTCGCAGCGTGCATCGGGTGCTTCAAGGTTCATTTGTTCTGGTGGCATATAGCCTATGGTTCCACCTGCAGCTCGTTCGTAACCTTCTGCATTCGAAAGTTTTGAAAGACCAAAGTCGGTAACCTTAACTTCACCTTGGCGGTTGATAAGCACATTATCAGGCTTAATGTCGAGGTGAAGCACCTGGTTTTCATGGGCTACCTGAAGGGCATGCGCCACACTCTTGAATACGGCGCCCACGATTTCTGGGGTCATTTCACCAGGGTAGTCGCGCAGCTATTGCGTGAGCGTACAGCCATCCACGTATTCCATAATGAGGTAGGCAGTCGTATCCTCAATTTCGAAATCAAGTACACCAACGATATTCGGGTCACTCAAAAGTGCCGCCGTGCGTGCTTCTTCAAGCCCGGGAATGTCGTTGACGTCGTAGCTAGTGCCTTCCATGGTGGGCGAAGGAATGAGCCCTGGGTCAACCAACATTTCCTTGATAGCCACGCGGCGTTGAATGCGCGGGTCCCATGCAACATAAACCGTGCCATAGCCGCCAGCGCCAGCTTCTTCAAGGGGACGATATCTATTGAGGATTAAGTCTGACACCGCCGTCTTTCCTTATGCTGCTTTCCTTAAGCCAAAAGGCCAGAGATTGTGCCCAGCAGTGGTTCAAAACTCACGCCGCGGTTTTCAAAGTCGGGCTGCTTAGCGGAAACGACCATGGCTTCTGCCGTAAAGTCGGCGGCAAAGGACGTAGCATCTTCAAGGCCTCTACCAGCCATAACGGCAGCAAGCAGCGCGCTCGCGAACAAATCGCCCGTACCGTGGAGCATATAGGGCAGCTTTGGATTGGTGGTTTCGAAAAACTCTGCTGCTTCGCCCCATACGTAGTTATGGATAAGTCCATCCCCGTGTTCGATGCCTTTCAGCACTACATTTTTTGCGCCACGATTGCGCAGCCCTTCAATAATGTTGCGGACTCCGTCTTCGCTTATGTCAGCACCTGTCCATTCGCGCCCAAGAATGATGGCGGCTTCGGTGAGGTTGGGGGTAAGGATGTCGGCACCTTCAGCCAGGCTCCCCATGGCATCTACCAGTTCGGGCGTGTAGGTGGGGTATACCTTGCCGTGGTCTGCCATGACAGGGTCGACCACGCGCAAAGCGTCCGGATAGCTTTCATAGATGCTGCGGATAATATCCACCTGTTCGGGTGCACCCAAAAAGCCCGAATAGACGGCATCAATATCAACTCCGATGCCGCTCCAGGCGTCTAGGTAGTCGGGCAGTATGGCGGTCGTGTCGTGCATATACCAACCAGGAAAGGCGGTATGGCTCGAAAAAAGACCCGTTGGAACAGGGCAAACGTCGCAGCCCGCTGCAGAAAGCACCGGAATGGCCACGCCCAGGGAACACTTCCCATAGCCGCAGAGATCATGTACTGCAGCAATGCGTGGAATGTATGCTCCCTGTCGATTGTATAAAGCCATATTAGTTATCCTCCTATCAAGAAACTGTGCCGTTTTGAAATGTGCGATTTTGAGTCCTTGTATGCACGAGGGGTATTAAGAGCCTTATGCGTTTCCGTCGGCTTCGTCTTCGTCATCATCGTCGAAGAAAGACCAATCGTCCTCGGTCTTTTCGTGGTTGACATAAATCTTGCGCGTGCGGCGCTCCATGATGACGGCAATAATGAGGCAGATGACCATGGTAACGCCAAACAAGACGCCCATGCCTGCAAAGGTCTCAAATAAAAAGTGATATATTTCGCCAAAGTCCATCGTGTGCCTTTCGCGCCGTTTAAAGCTTTTTTCGTCTTCAAGAGTATACTACCGAATGAGCACTACAAGATGAACGACTCGTTACATATTTGCAGGAGGAATAATGCTTGACGCCCGTTTCGTACGTGAAAATCTTGAAGTTGTAGAAACAGCCATGAGAAACCGCAATTTTGCGTGGGATTCTGCGCGTTTTTCCGAACTTGACGAAGCCCGCCGTGCAGCCATTGCCGAAGAGGAGGCGCTTCAAGCCCAGCGCAACAGCCTCTCCAAAGAGGTGGGCGCACTTATGGCTGCGGGAAAAACCGAGGAAGCTGAAAGCGCAAAAGAACAGGTCGCTGCTCTAAAAGACGCGCTGGAAGCCGCGAGTGCAGCACATGCCGAAGCAGAAGGCGCTTTGACCGAGCTTTTGATGGGCGTGCCTAATATTCCTCATGAGTCAACACCGCTGGGCAAGGACGAATCGGAAAACCCTGAGTTGCGCCGGTGGGGTAGTCCGCGTGAATTTGATTTCGAGGCGCAGGCTCATTGGGACTTAGGCCCAGCTCTTGGCATGCTTGATTTTGACCGTGCCGTGAGGCTTTCGGGCAGCCGTTTTGTCGTACTGGCAGGCATGGGTGCCAGGCTCGAACGCGCGCTCATTAACTTTATGGCCGACACGCATACCGCAAACGGCTTTAAGGAATGGTGGTGCCCAAGCTTGGTGAATGCCCAAACCATGACGGGCACCGGTCAGCTTCCAAAGTTTGAAGAAGACCTGTTTAAGACGAAGGACGAAAGTCTCTATTTAATTCCAACGGCTGAAGTGCCGCTGACCAATATGCATGCAGGCGAAGTCTTGGAAGCGTCTGACTTGCCCCTGCGTTACACCGCCTTTACCAATTGCTTCCGCGAAGAGGCCGGTAGTGCGGGCCGTGACACGCGCGGTCTTATCCGCCTGCATCAGTTCGACAAGGTTGAAATGGTGAAGTTCGCCACGCCCGAACAGGCCTATGACGAACTCGAATCGATGACCGAAGAAGCCGAACTCATTCTGCAAAAGCTTAATTTGCCCTATCGGGTGATTTCGCTTTGTACAGGCGACCTGGGCTTTTCGGCCGCAAAAACCTACGACTTGGAAGTGTGGCTGCCCAGTTATGACGGCTACAAAGAAATTAGTTCTTGTTCGTGTTGTAGCGACTTCCAGGCACGCCGCGCCAACATCAAGTATCGTGACCCAGAAAACTTCAAGGGCAATCGTTTTGTGTACACGCTTAACGGTTCGGGTTTGGCTGTGGGGCGTACCATGGCGGCTATTATGGAAAATTATCAAAATGCCGACGGTTCCATAACCGTACCCGAAGTGCTGGTAGGATATATGGGTGGTGTTGAAGTAATCAAACCCGAATAATTCGCGCATAAAATGTAGTTGAAATGCAGAAGGCCTAAGATTAACGATGGCAGACACGCGAAAAATGCCCTCCGACGCGCTCGCTCAAGATGGCGAGCAAGCACCGCAGGACCTGGGTGCCTTGCCAAATCAAACTGACGTTCAAGCAGAATCCAATAACGTCGATTCCGTTGACGCCAAAGGCGCAGAAGACGAAGCTGCACAAGATGCTGGCGGCGCGCTTCAAGACGAAGGTGCCGAAGCGGACCACGACAAAGAAAGCGTAAGCGAGGATGCTCTTGCCGACAAAGAGCCAGCGGGTATTTTCTCGCGCGTAAAATGGGGCCGGGTGGCGCTTGCCATCCTGTTTGTTTTCTTGCTTACTGCGGCAGCGCTTTTTGTTTGGAATCGCTGGTATCGCTATGACGATGTAGCAGACTTTCAGGGCACATGGCGCGACGTAAGCTCTGGTGCCGAAATGCAAGTAAATGCAACCCACATCATGCTGGCAGAAGATGCCGTGTATGAATACAAAATCGACACCTTCAACAAGCAAATAAGCTACGTATTTGGGCATGACGAAGGCTCTTCGTCCTATCGTTTTAGCGAAGATCGCAGCCACCTGGTTTTGGAGGACAGCGTAGAAACCGACTGGAGCCTGGTGTTTCATTTCCGCGACGACCCAGGTTTTGCCGAAGGCGAATTGCCCGACGGCACGACGCGTCTCGAAAAGGTTTCAAGCGACATTCCCGAAATAGTGGTGCCAGGCAGCAATCGCAACCCGTCTGAAATCACCATTTCAGAGCCGCAAAAAAGCTCGAGTTCGTCTTCGGCAGCGGCGGACGCGGATTCGTCAAGTTCAAATGCCAGCTCTTCTTCCGATGAAGAAAAAGCACCCCAGGCGTCACAAACTGTGCCTGATGAAAACGGCTTTGTCGTGAGCCCCGACCGCAACTCGAAGGGCTATTACGACAAGCAAGGTATTTTTGTGGCAGTAAGCTACGGCCACTTCGATGCGAAGGGTAATTGGGTGGAAGACCCTGGTGGCTATACGGACGAAAACGGTTACTGGGTCGAAGGTCCATCGGGCTATTACGGCCTTGACGGACTTTGGGTTGAATTTGGTGCTAAAGAAGAGGAAGAAAGTGAAGACGAAAAGGCATCGGAGGCGGAAAGTGGCGATAGCAGCAGCAGTAAGGCCAGCAGTGGCGAAGGCTACTATGACCAGTACGGCCGCTGGATAGATATGGATGTGTACTACGAACAGATAGAGCGTCGCCAGGACGAAAACTGGGAGGCGCTCATGGAAGAGGAAATGCGCAAGCAAAATGAAGAAGCGGCAGCGGCCATGGAAGAAGCGGCTGCGGCTATGGAGCAAAATGCGTATTCGGGTCTTAACGACCCCTATGGCGCTTCGGGTTCAGGCCTCTATTGGAATTCGGGCACCGGGTACTAACATGGTTCGGGAATGCGCAGAAGCACCCAGCACGTCTCCAGCTTTGGCTCGAACAAACGGCGATGTTCATGCTGGTGCAAAGTTGGTTTGTATCGAATCCTTACAGGTACGCGCTGACCGTGTGCGCGCACACGTAAGCTGTTCGCCATCAGTTCGCATGACTACGCCTGAACTTGCACATAAGGTGTGCGAACTGCGCCCTTTGTTGCCCAAGCATGCTTGCGTCAACGGGAAGGGTTCCACCTTCGCCGCGGTCATTCAGCACACACCCATCATTCACTTGCTCGAACATGTGGTGGTTGACATCCTTACCGAACAATCAAGCGCAACGGATAAAATCTTTGTTGGCACAAGCGAATGGGTGGACTATGACGCCGGCAGAGGGCGCGTGGAGGTGTCGTATTGCGACGACCTCGAAGCAATTGCCGCCTTTAAAAGCGCTGAAGAACTCATAAATACCCTGCTTTAGTTCGGGCTCGCCTTGTATGAGGCAGGTCATGCGCCCATCTTATCGCCTTTTTATGTCAGCTTAGTAACTCTTCGCACACAAGGCTTGTACTGATACTATAATTATCAGAAGAAAACGGGCGCGCAAACCCCGTGAAGCAAAAAGCTGCATGGCAGCACGTTTAGGAGGCTCATTATGGCTGGACGACTTATACCCTTCATTGTTGGTGGCATTGTTGGTGCTGCTACGGCATTGCTTTATGCTCCCAAGACTGGTGAAGAAACTCGCGCTTATGTTGCGGACAAGGCAAACGAGGCATGGGGAAGTGCCCAGAATGCTGGTTCGGACGCACAGTCCCGCGGTCAGCAGTTCTATGGTGGCGCGGTAGCAAAAGGCCAGGAAATGTATGCAAACGTGGCTGAACAAGCTCAGCAGGCATACACCCGTGCTGCTGCAACTGCGCAGGATGTTTTCGGTGCTGCTCAGGCGCGCGTACAAGAAGCTACAACCAATAGCGCACCTTTCGCTACTACGCAGAACGACGAACTGCGCGAAAAGATTGAAGCCGCCCGTCAGCGCATTGCTGCCCAGGTTGCTAAAAACGCCGAAGGTGTGCAGAACGCAGCTGCGCAGATTGAAGTTGAGGCTCAGGCAGTGGTCGACGCGGCCGCAGACGCCAAGTAAGCTTTCACTCTAGAGACACTTCAGGGTCGGTTCTTGAGTCTGTTGGGACAAGGGGGCCGGCCCTCATTATGAGTATGACCGAAACATCCACAGATACATATTCAACACGTGCCCTTACAGGCAAGCGCGTGTTTGGTGGCAAGTCGCAAACATCGCGCATAGGCAAGGTCGAACGTTTTATCTTTTTGCCAACGCAGAATGTTTGTGTCGGCTTTACCGTGAAGCGCCCCGACCTTGCACTCATGTTTCATCGCTCAGACATGTTCGTTCCCCTTGACGCATTTAGCGTAGAAGACGACCACATCATTGTGGACGATAGCACCAAGGATGCAACGGGCGATGCTGCCATAAAGCGCCTGGGAATCAATTGGGACAAGTGCGTCATGTGGGAAGGTATGCCTCTCATGAAGGAGTCGGGCGAAGCCTTCGGCACCGTTGCCGACATCGAATTTTCTGCAACAACGGGCGAGGTTATTTCGGTCACCTCGCACCGCGGCGCTACGGCCCAGGCTCTTGTGGGCTCACTTGTTATTCCTGCTGAACACATCGTTGGTTTTCGTATTGGTATCGGCACTGAGCTTGCAGGGGAGTGGGTCGAAAACGAACAGGGCGAAGAAGAACTCCTCCGTGGCGCCATTGTCATTTCGGATGCGGTGGGCTTGAACTTTATGCAGGGTGGCATTGCAGAAGCAGCAGGCCATGGTGCGGCGCGCGCACAAGATAAGGCGCGCCGTGCGGCGGAGTCGGTTAAGCCCAAAGCAGAAGAAGCGGCCAAGAAAACAGGTGAAGCGGTAAACAAAGGTGCCTTTGTGACTGGTCGTCAGATTGGGCGCGCCAAGGGCATGTTTTCAGCATTTAAAGAAGAATACGACAAAGCAAGCGGAAAAAATGACGGCACAAAAAAACGAAAATAAGGCTTCGAGCGCTTCGCAAGCTGGGCAAGTGCACAAGTCAATCGAGTCGAAGGACGCGGCTACTGCGCATAAACAGGACACCGCTGAAAAAAGCCAAAAGACGGTAGTTGTTTTCGGGCATGAAATACCTCGTGCCAACCTGCTCCGCATCATAGGGCTCTTGGGTTTCTTCATTGTGCTCTTTATTGTTGTGGCTCTTCTGTGGCCCATGATTGGCCGCCTTTTTACTCAAGGACCTGAAGCGCTTGCTAACGAAATCCGTTCGGCAGGCCCCCTTGGTGTATTAATACTGCTGGGCATTCAGTTCTTGCAGATTATACTCGTGCTTATTCCTGGCGAAGTGGTGCAGCTGGCTGCGGGTATGATGTACGGGCCCTGGCTTGGTGCCCTTATTATCGTAGTCGGTTGTGTGGTGTCGAGCTTTGTTATTTATCAGCTCGTGCATCGCTTAGGCCAACCTTTCGTGGAAGACATGGTCTCAACGAAATACCTGGACAAGTTCCGTGAATTCGAAAAGTCAGGCCGCTTGAATACCATCGTCTTTATTTTGTTCCTTATTCCAGGTATGCCCAAGGATGTGTTCACCTATCTGGTGCCCCTGACCGATATGCCCATAAAGACCTACCTGCTTATTACAACCATTGCGCGTTTCCCGGGCATTATCATGTCAACTTATGCTGCATCAGGCTTTATGGATGGCAATATCAAGCAGAGCATCATCATACTGGTGGTGTTAGCCCTTATCGCTGCCCTTGCATTTCTGTTCAAAGACAAGCTTTTAGCCTTATTCAAAAAGTAAACAGCCTTCTTACAAAGTCTCAAGTTTGCCATAAGTGGGGGTATGCTTGACCCGAGCGTATAAGTTAGGGGTATGTCATGCCTGAGAATGATGATTTTCAATCGCGTCAAGAAGAATACGAACGTGCCTACTACGAAGCAGCCGGCCAAGCTACTGAAGCAGCACCAGACGCGCGCACGCCCTCGGATGCGTCCGAGCAATATCACGCAGATCCCTTAGTCGCCGCAATGTCTCATGCAACTTCTGCCCGCACCGACACTACATCAACGGGTCAGCAACAGGCTCAGCAAGCTCAATCAAGCCAGGCTTTTGTTGATAATGCCTATCAGCAGGCCTGGGGTGGAAGTAGTGCCCAGGGTCAGTATTCCTACAGCCACCACGGTCATGCCCAACAGTCCTATCAGCAGGGCTACCAGCAGGGTTACGAGCAAGGCTATCAGCAAGGCTACCAACAGCCTTACCAAACTTATATCCGCACCAAAGATCATGTGGCAGCTGCCTTACTTGCAATCTTTTTAGGGGTATTTGGCGTTCATAAGTTTTACCTGGGTTATAACACGCCTGGTTTCATTATGCTGGGCGCCACTGTTATCACCTTTGGTCTCGCATCGCCCATCATCTGGATTATTTCGCTCATTGAAGGGCTCATTTATCTTACGAAAACTCAAACTGATTTTGATGCGATTTATGTCTACAATCGCAAAGAATGGTTCTGAAAGCGATTTGGCTTCACACTACGCCCTTGTTTTGCATACGGCGCAAGAAGAAAGCGCCCGAGTTGAAGTGGGCGCTTTCATATAAGTTGTTGTAGCGAGGTTTTAGAAGCTTTCGCGCAAAACGTATTCGACGTCAGTGTTAAATACCTGCAAGGCATCTTCTACGGTGTAGTCGGAAAGCGTAATGGCCGAAATAGCTTGCGTCAGGCGCACGGCTTCATCGAGTGAGCGCATATGGATGTTGCGTCCCGTGGCGTTACCACATGCACCACCAATGTGAATTTGGTCGTGCAGGTTCTGGAGGAATTCGCCCACATCCGCCTTTGATCCGCCTGCGCATACAAGGCCCGTACGCCCAGCAGCTTGGCTAGCAATGGCCAGGTTTTCAGCACTGGTCTTGTCGTCGCTTGCCTTAGGCGGATTAACTTTAACAAAGTCAGCGCCCAGGGAAACGGCAGCACCGGCGGCACCTGCAATGAGCTCGGGTGCTTTTTCGTCTGCAACTGCTTTGCCGCGCGGATAAATCCAGAGCACGACAATCAAACCAGCAGCATGAGCTTCGGCAATCAATTCACCCGCTTCAGAAAGCATGGTCGATTCATATTCGCTGCCCAAATAGATGGTATAACCTACGCCCACGATATTGCAGCCAGCTTCCTTCATGGCCAGCACGGCTTCGAAGTCGTGCAGCTGGGGCGAATAAGGGTCGTCCTGTTCGGTCTTGACCAGGTTAGTTTTTGAATTCATTTTGACCAGATAGTTGATTTCTGGATAGTCAGGTGCATAGCGTGCAATCAAACCGCGCTGGCCGGCCAGTACGCCACACACACCCTGGGAACCAATTTGGAAGAGGTGTTCAGGGTCGTTGTCAGATGGGTCAATGCCTTCGCCGTAGAAGTCGCCATTTAAGTGTTCCATCTTCTGTTCGCAGGCAAAAAGCATCAGGCGGCCGGTGCCACGAGTAGCCTTCAGATAATTGTTGATGTACTCTTCGCGCGCCTCAGGCAGCACGTCAGCGGGGACTTTTACATCGTCGCGTGTGA
>JAFUCE010000086.1 GCA_017459805.1 Eggerthellaceae bacterium
CTGCCCTTTGTGGCAAGAACAAAGCAGTCATCTTACTTGCTGACGTTAAAAACTCCGCCCAAGCCGAAACCTTCGTAAAAGCTAGCAAGAACACCATTATTTATGGCTATGTCTTCGGTGGTACAGGCGCAGTACCTCAAGGCGTGATGACGAAGCTTGAAAAGGCGAGCTTGTAGCTTTAAGTTTGAAGTTCCGGCGTTCTAACGAACGCCGGAACGAGCTGATGCTGCGTCTTCGCTGGGCACCCCATCTTGCCGCTCCAAGCCCTCGTCGCGTACCCAAGTATGCTTCCTTGGGCTTTCGCGGCAATCTGGTGCACCGCATGAAGCCTCGCTGAGGCTCGACCACCTGCGTGATGAATAGGATGACGAATAGGGACGAATATACGGGTGCTTTTCGTCATTTATCAGACCCTCCGTCACATGGTGACAGAGGGTCACTCTGTCACTTTATGTCAGATATTCCGCCAAGGGTAACTATTGCTTTTCCAACTGTTATATGCTAAATATTAAGATAACAATTGGAAAAGAAATGATTAAACACTATGCAAATCACACTACTTGACTCAAACGAACACGTGCTTGCTGAACTGGGTAGGCGCATAAAAAGCAACCGCATTAACGCCTCCCTTACCCAGGAAGACCTTGCGCGCCGTTCAGGTGTTTCACTCAGCACGGTCGCCAGTATTGAACGTGGCGGCGACGCGCATCTGGGAAGCTACCTTTCGCTGCTTCGCGCGCTCGGTATGCTAACAAATGTTGAAGCGCTCGTCCCAGACCGTGCCCTGCGCCCATCCGAGCTTGCTCAGCTTGGCCATGAGCGCAAACGCGTAAGGCCACGCAAAAACGAAGCGTCCAAACTTGAGGGTTGGAAGTGGGGTGACGAACAATGAGCACCATTGCAGAAGTTTATTTGTGGGGTACTCCTATTGGCACGGTAGCCCTTGCCGACGGGCAACGCTACGCTACATTCGAATACGCCCGCGATTTCCTTGAAAGTGGCGTCCAGCCTTCACCGCTTGCAATGCCGCTTTCAGGCCAGGTGTATACATTTCCTGCGCTTCCTCTGCAATCCTTTTACGGTTTGCCCGGCATGCTGGCCGATTCTTTACCCGACAAATTTGGAAATGCCGTCATAGACGCTTGGCTTGAATCGCAAGGGAGGCCCCGCGGTTCCCTCAACGCCGTAGAGCGGCTGTGTTACATGGGCCAACGTGGTATGGGCGCCTTGGAATTTGTGCCGGCAACCGGGCCTGAGCCTACTCCTGCCGAGCAGATTGACGTAGCTGCCCTTGCGCGTTTAGCGGAAAGCATTCTGGCAAAGCGCGCGGGTTTGCATCTTCATCAAGACGAAGGAGCCATGGCGCAAATACTTCGCGTGGGGACTTCCGCCGGTGGTGCCAGGGCAAAAGCCCTTATTGCCTGGAATGAAGAAACGGGGGAAGTTTGTTCTGGGCAGATAAACGCGGGCGAAGGTTTTGGTTATTGGCTTTTGAAGTTCGACGGTGTTGCAAGCAACGCTGACAAAGAACAAACTGACGTGCCAAGTTATACGCGCATCGAATATGCCTACTATCTTATGGCGAAGGGCGCGGGTATTGCTATGCCCGAGTGCAGGCTCTACGAGGAAGAAGGCTATTGCCACTTTATGTCGCGTCGCTTCGATCGTTCGAATAATGGTGCCAAAATTCACATGCAAACACTTGGCGGCTTGGCGCATTTCGACTTCAACGCTGCCCGTGTTCATAGTTACGAACAGGCTGCCCAGGTAATGCGCATGCTGGAGCTTGGACAAGACGAAGTTGAGCAACTGTTTAGTCGTATGGTCTTTAATGTTATGGCACGCAATCAGGACGACCACGTGAAGAACATTTCGTTCCTTATGGACAGGGCAGGGAAGTGGAGTCTAGCCCCTGCCTACGATGTGACTTATGCATACAATCCTGGTGGTGCTTGGACGGGGCAGCATCAAATGTCAATTAATGGCAAGTGCGATTTGTTGGAAGAAGCTGACCTGCTTGCCAGTGCGAATCATATGAGCCTGAAGCCCCGGCAGGTGCAGCAGGCCATTGATCAAGTGCGTGAATCAGTGTGTCATTGGCGTAAGTATGCGGCCGCGGCCCAGGTTCCCGAACAGCAAACTGAAGCCATAGAAAAGTCTTTCTGTCTTATATAGGTGACGAAAGCCCTGCCTTATAACGAAAACTGCTTGTTACGTCTTCGGTGGTACAAGTGCGGTTCCTAAAGATGTTATGACGAAGCTTGAAAAGGCAAGTCTTTAGTTCCGCCGTTCTGACGAACGCCGGAACGAGCTGATGCTGCGGCTTCGCTGGGCACCCCATCTTGCCGCTCCGAGCCCTCGTCGCGTACCCAAGCGTGAACAGGGGACGGGTTTTTCGTTCATCCCTGCCCGCTGTTCAGAGAATTAGAAGATGCCATTCGTAAAGATGAACGAAAAACCCGTCCCCTGTGAACTAGACCCAAAAAGTTGGACGGTCAATAAAAGTTCTTAAGCGGCTCTTATGGGATGACTCCGGTACTGCACCGGGGTCATTCCTTTTAGCCCAACTTGGTAGCGTCGTGTATTCCAATAAGTAATGTATTCTTCAA
>JAFUCE010000087.1 GCA_017459805.1 Eggerthellaceae bacterium
GAACTTATACAAGATTTGGATGCGTCTGCCATGCCCAATATTTGCCAAGTACTTCACTGCGAAGCCGCCGGCATTAATTTCCTGGACAGACTCCATGGGGGGCTTACCAACAAGACCTGGCTCATAGAAGTTGCCGGCAAAAAATACACCTATCGCCAACCAGGTGTTGGAACTGAAGAAATTACCAATCGCAAATATGAAACCGAATGTCAAAACATTGCAGCAAAGCTTGGTATCGACGGGACTTTTATTTACGAAGATCCACAAGTTGGCTGGAAGATATCGCACTACGTTGAATGCGACGAACCCTTCAGCTGCCATAACGAAGCGCACCTCGTGCAGGCCTTGCAGCTTTTGCGCACGCTTCATCAATCGGGCGCCACGATTGACTACGTCAAAGACATGCATGAAGACACCATCAAACAGATGGCCCTGCTTGAAGACGAGTTTCGCACCAAATACGACAACTTCGAAGATCTTTTCGCCATGGCGGAACGCTACAACAAGATTGTAAAAGATGACGGCATAGCGCCCGTTTTGTGCCACAACGATTTTTACGACCCCAACTTCCTTATCCATGGTGACCAGATGGATTTGATTGACTGGGAATACGCAGGCATGAGCGACTATGCCAGCGACCTGGCGGTGTTCGTGTGCTGTTCCGACTACACCTATGAAGACACCCTCCATTTCCTGGAGCTGTACTTCCAGCGCCCGCCCACGCGCGCAGAACTCATTCACTGCATTGCCTATATTCAGGTCATCAGTTTCCACTGGCTCGTATGGGCACTTTCTATGGCACAAACAGGTGAACCCGTCGGCCCGCTTGAAGGCATTTACCATAACTTCGCTTCCGAATACGGTGCCCATGCCGCAGCGCTTTTGGAAAGTAATGATTAGTTGTTCGAATGAATCTTCTTGACCTGATTTATACCTTCTTTATTGGGCCGCTTGAGCTCTTTTTCGAAGTCATTTTTTCGCTTGCCTACAGCGCGGTGGGCAACCCGGGCATTGCCATCATAGTTTTAAGTCTTGCCATGAATTTTTTGGTGCTGCCCCTTTACCGCCGCGCCGACGCACTCCAAGAAGAAGAGCGCGACCGTATGGCCGCCATGAAGCCGTGGACCGACCACATCAAGAAAACCTTTACGGGCGACGAACGCTTCATGATGCTGCAAACTTACAACCGCCAGATGGGCTACAAGCCAACCGATGTATTCAAGGGATCCATTTCACTTCTGCTTGAAATCCCCTTCTTCATTGCTGCCTACCATTTCTTGTCGCACCTACAACTTCTTCATGGGGTGAGCTTTGGACCACTTGCCGACCTTGGTGCGCCAGACGCGCTTATCCACATAGGTGGCATCAGCATCAATTTCTTGCCTATCCTGATGACGCTCATCAATGTTATTTCTGCCGCCGTCTACCTTAAGGGCTTCCCCTTAAGCAGTAAAATCCAAACCTATGGCATAGCGGCAATCTTTTTGGTGCTCCTCTACAATTCACCTTCTGGCCTGGTGTTTTACTGGACGCTTAACAATCTGTTTTCCCTGGTGAAGAACCTGGTATATAGGGTTTCCGCAAAGCAAAAAGTGACTCGCGCGCAAGCCGCGCAGGGCAAACGGGGCGAACTGCTTGGGCGAGCCGCACAAGCCGAACGAGGCAATCAGGTCGCGCAGCTTGAGCAGCCCACACAGAGCAAGCGCTCCGCAAGCAAGCGCGGGCTTCTTGCACGCTTAAACCCCACCGAAGCGACCACGCAAGACAACCGCAGCTTTGTTCTGGGCGGCATCTTCTTTGCGTTGCTCATTGGCGTGTTTATCCCCCTCACGGTCATTCAGTCATCGCCCGAAGAATTCGTTGACCTTACTCACTTCGAGTCGCCTCTTTTCTTTGTGGCAAAAAGCTTCGCACTGGCGCTAGGCACCTTTGTCCTGTGGTTTGGCGTCTTTTACCGCTTGGCAAGCCCCAAGGGGCGCAGCGTCTTTGGCTTTTTGCTTTTTGCGGCGGCAGCAACAGCTATTGTCAACTTCCTGTTCTTCGGCACCGACTACGGTACCTTGTCTGCCTACCTGCAGTACTACACCACACCAAAAAATGATGCGCTGCAGATTGGCATCAATATTGCCGTCGCCGTTGCTATAGCCATCCTGCTCTTTGTGGTGTGGCAGAAAAAGCGTGGCGTGGCGCGTGTGGTCTATGTCAGCCTCAGCATTGCCCTGCTTGTCATGGCGGGTATCAATATCGCAAGCATTAATGATGAACTCGAAGTCACCAAGCAAAACATCAGTCAAACAACTCTTACGGAAGAACCCCGCATCAAGCTCAGTAAAACCGGGCA
>JAFUCE010000088.1 GCA_017459805.1 Eggerthellaceae bacterium
CAGTAGGAACAACGCTTGCCATAGCCGCCTGCATTGTAGCAGGGGGCGGGCGAAGCATGCCCTGATACGCCTCCAAACGACAACCTTTGCATTAGGCCATTTGTAGTCCCTACAAGAAAATCTCTCCTGTAGGTTGATAACCATAAAAAGTTACTATTCACACCCTATATGTAGTGGCTAGTCGGAAATGACGAATAGACGGGTGCTTTTCGTCATCCTCCGATACATAACCTGAAAATGGCATAAACTACAGACATCAGTTAGGAAACATGCAAAGGAATAAGGTGGTCCGATGATGAAACGTAGCAAACACGTCCTGCCCGTTCTTGCGGCTTTGATACTTGCGCTCTGCGTAATCCCGCTCCTGGGAGCCTGTGCGCAATCGGGCGCGCAAAATCAAGCCATGTCAGCCGCGCAAAGTCAAAGCGTATCGACTTCGTCCAGCGACACGGCGCAAACTGTGTCAGCTTCATCGGCCACATCGACTATTTCCAGCGACACGGCGCAAGCTGCATCATCCTCGCAGGCTGCATCGAGCGACACGCCGCAAAACACATCGTTAGACCCAAGCCAAAACGAGCAAGAGACTGCTGCGGAATTAGATTTCTACAACCCAGGTGATGCCTACCAACTGCAGCAGGTCGTAATGCTGAGTCGTCACAACATTCGCGCCCCGCTTTCGACCACGGGCTCGGCGCTCGACAAAGCGACCCCTCACACGTGGATCGAATGGACATCAAACGCAAGCGAACTGAGCATGCGTGGCGGCGCGCTTGAAACCATGATGGGTGAATACGCGCGCAAGTGGCTCGAGTCCGAAGGGCTTATTCCCGAAAACTACCAGCCCGAAGAAGACACGGTGCGCTTCTACGCCAACTCGAAGCAGCGCACCATCGCGACAGCGCAGTACTTTTCAAGCGGCATGCTGCCTGTGGCGAACGTGGATATCGAAACGCATGTCGAATACGACCAGATGGACCCCGTGTTCACGCCAGCCACTACGTTCATCTCCGACGCGTATGTCGAAGCAGCCCTGGAACAGATGGGAACCATGGGCGGCGCAACGGGCATGGACAATGTCGCCGCTGGCTTGGCGGATTCGTATGCGCTTATCGAAGACGTGGTGGATTACACCGAATCCGAAGCCTACAAGTCGGGCGAGCTTACGAACTTGGATACAACGGACACGCAGGTGGTGCTGGAACTAGACAAAGAGCCGGCTGCGCTCGGGTCCCTTAAAACGGCATGCCAGCTTTCCGATGCGCTCGTCCTTCAGTACTACGAATCGCCGAACGCGACAGATGCTGCATTCGGACACAACCTGGACATGGAGCAATGGAAGCAAATCGCCCTGACCAAGGACATTTACGGCGACCTGCTGTTTACGGCTCCGCTTGTCGCGGCAAATGTCGCGCATCCGTTGCTGGAAGAGATTGGCAGTGAAATGGACGCAGAGGGTCGCGTGTTCACCTTCCTGTGCGGACACGACTCGAATGTCGGAAGCGTGCTGGCGGCGCTGGATGCCGAGGTCTACGAGCTGCCGAACGCTGTGGAGGCAAGGACGCCCATCGGCTGCAAGCTGGTGTTCGAGCGCTGGGCGAACGGCAGCGGCGAGCAGTTCGGACGTGTACGCCTGATGTACCAGAGCGTCGACCAGCTGCGCGAAGGTTCCATGCTTGCGGGTACGGAGTCGCCCATGAGCGTCGAGTTGTCCTTCAAAGGTCTGCAGAAGAATGCCGATGGCCTCTACGCATACGATGACCTACGCACTCGCATTGCCAATGCCACGGCAGAGTACGACCGCATCGTGGAAGAATACGGGGAAGAGGAACTTGCGGCGGCAGCATAACAATAAACAAAGGTCGGAGGTGTGTTCCTGCCCAACGCGCCAAATGACGACCCTGTGTCACCCTAGGTCTTGTGTCGCACTCAAGGACGGCAAAAGAGGCGCGCCTCAATCGCCCCGCCCCTACGACGCGGCACGTTCAAGCAGGTCTGCCGGTTCGCAATACAAGGCCCGCGCGAGCGCAAGAGCTGCTTCAACCTGCGCCTTGTTAATGTCTTTGCGCCGCTGTTCGTATTCCTGAATAGTGCGAACAGGCACCCCGGAAGCATCTGCCAACTGTTCTTGGGTAAGACCTGCGCGCAAACGCCGCTGCTTCAAATTCGATTCGGGATGTTGCTGAGCGCGAAGCGTATCCATGGCGTCCACAAAACGCTGGATGTCCATTTCGTGATAACTTCGATACATACCCTGCAGCCTGTCCATGGGCACGTCGAGCAGGATGCTCCAGAAGCTCGAATTGCTCACCCATTGGTAATATGCAAGCGCCCAACCAATCCAATACTCTTTGCTTCGACCTTTAGAAAAACGCACCTCGATAGGCCGCTGGATGCCAATCGTGCGCTCTAATACGTCGAAAACAAGCTCGACCCCGTTTTTGCCCATAATGATGGCGGGGTTGCCGCGCTCAAACTGCTTGGCAAAGCCCGATTGCATGAAGAGCTGCATGAAGTCTTCAGGAAGATAGCCCACTTCATGGACCGCAAAGTCGAGTGCGCGGCCAAGCAAAACCTGTGCTTTTGGGCGCATATTAGGGTCGTAAGCGCAAATCATGTGCATCCATTCCTTCATCGATGATGGTAGCTATAAAAAGATCGCTCGGCTGCCGCCTATTGCGTTCGATATCGAAGTATTCACGACGCGCTTGGGCATCGCGCGCATCTCGTGCGGGAGCCCATATTTCAGCAGGAACAAACTCTGCCCCAACAAATTCCAAACGGTTAAATGCCTTTTTACTTTTTACAACAATTTGTTCGCCCAAGTTGCCCAAATGCATAGCCCGCTCAAGCTGTTGCAGAGAAATGGTGCCGTTAAGAAAGTCCTGCGCAAACGAAAAATATGAATCGTCTGCTCGATATCCGCGTATTACATCGGCCTTTTCGTAGGGGACGGGAAAGGTTTCGACAATGTAGGCGCGAGCTTCAAAGGCAAGCGGGGCAGGTATGTCGAAGATGCGGTTTTGAAGCAAAACAGCAAGCCAATGGAGAATGGTATAGCCTTCACCGTTAAGATCGAGGACGCTCAAGCCCGTTGCATCGAAGCGGTATTCGTTAGAAACACCGTCATTGCCATTGCGGACAGCCCATTCGTTCGCCATTTCTAAATGCTCGGTGCAATAAAAACCAAGACCATAGTCGTTGCGTGGGCTCCCTAGCCCAAACTGAGGGGTTTCAAGCTTTTTTTCCGAGCCATGATACAGGCGCAGCAACGACATAGCGGCCTCCTTTGCTCTCGGGTACCAGTGTAACATAACTACGTCTGTAAGCGTAGTAGCTTTTTGGCTTTTACATCGTTGTTGTAAGGCATATATCGCTTATGTGTTCTACATGGATGGCGCTTCATCATTGTGCAAAGCGCATTTGAATGAGTGCATGTTATCCTTTTGCCATGGATTGCGTTCGCTTCATACGCCTTAGCCATTCAGTATGCTGGCTCATGCTGCTTGCTGCGGCCTTGCTTGTTTTTTTCCTGGGCGCCCCAACGCTTGCCCATGCCAAAGCTGGCTTAGATTCGACGGACAGTTCTGCTCCCAACGCTTCCGCTCTCGACGCCTCTGCAAACCCTGAAACACCCGCGGCTTCCGATGCGCCCGCACCCGAGTTCACCGAATTGTCCGAACTTTCGGGCAAGCGCTTCGGCAATCTGACGGGCTCGGTATTCGACGCCATGATTGACGAGCATATCGCCGACCACGGGGAGATTTTGAGCTTTGCCACTCCTTCCGACTTGGCGGCCGCGCTCACGTCAGGCAAGATCGATGCCTACGTACTTGACGAACCGGTGTCGGTGCTCTGTATAGCGCGCAACTCGGGCATCGCGCTCATGCCAACAACGCTCGAAGACACCGACTACGGATTTTTCTTTCCGAAAGGCAGCCCGCTCACCCGCGAATTTAACAGCGTGCTAGAACGCTTCTGGGAAGACGGCACCATCGACACCCTGCGCGAAAAGTGGGTTGTCTCTGCCGACGACGCCGCGAAAGTGATTGCCGCCCAAGACTGGGATGCGCCTAATGGCACGCTCACTATGGCCACGGCTCCTGTCTACGAACCCATGAGCTCCATGGGCCCCAACAATCAAATCGTCGGCTACGACCTCGAACTCGCGTATCTGG
>JAFUCE010000089.1 GCA_017459805.1 Eggerthellaceae bacterium
AGGGGCAAAGATTCGCCTCGTTTCGGTGCGCATGCCAGAAAATGCTACGGACGAAGGGCGCGTGACTTCCCCTGAAACTATGGCAAGCTTCCTGCGTGAAGTTCGCACGGGGCAGCACGTGCGCGAAAAGTCTTGTAACTTGGTACTTTCTTCTTCCCAGGCCTTTTTCCGCCATGTCACCCTGCCTGCCATGAGCGAGTCAGAGCTCGTATTGAATCTGCCTTACGAATTCCGCGACTTCATTGCGGGCGACACCGGTGAATATACCTTCGACTACTGCGTTGACGAAATCGTTCTTGACGACGCGGGCAAGGCTGTTGGGCTTGAACTTTTCGCCGCTGCTTGCTCCAAAAAGCTTGCAAGCACCTATGAAAGTGTTCTGCGCAAGGCAGGTTTTAGGCTTACTGGCATTATTCCTGCGCCCCTTGCCTATATGCGTCTGCTTAAGAATTATATTGAACGCAGTAATACCGATGCTGAAACGGACGTCGTTTTTGTCGACATCGGCCAAACCAACGTGGTGGTTTCGCTTTTCCGCGGTGCACACTATGAAGCTTCGAAGACCATCGAGTTTGGCTGCGATGCTATTGACGAAGCGATTGCTGAACTCTATGGCATCGACCCGTATACGGCATCGAGTTACAAATACAACAATTTCGACAACGCGCTCGACACTCCTCAGGTCCAAACGGTGTACGACCGATTTGCCATTGAGGTCAGCCGCGTGGTGAACTTCTACAACTTCAACACGCCTGAACAGAATATCGAGCAGATGTATTTCCTGGGCGGCGGTGCGCAAATCCCGCAGCTCACCGAACATATTGCTGAAGCTATTTCGGTTCCATCCGACAGTATTGAAGTGCTTTTGCCGCCTGAAGCGCAGGGTCAAGACGTAGGTCCCATTGCTTCTTTGGCAATCGCTGCCATGCTTGAAGGCGAGGCGATGTAGATGGCCTTAGACCTTAACAAGCCCATTGGGGTTTCCGCATCTTCAGCAAGCATGGCGCTTCCGACAAAGAAGACCATGAACCTGCTTGTGCGCGAGCGCAAGACACGCGGTGCCTGGAAATATGTACTAGCCGCTCTTGGCCTGGCCTTGCTCGTAGGGCTTTTCGCAAAATTTGCCGTCTTTGACGTGCTTGCCCAGGTCGACCTCAAGCGCAGCGAACTTTATGCTGCTCAGCAGGAACTTTCTGCGGTTCAATCGCAGCTGGAAAACTACGACGCCATTTTAGAAGAGTACCGTTCTTACACCGGAATTGCTTCCGACGGTTCAACGGATGCCCTCGTTGTTATGAACATGGTGGCAACACTTGTTCAACCACGTGCTACGGTAACAGCAGCATCGACTTCGGATGGCTCGCTGTTGGTGAATGTAAAAGATATTACCCTTGACGACCTGGGCAAACTCGCTGACGCATTGCGCAACGACGCCATGGTTGCAGACGTTGCGGTTACCACGGCAAGCGACATTTCATCCAAGTCCGAAGAAGGCAGCGAATCTACCAATAAGGTGTCGGCTACCCTTCAAATAACTTTATCAAGCGGCGCGGAAGAAGGAGGGAACTAGCACCATGAACTATTCCTTCTCGAAGCGCGAAAAAGTTCTCTTGCTCATCTTGGCTCTGATTGTTATTGGGCTCGTTTGGTATATGTTCGTGTGGCAAAACGCTGAAAACGAAAAGATACGCATCGACGGTGAAATTGCAGAAGCCGAAGCGCAAACCCTGGTTGCGAACAACAAGATTAGCAAGCAAGTAACGATGCAAAAGGCCATTGACGAACAAAAGGCAGCGGGCGCGAAACCAGCAAACCTGCCTGAGTATGACAACACGACTGCTTTGATGGCCCAGCTCAATACCGTCCTTGCTTCAACCAAGGATTATCGCCTCGCCTTTGACGACCTGGATTATTCCCAGGAGGGAATGGTGGCGCGCGGTGTAACCATCACCTTTGGTTGCAGCTCGATTGACGCTGGTCGCTCAGTCATGACGCAGCTCGAAAACGGGCCTTTTGCCTGCACGATAGATTCGGCAACTATCACGTCAACGAGCAGCTCGGACAACCGCACAAGCAACGCGCGCATCGGTGTCAATACTTCACGTGTAGTTGATTCACCCTACGCGGTTGGCCTCCACGCCGTTTTCTACGAAAAGTTGTAAGTCACCCGCTACCACGTAAGCTACCACGAGCAGCCTTTCGGCGAGCTATGTTTTTCCATTTTTTCAAGCATTCTGTATGCTACAATTTCCTGGCTTGCGCAAATGGGTTGCGCAAGTGTGTAATGTTGGACCTAGAGACTATTGTTGGCAATCGACGAAGCGCATTTTAGTTAAGGGCTGAAAGGCGCGAAGACTCAAAGGTCCCCAAAATGAAAGGGGTCCGTTTTGACCGAGATTAAGAACCCGTCCGTCATCGACTTTCAGGACATCTCTGAAGAGCAGATGAACCAGATGATTGATGGCACCCTTACCGAATTTGACGAAGGCGACCTGGTTGATGGTACCGTTGTCAAAATCGAGCACGACGAAGTGCTGGTAGACATTGGCTTTAAGAGCGAAGGTGTCATTCCTGCACGCGAACTTTCCATTCGCAAAGACGCAAATCCGGCTGACATTGTAAGCGAGGGCGAAAAGATTGAAGCCCTGGTATTGCAGAAGGAAGACAAGGACGGTCGTCTTATCCTGTCGAAGAAACGCGCCGAATATGAACGCGCATGGATTTCTGTAGAAGAGAAGTTCAAGGCAGGCGAAATTGTTACGGGTGAAGTTATCGAGGTCGTCAAGGGTGGCCTTATCCTTGATATTGGTCTGCGTGGCTTCCTGCCTGCTTCCTTGGTCGACCTTCGCCGCGTGAAGGACCTGGACATGTATCTGGGCACCGCCATCGAAGCGCGCGTTATCGAAATGGACCGCAACCGCAACAATGTTGTGCTTTCGCGCCGCGTGCTGCTTGAAGAAGGCCGCAAGAGCGAACGTGCTGAAATCCTCCAGAAGCTGGAAAAGGGTATGCGCCTGAAGGGCGTTGTGTCCTCAATCGTTGACTTCGGTGCCTTTGTTGACTTGGGTGGCATCGACGGTCTGGTACATATTTCTGAACTGTCCTGGAACCATGTCAACCATCCGAGCGAAGTCGTGAAGGTGGGCGACGAGGTCGAAGTGGAAGTACTCGATGTCGATTTGTCGCGTGAGCGCATTTCCCTTGGTTTGAAGCAGACCACGGAAGATCCATGGGTCAAGCTGGTTGAAAGCTATCCGCTGGGTGCTATCGTGGACGGCAAGGTTACCAAGACCGTTCCCTTTGGTGCCTTCATTGAACTGGGCGACAACGTTGAAGGCCTGGTGCATATTTCTGAAATGGCCGACCGTCACATCGAAACGCCTTCGCAGGTGGTAAAGCCTGGCGACGACGTCAAGGTGAAGGTTATGGAAGTTAATGCCGAGCGCCGCCGCATCAGCCTGTCCATGAAGGCTGCGGCTGAAGAGCTGGGCTTTGAAATTGAAGTTGCTGAGCCCGATCCTGCCGAAGTTGCTGCCAACCGCGCCGCTGCTGCCGAGGAAGGCTACGAAGAGGAAATGGAAGCCATGGAAGCTCCTGAAGTCGAGGCCGACGAAGCAAGCGAAGAAGCTGCTGAAGCGGCCGAGGAGGCTGCTGAAGAGACTGAAGAAGCCGCGGAAGAGGCCGAGGAGGCTGCTGAGGAAGCTGCCGAGGATGCCGAAGAAGCCGCCGAGGAGGCTGCGGAGGAAGCGGAAGAGGCTGCCGAGGAAGCCGCCGAGGAAGCTGAAGAAGCTGCTGAAGAGGCTGAAGACGACGACAAAGATGACGACGACGATGATGATGACGACAAGGACGAAGAGGACGACGACTAGCCTCGGTATTATTCTTGGCAAACAAATGCCCGCACCGCGTGCGGGCATTTTTGTTTTTCAAGCACGCCGTGCTCGATAAACCCTACACGGCACACACCATTCTTCGCACTTAAGCAGCGGGTGCTGGCTTTAAGGCTTGGTCAATAATGTTGCGGACATCGTATACGGTGGCATCCACATCGAGCTGCTGGCTCAATACATTTTCTTCGTCGCCAATGGCTATGCCATAAATATCTTCCGCAGTATCGCCAACACCAGTTGCATCGCTTGGTGCCACATAGCCCGTCGCATCAAGAACCATCTTGGTGTATTCCTTAGCAGATTCTTCGGTGAGGTGGGTGCCGTCGCCATCGAACCATTCGTCGTGCCCGGCGCTCAAGGCATTCCAATCAATAGTAGAAACATTGGGGTATTTATCCGCGGCCTCAGTAAAGAGGGCATTGTTGGAGTCAATATAGCCCAGTGGTGCGCGGTTGGTTACGAAATAGATTTGGCGATTGCCTGCCGTTGCTATCAGTTCATTAAGGATGTCTTCCGTAATTGGGCCATTGGTACCCAGGGCAAAAACGCAAATGGTCTTGTTGCCAATCGCGCCCTGCTTTTCGTACTGTTTAAAGATGTCGATTGCTTCAGCCATCTGCCTGCTGATAGCGGAGTCAATAAGCCCCGTGGGGAAGCTTTCTTGGAAGAAGGGGATGGTACGAACCGAAACCGAATCGCCAATGAGCAGCACATCGTAAACACCTTCGGCTTCTTCTGCCAAGCGCGCTTCTTCAAGTTGTTGTTGCGCTTCAATCGATGCCTGCTCAAGCGCCTCCATGTTTTTAAGCCCCGCTTCGTCAGGTACGAACAGCAGGCCGCCAATGGCTATAAGTGTCGCCAGCGCACAGCCAGCAATGGGAACAATGTTCATGCGGACAAAGTCGCTTACGTACACATAGCCATCGCGAACATCGGCCAGCCAATTTCCAATGGCACCGTGGCGGATGGGGTTTTCGATAAAGGTATAGGACAGCGCCGAAACACCAATGATAAGAGCAAGTTCAAGGACAAGCCATAAGGGGTGGGGCGCCGTGGTTGCATTTGGGTCGGTCATCAGCAGCAAAATAGGGTAGTGCCACAAATACATGCCATAGCTGCGCTTGCCTATCCATACCAAAGGCGGTAGGGACATTAACCTGCCAAGCATGCTTACAGGGTGAGCAATAACCGCAATAACAATAGCCGTCAAAATTGAACACAGGAAGATACCGCCGCGGTACAGGAAGGGCGAATAACCGCTGATGAAGGCACACATGGCAAGCACGCCAATAAGCGCAATGGCTCCTACGCCGTCAAAAATAAGCCGACCGCTTGCCGTCATGTTGCCGCCGCTTTTTTCTGTGAGAAGACCCGCTGGCCACACAAAGGCAAGCCAGGCACCAATCAAAAGCGAGAAGGCGCGCGTGTCGGTGCCATAGTATACGCGGCTTGGGTCGGCATCGGGGCTATACATGAATGCCATAAGCACCGTGGAAATAAGTGCGAGGACAAGCACACCACGGCGCAGGGGTGTTTCGTCAATGCCAGATCTAAAGAGCAGAAGAAGTAGTGGCGGCCAAATAAGGTAGAACTGTTCTTCAATGGCTAAAGACCAAAAATGCTGTAGGGGCGAAGGTGAGCCGATGGCGTCGAAATAAGATACGTTATGGAAGATCTGCCACCAATTGCTAAAGAAGAACAGCGACGGTATAACGTCGGGGCGCATCTTGGTAAGAAGTACGTGGTTAAAGATGGTACACAAAAGGGCTACGACAATGATAACGGTAATAATGGCAGGTACAAGCCGGCGCACGCGTCGCAGCCAGAAGTTGGGCAGGTCAATACTACCTGTCTTGCGGTATTCCACAATCAACAAGCTGGTAATGAGGTAGCCCGAAAGGACAAAGAACATGGTTACGCCTAAAAGGCCGCCAATGGCCCAGGAAAAGCCCATGTGATAAAAGATGACGGCAAGCACCGCAAAGGACCGTAGTCCGTCGAGTGCAGGTATATAGCGAGTTCTTGTTGCCATAGTGAGACAATTGTAATGCTTCGTGCTACCTGAGCACCCCATATCTTTGTTCATCACAGCTTTTATACGGAAAATGAAATGCTACTATTAGCTGGTGCTTATTGGTTGGCGCAAGCACGCAGAGAAGAACGCGAAGGGTGTGGATAGTGCTATGTTGCGTTATGTGCTTATTGGCGGTATAGGTTCAGGGAAAACAAGCGTATCAAACCTGTTTTTGGAACAGGGCGCCTATTGTATAGACCTCGATACCATCGGGCATAGGCAACTGTTCGACCCGAATGTTAAGCGTGAACTAGTCGAAACCTTTGGGGCAGAAATACTCGACGATGCACGTCAGATTGACCGCGCCCGTTTGGCGGAGCGCGCTTTTGCCAGCAGCGAAGCAACGGCTGCCCTCAACGCGATAACGCACCCGCGCGTTATCTCCATGCTCAAAAAGCGCCTCGACCGTGGAGAAAATGCAGGCTCGGGCTTGTGTATTGTCGAGTCGTCTGCCTATGCTGGTCCAGCTTCCGTAGATGGCCTTGATGACCTTATAGATGGCATTATTGCCGTGGTGGCCGACGAAGAGCTGCGCGTACAACGTGCGGTGGCGCGGGGCATGGACGAAGCAGACGTGCGCGCCCGTATGGCACGCCAAGCCACCGATGAAGAACGCCGCGCGTGGGCAGACTACGTCATCGAAAACAACGGCACCCTCGCCGCCCTCGAAGCGCAAGTTGCAGAACTGTACGACTCCCTTGTAAGTGTGTAATGAAACATCCCCTCAGAGGGAAATGTTTCATATTGTAGAAACCCTGTTCGCAGGCCCTTTCGGATATCTTAGGATATTATAGAACAACTGTTTCTATAATTTTTGCCATTTTCAATAAAGGATGATAAACTAGCGTTGTATCAATTATCCTAAATGTTCTTTCAATACTACCTGGGGTAATGCTGTTTTCCTTCGAAAGGGGGCATTGGTGACAAAACCAGGTCGTATACTAGTTTTGCCCCTGCTTTTCTTCTCTGTCATCCTTGCTCTTGATTGTTCTCTTCTTGCTGAAAT
>JAFUCE010000090.1 GCA_017459805.1 Eggerthellaceae bacterium
CTGCTTAGCAGCAGCAACTGCGCGCTCTGAAGGGGTTTTATTGCTTATGCGCTTCACCGTTATGCCAAGGGCCTTAATTTGTGATTCGCACTTAGCAGAAACATCAGAGGTAGTGCCCATCAGATATACCGTCTTTACTCCTATGCGTTTGAGCTCTGATGAGGTTTGTGCAGATAGAGAAGCTGAAGATGTAGTAAGCAGCGGTGCCTCAAAACCACCTGCGAGAGCAGAAGCTGCAAGGGTATCTTTAAAGCTGGCATTGGTAGCGACAATTGCCGTTGTTGCTTTGCCATACTCTTTGGTGATCTGTTCCATCGTGGCTAAAGCGTTGGAGCCTGCAAGGCGCTTCCAGGTAACCTTTGCCTTGTTGATCTTGAAGGTCTTATTTATTGTGCCCGTGTAGTTGCCCTTGCCAGTTATGGTTACAGTGGCCGTGCCCACGTTGGTGTTGTTCTTGTAAGCAACCGTATAGTCGGTGCCAGACTTTAAAGTCTTGCCGTCCACCTTAACGACAGGTGATTGCGTAATGGCATTGCCCGTATAGGTTTTATTGGCAATGCCAGTAACCGTAGCTTTGGCAAGGCTTAAGGGGTTGATTTTCCAGCTAATCTTCTTTTGGACTCTCGAATAATCCTTCCATATATAGCCCTGCGCAAGAGTTGCCGTTGCAGTATAGCTACCTGCATTAGTACCAGTATTGCCCGTAATGGTATATCCCGTTCCTTTTGCAACGCCTGTCTGGCTGCTTCCTGTATATGTAAGCGTCTTACCAGTTGGAATATCAATTGGAATATCGGTTGTTACAGGAACAGCATCATCGGCGTACTTATTATTACTCTGTGTTGCGGATGAACCATCTGCAACTTGAATCTGTTTCTGGCTGCCATTAGGGTACGTTTTCCTTGGACCATAGGTATTACCAGTAACGGTAGCATTCGAGCAGCCTGTATCGATGAAATACTCGAACTTATTACTGATATCAATATGGCTTACTGACCTATTGTTTGTAATCTTTGCAGCCGTGCAGTATTGAATTTTTATACCATGATCGACGCTTTCATCAACCTTATTACTATCAATAACAACACCGGTAAGCTTTGCACTATTTTCCCCTGCGACCAAAATACCTGCGGCATTTGAACCGGTGACAACATTTGACTTGATAGTTGCATTTTTGCTCTTGCCCACACGAATTGCAGCCCCGTCACCTGAGCTTGCTTTTCTAGCATTCGTTACCTTATTTGAAATAATTTTTATGCCAGGAGTACTCGTAACCAAAATACCTGCTTGATTTGTTTCTTTAATAGTATTTCCAAGGCTTTCGGATGTGCCGCCAATAGTAACTGTTCCAGTGCATGAATCAACGTTAATACCTCGGTTAGTGTTTTCCATAGTATTAGATTGTATGTCTACTTTATTGGCAGAGCTTTTAACGTAAACTCCGTTTTCACCACAATTGGAAAAGCTATTATTAAGTATCGTTAAGACCCCTGGGGTCTGCGACCATACGCCACATTGAGCAATGTTGGTGACGTTATTATGTTTAACTGTTGCAGTCGCCGATTCTATACGGACACCCTGGCCAGAACAATCTTTGATGAAATTGTCTTCTACTGTAGCCTGCGTGCCACTGCCATTGATATTAACACCATGCCCCGTGATGGACTCTATGGTGTTATTACTAATGGTTGCTGAAGCACCCAATTCAACGCTCATGCCGTGCCCAGCACATCCAGTCACATAATTGCCATCAATGATTGCCTGCGTACCTGCGGCTACAACACTGAAACCGTGACCCGCAGCAGAAAGAATATTGTTTTCGCTAGCCGTAATTTGAGATTTGTTTTCCACACGAATGCCATGCTGCTCGCAATTAATGGTGTTTTTAGTAAGTGTTGCCACAGAAGGGTTCTGCGATGCTGCACTCGTCTCCGCTGCAACATGGATGCCGTTTCCCTTTGAATTGATAGTATTGTTATTTACGGTAGCAGACGAACCGTCGAAAATACGGATACCATGCGAACCCGTTGCTGCAACAACGTTGCTACTGATAATCGACTGAGTACTTTGCTTTAGCACTATACCAGTATTGCAATTTGAAATATCCGATTCTTCTATAGTTGCCGCAGCACCCTCGCACCAAACACCGTTTGTCCCAGATGTAATAGTATTATCTACAAGCGTCGCAGGAGATTGCAAGAGATGAATACCATTTGAATCTGATCCAACAGTATTAGAAAGAAGCGCAGTGTCTGCATCAGGACAATACTTTATTTGTATTGCGCCTGTAACAGCTTTCTCAATCTCATTTCTTTGAACCAAGATATCTCCGCCGTCTTGATTAAGATAAATAAGGAATTCAGCCGTAGTAGCCGTATTGTCAACAATCGTAACTTTGTCGGTACTATCAAAACGAATGCAACCGCCCACTAAGGTATCGAATGTGCAGTCCGTTACCACCATGTTAGAGCAGCGAATATCAGGATCGCCTGAAGCATGGTGCATACCTACACCAGCAAATACATTTTCAAAGGTGCAGTTGCTTACCGTAGCATTTTGGCAGGTAGTGCCATCGATAGGATAGGCCGTGCTTTCAGCATCAGCCGTAATGCAATCAAACTGGATTTCTTCGATAGTCTTTAAGCGTTCATCACCTGTTTTCTCGCCCCAATAATCTGGGTCCGAGCCAGTGTATCTAAGTGCATCTTTACAAGTGACGTTCGTAATCGTGACATCCTTGGTACCAGCAACATTAATGTAGTGGTTCGCAAAACCGGAAATGGTCATATTGGAAAGGTTGATGTTCTCACCATGGCGCAGCATAATCGCGCCACCAACATTCCATGATGCTGCATTTGCTCCTGTCGTCCATGTACCACCGCTAATAGTGACATTCTGAATCTGAGAATAGCCACCATGTTGACAATCCTGACCAAGATCGCACACATAGCCCCCATCCTCATGGCGTGATTCAAGGAGATTCTTCAAATTCGGATTCGTAGGCTGTTCCATAATCAAAACAGCGCCTTCGTCGAGCAATAAATCAGTATTTGAGAAGATACGCAAAATGTCGTAAAGATGGTATTCGCCTGATGGAATATATATTTTTATAATATCGTCAGGATTGTCATACCGTGCACTTTGCAAAGCATTGTTTATCATACCAGCAGCATCGCTATCGGACCCAAAATCATATACACTCACATACCCGTCGGGGGCAGAATCGGTTGGCGCCGCTTCAGCATAGGTTGGCAAAAAGAGCGTCATGCAAAAAACAAATACAAAAAAGAGTAGTACTGACGTTTTGCTCTGAATACGTTGGTTCATTTGCTCCTCCATTTAATAACGTTATCTCTGCATGAAGATAAGTTACACATTATTCTACTAACTGACGTCAATTCTAACAATTAAGCAGCACTGGTGTATACGTATTGTAACCAAATACTATTTCTTTCTTTTTAAAAAGGTGCGGGTCTTTCGGGGAATATAAGTAATAATCCGTCCTACACGCCAACTATGTGATAAATAGAGCTTTTCTAGCCTCTCTTTGTTATACGACAGCTCTTCAGATAAGGTCTTTTTCTCTTTCTTAATTACCTTAAGATCCGCCTGAACTTTTTTAAGCTTCTCTTGCTGTTTTTTTAAGTCGTCCTCAAGCTTTTTATTTGTAGCTATTGCTTGTTCGTACTGCAGAATTGCTGCTTTCTCTTTCTGAACCAATTGGGTTTTTTCACCAATCAATACGTTGTTTTGATCCTTAAGCAATCGAAGAAGGTTTTCCTGGCGCGATTCTTTATTTTGCTTATCAATGATGATGGCAAAGGTGCCATCGGCCTCGTAACGTAGAGTTGAAAGATACTCATCAAGAATGCAATTAAAAGCGTTCATTTTCTTGCGTTGCGCTGTAGCTGCCCCACGCAACACGCGGTACCCTTTAGCAACAGGATGTTCAAAGCTCAAAACAATCAGGTTTTTCCCAAGTAAGTTATCGCTTATACCCAAGGTTTCGAAATCTAATACAAAGCGAAAGCCCGCTGCATCATAGTTGTAGCCATCATTGCGCTCCTCAGTAAGATAGGTACTTGACATACGCTCAATAGGTAGCACGATTGCACGACCCGATTCTTCGTTTACCAAAAAAGCTTTAATGGAAATATCGGATTCTTTATGCAATTCAATACGCCTTAGGTAAAAAACTCCTTCGATTGTCAAACGATAGTAGTCCCATGCAAGATCACGTATTTGGCTCGACCCTTTGGAATAGGCAAAATCGCCATCCACAAACCTATTGGAAATAGTAAAAATGTCGCCGGGCAATTCAAAAATGAATTTGCCTGAAGCATCTCTCGATACAGGCGCAGTTCCATAAAGGGTGTCTTTATACTCTATAACCTGCGCAATATGCTCGATGTCACCCTCAAGTACATCATGGATAATTTGCTGATCAATGATACTGGCTTGGTTAACGACTTCTGGACTGATGTAGTCGTGCACCAAGTCGGCTATCTTTTTATTAAGTACTTTTGCCTCTTCTTCAGAGCAAAACGAAAGACCCTTAGTGATGCGTAAATGGTCAACTGCAACAAACCTCTGTTCGAGCGTTTTCTGAATACTATGACTAAGGTTTTCTTGTTTGGCATAAGCAAAAATATCTCTCAAGACGTTAAGCTTATTATCGAGTACCGTATAGTCGTTAACCTGTGTTGTACTACTTGCGTCCTCTCTAATACGCCAAACATAACCGCGAGTCCTCATAAACGCAATCTTTGTCGCATGGACAAATATTCTCAAGGCTAAAAGCATGTCCTCGTAAGCCGTTTGCTCCGCATAAAGCAACTTATTGCTTTCTAGATAACTACGTAAAAGAAGGCAGTTACATACAGTTGCCGCAAAAACTAAAGATGGGCTTTCTTCCAAAGTAGTTACGTTGCTTTCCACCCCCAACTGCGAAAAAGCCTTGATATGAATAGCCGACGGAGCAACCTTCCCCCCGCGCCATCGGGCAACATTGCACAACGCAACCTCCGCCTGCTCGCGCTCTGCAACACGGTGCAGCTCCTCAATAATACCTGCTGTTACATAATCGTCCGAATCAATAAACTGAACATACTTACCTTTTGCGAGCGAAAGCCCTTTGTTTCGCACCACACCTTGCCCAGCATGAGCAAGCAAATGATATTTAAAACCATCGTGCGTTGCAGCAAATTCTTTTGCAATAGCAGCACTCTTGTCGGTTGAACCATCGTCAAGCATAAGCACTTCATAGCGAAGAAGACCCAGGCCCCTCGCAACTGACTGGAGGCATCGATACAAGTATGCTTCGGTGTTGTAAATAGGGATAATGACCGTTACATCAATTTCCTCTACTTCATTTTTATCAAAAGCTTTATTCATTGATTTATTTCAACCCGACCAACCTATGAAAACAGGTCATTTTGACTTAAAACGTTTCTTCGCTTTATCTTGTAACTCTTTCAGGACTGTGTACGGTTTTTTCTTCTTAATCTTTTCGTGAATTTCAACAACCTTTCTATAGCGCTTTCTTGAACGAGCAATAGACATCTTCTTACTTTGGGTTGATATATCTCCCTCATTTAAGAAATCGGCTATATTTCCCATATCCAATGAAGGCGCATATTCTATTGGGTCGCCATAAATAGTCTGTGAATAGTGTAGAGGTGCGATACATTTCGTGAACACAAAATCCGATTGATGCCTGTGGAAATAGGAAAGCCCAAAATCATAGAGATTCCGAATAAGAGTATCACGGTCGATAAAAGTTAGCTGCGAAAAGTCGTGAACGAAGCGAGGAATATAATCTTCAAGTGCCTGCATAACGACTGAATTGTTATCGTTCGAAATAATAATAGGTTCAATCTTTCCATCTCGTTCGATATAGCCGCTTACACTCTCGTAGGGCATATTGGCAAAAAGAGCCTCTATAAAAAGCATGGAATACGTATTGGTTGTAAAGTTGTATCGTTTGTAATTGCCCTGCGAAGGATAAATACTACGCGCATAGTAGAACACGCAATCGTCGTTTTTGCCAGTAATACTTTCAATAAGATTTGCGAGGCATGTTTGTGTATACCCACGCGCCCAGTATTCAACAAAAGCATTCTTATCATCAAAATTGATTTCTTGCGAAAGATACTTATTTACAATATCTCGCTCTTCTTCTGCTCGCTTAAGGAGAAATGTGTTGTAACGCTTGGAGTTTTTTAGGAAGTGAACAATGCTCTCGACATCATCAGTTGCTATCTCCGCTTTATTCCGCATAAAGGCAAACTCTGGAAACAAACTGCAAAATTCATCGCTATCCAACTTTGCAGCTGTAAGGAGAGATTCGTAATCGTGAACTCCCGTAAAATTTCCATGCTTTCCAAAGAAATCCGAGTCAAGCTCTCCTATCTGAGAAGGAACACGCCATGCCTTGCGAGAACCATAAATATATTTGGTTTTAATGGGGTAGCCCATTTCCTTAATAAGAGCATCCGCCGCAAGTTTTAGCAAATATCCGTCCCGCGAAATAAAGAAAAGGTTTTGCATCCCTTGCGCTATGGCGTGGTTAATCACCCAGTCTACATAGGGAACAAAATAAAGCGACGCATAACAATACGCAAATCTATTCTCTACTTCGCTCGGATGCTCCGCCCTAAAACGTGCAAACAATGCTGATACTTGATGAAAGTCGAAAGTATCGGCAAAACGGTTCATCTCGTTCTCGTACTTCGCAAACTTTGCAGGCGGAACATACTGATTAACCGTGATGCCCAATTTCTCAGGCATTTTTTTATCCGAAAGACTGTTGTC
>JAFUCE010000091.1 GCA_017459805.1 Eggerthellaceae bacterium
GAGTACCTGCCTTACTGCGCTGACGCCGAAGACGCCGAGAAGATGGCCGCCATGTGCACGGATGCTGCCAGCTAAACGGAAGGATGCTTCGTCTGTCCATATGCTATAATACGAACATCTGTTCTTTTCTAGGAGGCTCGTATGTCCACTGCTGAAAACACCGGCACCCCTTGCCATCCCGTGAAATGCGAAGATGGCTCGTGGCTCTACTTCCCTTTGTTCACCGGTCACGAGCTCGCCGTGCTGACGCCTGAAGAAAAGCTCGAGCGCGTAAGGCAATGCCATATCGAGCACGAGCAATTCGACATCCTGGCGCTGATAGACGAAGGCGTGCGCACCAAGGGCAATCCATACGTCCCCACGGTCATCTTCCCGCCCCAGCATGCTGCAAAATCGGAGTAGGCATGGATTTCGCCGAAGGCAGCATGGTTTACATCGTGGAGAACAACCTCCGCATCCGCAAGGCAGTTGTCCTGAAGGCAAGCGTCGGCCTGTTCACAATCCAGTTCGAAGGCGGCAAGGGTGCAATCCGCGTGAGCCGCAACAGACTGTTCGAGACGGAAGAAGCTGCACAAGCCAGCATCCGCAAACCGAAACCACGGCTATAGCTGGACTCCTGCGGCGAATGTCTAAACGACCGACATGAGCGCACCTACACATCGACAAATGCGGGAGCTGCTTGCATTACTTCTGATCTTCGTCCTCGGAAGATGCCGGAGGCGCAAATAAGGCCGCTACTACGTTGGCGATTTTTGCAGGAGTATTCTTGCTATCGTCACTGTTTGCCAACTCGTTAATCACGTTTGCAGCTCTGTCGATGAACTCGTTTGAGAGACGATCTTCCATAAGCTGAGAAACCCAGTCGATGTCAGTAATGCTCTTTTCCCCAAGGTAGACCTTTTCAAATGCATATACCGAGCTTTCTCCAATGGCTGCAACAATGCTCCCGGCAACTGCAGCGTTAAGGACACTCGTAGCTACATGAACCCCTGGCAAAGCCTTAAGTGCCCCAATTGCAGCCTTGGCGGCAATTCCAGCCGTTCCCGCTTCAACGATTGAATTAAGGAACTGTTTGGCTTCGTTGCTCTTCCTGATTTCGTATATTTGTGCCAGAGCATTAATCTCTGCAGTTTCTATTGGAACCAAGATTGCCGCGTCAGCAATTGGTATAGGAACTGCTCCTACCACTGCTGCTGCTGCAACGGAAGCGCCGACAACGCTTTGGGCCTGCGCACGTTTTCTCCGAAGCTTAAATGTTGCAATATCAGTTGCAGCCGCCCTGATTCCTTCAGGCATTGCCTGATTCGTTGCGTCTATTAATTCTGAAATGCCTTCTGGAGCCGCAAAAGCTGTTTCGTTAAGGGTGAAGGTTGAGGCAACAACAGGAATCACATCGCGCAAGTTCTTTGAGTATCGCTTCTGTTGCGCAAATGCCGTATGCACCATACGGATATTACTTTCTCTGTCCGGGACAGAGTAGGACTTTGTAATAACGACAATTACAGGAACAGATTCCCACATGGACGTTGCACGGGAAAGCGCTTTTATAGCTTCGGGAAACAACTTGCTTGAAGTGCCCTCGACGCAAAACCAGATTACGTTAATCTCCCTATCTTTTCTTCCCCCTTCTTTTGTAGCCTCCTTGCTCCATTTTCTTATGGCAGCTATGGCAGAATTCCTCTTGAGAAAAGATGGCTCAAAGCCGATGGTGTCAATGATTCTGAAAGGTATTGATTCGCTCTCGTATATTTCGAGCTTGTCCGTTGTGCCGCTGATGCCGACACTTGTAGGGGCTTTCCTCTCTGCATCTTCTCCGAGAACAGCATTGATGAGGGTTGATTTGCCGACCCCTGAGTTTCCGATAACTAGTACGTTTCCGTATTCCATAACTTGGATACTCCTTTCGCTTCGCTCTAATCGAGAGCGCTATTGCCGCAAGGGTTATGACTCATGGTAGTAAATGGTTATCTTTGAATCCTTGTTGCAGTAATCTTCAATGGTAAACTCGGTTTTTCCACCAAAGTTAATATGGTCAACAAGGTTCTTCTGCCAAGGCCAGCCAGCATGGCCGCTCACCATTTTCATCTCTATGTTTGTGAA
>JAFUCE010000092.1 GCA_017459805.1 Eggerthellaceae bacterium
GCTGCTGGCGATGCCCCTTCGTGCGCTTATAGTTCTTGCGCTTCTTAAACTTGAACACGAGCTGCTTTTCACCCTTAAACTGCTCAAGTACTTCGGCAACCACCTTGGTACCCGCAGCTTTTGCAGGATCGGCTTCAACCTTGTCGCCATCCACAACACAGATAGCATCCAGTTCGACCTTGGCGCCAGCCTCGGCATCCAATTTTTCAATTTCAATGATGTCACCTGGGGCAACCTTGTACTGCTTGCCACCAGTCTTTACTATTGCGTACATTCTTTATCTCCTTGCATATGTAAAAAGACGCAACGTGGTATTTTATCGAGGTGCGCAGCCTCCGTCAATGAAAAAGTGCGAAATATGAAACCCTCCGCAGAATGTGCACAGCTTATTATGAGGCTTGTGCAGCTGTTTCTTCGTCTTCGCCCGCACAAATAAGCCACGGCAGCACAATCAGTACGGGAAGCAGGAAGTACGCAGGCAAAATATAACGCGGCAGTGCGGCAAAGGGCGAACTGATGAGTACCGTAAGCCAATTGGCCACCGTAGGAAGAAGCACTATCCACCAGGCATTTGAAAATGGCGCAGGCAGGGCACGCAGGATGCCATGTTTGCCAAAGCGCACATCCTGTGCGGGGGCCCAGCGCTCATGGCGGGCAACAAAGAGAACGAGACCAGCGAAAAGCACCATCCACGACATGGCGCCTTCCTGGAAATGCAAAAACCTGAAAGCAAAGAAGTTCCCCACTGCTTCGCCGAACCACACCTCCAGAAGATTGGTTTCGATTATCCCCAAATCGGGAGCATCGTATTTGTCGTTAACTCCGTTATAGGTGATATTGCGCTTAAGGTCTGCGAAACTCCAGTACTCGTAGCTTTCCATTATATAGGCCGAAGCATAGATGCCAGGGTTGGCCTTGCCAAGCTGCGCCCACAGCTGCATAAACTCGGCCTGGTTTTCATTGAAGAAGTCTTCATTGAAGTTCTTTGCCCATTTAATACCGTCGACACTGCAAGGAATGTATTCTTCCTTGTATTCCTCAAGCGGCAGCAAGGTGTCTAAAAACTCCTGTTCATCAGGCGTCATTTCGCCGTCGTATACCACCACGGCAGCCACCTGCTGCAAGGGAATGCCGCAGGATTCAACCGGTTCAGTGCGCACCTCAAGCAAGGTCGAAAGGGGTCCTATGACTAGCCACACCGCAAGAACACTGGCAAAGACAGGAATAATGATGCGCCAGTTGCGCCACACGTACATAAGGAAGAGCACAAGCCAGACGCAGGCCATAACATAGATACCATTGCTGCGGATGAGAGCAATGGCGCTCCCCCACAAAAACAGTTGCACGAGCATAGCTGGCTTGCTTAAAGCCTTGCCGCGCGACTCAACAATATCGAAAAGCAGAAGTGAAAAGCGCAGAACAAAAACGGCGTAGAGCCCGTCCTTCCACATGCTTACCGCATGCAAAGGAAAGATTGACAAAAGCGCAATAAAGATGCCAAAAACCACAATCACAATAAGTGGAATGCGATGGCGCGACATCCAGCTCAGACAGTAGGCGAAAACAGCACTCATGAACACCATCTGAAAGACGGTGTAAAAAGCGATGCCCATAATATAGCTGTCGAAAAACACCTTTCCCAGCTGCAGGAAAAAGTTTACTAAGCCAACGTAGGCAATGGGATGATGGCTTGAAAGACTCAGGATGCCTATACCCTGCTTCATGATGACAATGGAGTCTGCATACAGCGCACCGGGGTAATTGACCAAGAAGTATGGCACCCAACAGATAAAGATACCGAGCCACGCAAGGCAGAAAACAAGTGTCGAATTGCCCTCTTTTTTACGGACGGGAAATTGCAGGAGCAAAAACTTGATAAGCCCCAATATGACGATGCTTGCAAAAAAGAAGGCTACAAAAAGGAGGGCGAGCCACAGACCATCGATGACCGAAAGCCCCTCGAAATAGTTTTCTTCCCAGGTGCCACTATAAAACCACTTGGTACGCACGACATGCATGCCCACCACAAAGGTCGCTGCGGCCACTAAGGAAAACAAGGCAGTCACCAATAAGGTGCCGCGCTTTTGCGGAATATAGTCCTCTTTTTTGAAGCTTGGCCATTTCATAGGTCGGTACTTAGTGCGCTTTCATGCTTTCAGTATTGCCAAGCTAGTGCGCTTCAGCCCAGTTCTTTCCAGAAGACAGATCCACCACGAGGGGGACTTTCAGTTCGCACACGGATTCCATGACCTCTTTAAGCATGGCAGATACGGCATCTACCTGGGCTTTTGGCACTGAAAGGTCCAATTCGTCATGCACTTGGAGCATGAGTTCTGCCTCGGGGAATTCAGAGCGTAGGCGCTCGGCGGCGCTCACCATGGCCATCTTAATAATGTCGGCGGCACTCCCCTGCATGGGGTGGTTCATCGCCGTTCGTTCGCCAAAGGCGCGTTGTGGTCCGCCAGCGCGCAACTCGGGGATATGCCGTTTGCGACCAAACATGGTAGTAGCAAAGCCACACTTGTGGGCGTCTGCCACCACTGCGTCAAGGTAGGCGCGCACGCCAGGGTAAGCTTCAAAGTATTTATTAATCATGTCCTGAGCTTCAGCA
>JAFUCE010000093.1 GCA_017459805.1 Eggerthellaceae bacterium
GTATACCCTCACCACCACGCGCGCCAACGTGGAAGACGACGGTGTTAATGAATGGGTGAGCGGCAGCTTCGGCAGACATGTGGGCGACCTTTACCCCAGGGCCATTGTGAACGGCGCGCATTCTACCTGCGAATTCACAGGCATTACCTTTAGCGGCGCGGGCCAAAACCTGGACACGGGTTGCAAGGTGGTGCTTAATGCGCCTTATACCAGCGCGCATGTGGACACCAAGGGAATTTCGAAGTCGGGCGGCATTCAGACCTTCCGCTCGTCGGTCTTGGTAACCGAAGAAGCCGAATACTCCAACGTGAGTGTGGCGTGCACCAGCCTCATGCTTGACGACGAAAGCAGAAGCGACACCATCCCTGCCATGGACGTGCGTGCCAAGCATGTGAACGTGGGCCACGAAGCATCCATCGGTCGCATTGGCGACGACATGATGTTCTACCTGCAAAGCCGCGGTATTTCTGAAGCTGAAGCATCCACCATGATCGTCAATGGCTTTGCTGACCCCATCTCGAAAGAACTTCCGCTTGAATACGCGGTCGAGATGAACAACCTCATTAAACTCGAGATGGAAGGGGCGATTGGATAGTGTATTCCGCTGTTTCGACAAACAACGGAATGGGTGCCGCCGCGGTTTGCTGTGGCGTATGCCTAACCCCGCTTACGACTCTTATGAAAGTTGGATGAAATGATAGTAAATAGAATGCCCGCCATTACCTGGCACAAGTTCAAAGGTAATGATGCTGAAATAGAGCTTCCTGCCCTGAGTGCTCCCGAAGTTGCAGCTATCAGCTTTAGCGTGCCCCCAGCGCTTCAGTTTACAGAAACCACGGTAAACGAAGGCACATCACTCGAGGCGGGAACAGCACCCGTGACAGGTGCCTTTGATGAAGCGCTCGCTGCCGCATCTGCCATCGACGAATGGGAAACGGGCATGGGCAAGGATGGGCAGGCGTGGCTGCAGACAGCAAGTACGCGCAAGCTTTCTGTCGTGGTGCCTGCTGGCCATAAAGAAGAAAAACCGCTGGTCGTTCGCGTAGAAGCCCAAGATGGCGCAGCGGCGGTGGCTGCGGTTGATGTGGTGTTGCAAGCGGGTGCAGCGCTTAAGCTGGCCGTACATGTGGATTCTCCTGTATCGGGCAACGGCCTTGCAGGATGTGCCCTACGCCTGGTTGTTGGCGATGGCGCGCAGCTCGATCTTTCCAGCATCCAAACGCTCGACAACAGCTGGATTCACTTGGATGACACAGGTGTCTTCCTAGGCGAGGGCGCGCGTTTCACGTCCTCGCAAACGGTGCTGGGCGCCGCTGAATCCTACACTGGTTTTGCCGCAGACCTTTCAGGGCGTGAAGCCGAAGCGGTGGTGGATACGCGCTATTTGGGCCATGATGCCAACAAGATAGATTTCAACTACGTCATTCGCCAGCGTGGCGTGCAGACCAATTGCACCCTGACCGCAAATGGGGTGCTCATGGATTCTTCGGCGAAGGTCCTGCGCGGCACCATCGATCTTATTCACGGTGCCAAGGGCGCTATTGGTCAGGAAAATGAAACGGTGCTCTTGGTCAATGAAGACGTACGCAACAAAACGATTCCCATCATCTTGTGCGACGAAGACGACGTGCAAGGCGCCCATGGGGCAACCATTGGGCATGTGAACCCCGAACAGCTGGGCTATATGCAAACGCGCGGGCTTACCCCTGAACAAACCGAGGACCTGTTTGCGGTGGCTGCCTTCGACTATGCCCAAGTCAATGCCTTTGATGCCCAGGTGCGCCACGCCGTTGAGCGCCTGGGTGTGGCAACGCTGGGGTCGACCTATGAACTACTAGCAGAAGAGGACTAAGATGGCTGAAACGCGACCAATACTTCATGGCGCTGACATGCTCACCGAACGCGGCCGCGCCGAATGGGACGCTGCAAGCGTGCAGGTTTCTGCCCTGGTCGACAATCCCTACAAAAAGGATTTCCCGCTGTTGGCGACCAAGCCATCCTTGGCTTTCCTCGATAGTGCGGCTACGGCTCAGCGCCCCGCAGTGGTGCTTGACGCCCAGCGCGACTTTTATGAAAGCATGAACGCGAATGCCCTGCGCGGGCTTTATAAACTTTCGGTGGAAGCAACCAAGGCCATTAACGCGTCCCGTGCCCACGTGGCGCGCTTTTTGGGCCTGACTGACGCTGACGCGTGCGACATCGTTTTTTGCCGCAATGCGTCCGAGGCCCTCAATATTGTTGCGGCATCCTATGGCGCTTCGGTTTTGGGCGCGGGCGACGAGGTCTGCATCACCATTATGGAACACCACAGTAACCTTATTCCCTGGCAGCAGGTTTGTGAGCGCACTGGCGCCAAGCTGGTCTATATGTATGTGGGCGAAGACGGCATGCTGACCGAAGAAGAAATGCGCGCCAAGATTGGGCCTCAGACCAAGATTGTTTCGGCTGCCCATGTGTCCAATGTGTTGGGCGTTGAAAACAACATCAAGTTGCTTGCTTCCATCGCTCACGAGTACGGCGCCACCATGGTAGTCGACGGTGCTCAGTCGGTGCCGCATCTGCAGGTAAACGTGCGCGACCTCGACGTTGACTTCTTCGCCTTTTCGGCTCATAAAGCCTTTGGGCCACTGGGCATTGGCGTGCTGTGGGGCCGCCATGAACTTCTGGATGCTATGCCGCCTTTTCTAACGGGTGGCGAAATGATCGATTCGGTCACCGAACAGGAAGCGGTCTGGGCGCCTGTGCCCGAAAAGTTTGAAGCGGGCACCCAGGATGCAGCTGGCATTTACGCACTTGATGCCGCCCTTAACTACATGGAAAACGTGGGCTACGACGCCATTCAAATGCGTGAATCGGCCCTGGTTCACACCTGCATGCATCGCCTATCTGAACTGGACTTTGTACGTATTATCGGGCCCGAAGATCCAGCGCTTCATCATGGTGTCATCAGCTTTAACGTGTGCGGTATTCACCCGCATGACGTGTCGAGTATTCTCGATATGGATAATGTAGCAATCCGCGCCGGGCATCACTGTGCGCAACCGCTGCTTACGCACTTGGGTATTGAGTCGTGCTGCCGTGCGAGCCTTGCGTTCTACAATGACAGTTCCGACATCGATAAGCTTATTAATGGACTCGAACATGTTTGGGGCATGTTCCACGACTAAGACTGAAGGTGTGCTTAACCTTCCAAGAGAAAGGTTGTTCATGGCAGAGGGAAGTATATACACGGCAGCGCTTATGGAACACAATGCGCACCCGGACTATAAATACGAGATGGAACACCCCACGCACACGCATGAGGGCGTCAACCCCAGCTGCGGCGACGACATTATTTTGTCGCTACGGGTGGTTGACGGCATAGTGGAAGAGGCGGCTTTCACGGGAAGCGGCTGTGCGGTATCACTTGCATCGGCCGACATCATGGCTGATCTTATTACCGATGAACCGGTGGAAGAAGCCAAACGCCTGTGCGACCTGTTCATGAAGATGATTCGCGGGGAAGCTACCGACGAAGAACTTGAAGACTTGGGTGAGGCCGCCGAACTTAAGTCTATTGCACTTATGCCTGCTCGCGTGAAATGTGCAGAACTTGGATGGAGGACGCTTGATACTATTCTGGCGGATAGTATCCAGGCCGAAACCGCGAAAGAAGAGCTTTAAAAGTTAACCTAGGCTCTTTGCTGGTGTTTCATTCCGCTTCTGTTTTTCCTGCTTGCGTAGGTGTTTTCTTTAGCGTAGAGTAGTTGCTAACAGGCGAGCACTATAGGATTTTCTCGTAGCAAGGAGAGCTCTATGGCTACACAAAAAGTCACTGAGGCGCACGAAGACTATCTCGAGGCTATTGTTATGTTGGGCGGTACTGACAAGATTTCGGTGCGTCCCGTTGATGTGGCAAATAAGCTCGAAGTCTCCAAAGCTTCGGTCAACAAGGCCGTTTCTGTGCTCAAGGAAGCAGGCATGCTTGACCAGCCTTACTACGGCGACATTACGCTTACCAAAAAGGGTTATAAGTATGGATGCGAAATGTTCGAGCGCCATAAGGTGCTCACCCGTTTCTTCGAAGCCATAGGCGTGCCCGCTGAACAAGCCGAAGACGAAGCCTGCATGGTCGAGCACGACATTTCTGAAGAAACCTTTAAGAAGTGGGCAGAGTACATCGAGAAAAACAAGATGTAAGAGCATCCCGCCGTGACGGGCGGAGTGAAAAGGCAAGAGCAACGGGACCTATTCACGGGTCCCGTTTCGTTTCGTTAGCTCACGCTACAAGACGCTGCCAAAGTTCGTGAGGCTATTCAAGTCGCCTTCCAGCAAATACCATTTGCCATCAATTTGCACCGTCGTTACCACTTGTTCGGCTGAACCAATGTAGTCGGAAAGTGAAATAGTCTGACCAAAAATATCGAACTGACCAGAAAAGCCAACGGTCACATTAGCGGCATCTTCAAACTTGTCGCCAAAGCCAGGGATACGACTGTTCCATTCGTTTTTAAGCCCCGCCAGACCGTCGTCACTGTAGTAGGACACATCGCTGGTTTTTATTTCAACCAGCTTAAGAATATCGCGAATGTTTATCCCGAAGAAGCGACTCTGCTCTTCAAGGTCCGCAACCGAATTATTTAAATAGTTCACCAGATCACTGCGGCTTTGCATGCCCGCTGCAGATAATGCGTATTGCAACAGTTCGGGGGGCAGAGTGTCGAGTGCCGTGTCGAAATCAAGATCAAGGATGGCGCGCGAAGCTGTTTCGACCACGCCTTCGGGCGTACCTTGTGGCTGGACAGGGGTGCAACTCCGAAAAGCTTGTAGACCAAGAAGTGCCAGCAGGATTAGTGCGACTATCCCCAAAAGAATGGGGAGCACCCTTCGTTTTTTAGCAGGAGCCACAGAAGTCGCCGTGGCCGCCGGTGCATAGCCGGCCGGTGGGGCGGCCTGCTGGTATTGTCCTTGCGCCGCAGCTTGCCCTGTTTGTGCCGTATGACCTTGATAGGCGTTGGGCATATGTACCGCATCAGCAACTGCTTGCGCTTTTGCGGGGGGAATAGGTGCCGTGTTGCCAGCGGTCTGACCAATAACTTGGGTTGCCTGTTCGGCTTCGACTTGGGTTCCAAGTTGCGCACCGCAATGATTGCAGAATCGCGAGCCGTCGGGTATATGGGTGCCACATTTCGGACAAAACATAAATCTCTCCTTGAAAATGTCTATGAGCATTATAGGGGAGTGCAAACTTATGCGTGAATTTAGCTCCACAATATAGTATAGTAAGTACAAACATTTGTTTGTAGAAAACAGTAGAAAGCCTGTGGGAAGGTAGTATGCAGCAGCAGGGCATCATATTAGGAATCGACCCAGGTCTTGCCCATACGGGCTGGGGAATTATTGAACATGCAGGCAGCAAGCTTGCCTGTTTGGCTTACGGCTGTGTGGAAACTGGCTCAGCGGATACCCTACCCGTCCGTCTGAAGAAGATTCACGACCAAATTGCTGCCGTCGTTGGGCGTTATAAGCCTTCCGCCCTTGGTATTGAAAGCGTTTGGTTTGGCGAAAATACTTCAAGCGCCTTTGCAACGGGTCAAGCGCGTGGTGCTGCCTTGGTAGCTTGTGCTGGGCTTGAAGTTACAGAATTCACGCCGCGGCAAATTAAGCTCGCGGTGGTGGGCACAGGTACGGCCGAAAAAGAACAGGTGGCCTACATGGTTCAGCAACTCTTGGGTCTTGACGCACCACCTACGCCCGACCACGCCGCAGACGCCTTAGCTGCTGCCATCTGCTTTACTTCGCAAAATGCGCTTGTTGCGCAACTCAATAGCCACACAGCCATGCCGGAAGGAAAAACATGATCGCATTCGTTAAAGGAACGCTCGCACATAAGGGCATCGACGCAGCCATAGTTGAAGCGGGCGGCGTGGGCTATCTTATGGGCATGTCGACTAGTGCCCTTGCAGAATTGCCCGACGTGGGCAGTGAAGTTCAGGTCTTTACCTACCTGCAAGTTTCAGACGCTGGCGTAGCGCTTTATGGTTTTGTAAGCCAGGAAGAACGCGAAATGTTCGAGCAGCTTATTGGCGTGTCGAGCGTGGGCCCCAAAATGGCTCTTGCCGCCCTGTCTACCTTTACGCCAGCAGCCCTCTCATCTGCTATTATGGCAACAGACGTTGACGCCATTTCGCGCATTCCAGGCATTGGCAAAAAGAAGGCCAGCCGTATTGTTCTTGAACTCCAGGGTACGCTTGCAAAGGCAGCGGAAGCGGGTGGGCCAAAAGCGGGTGGTGTGCTTGCCCAGGTGGTGGAAGACTTGTTGGCCATGGGCTTTACGTCTGCAGAAGCAGATTTAGCCGTTAAGGGTGCGCCTGAAAATGCGCCCGAAGCAGAAGTGCTACAGTATGCCTTGAAGCGTTTAGGGCAGTAAGCACAAACTGCCATCGGACGCACGACACTGCTTTTGTTTACAAGAACACAGAAGTATTGAGGATAAAACGTGGAAGAAAACGAAACATACAACGAACTCGAAGGTGTGGTGTTTGAAGCGCCCGATGCTTTGGATGCACATGAGCGTATAGCCAGCGTAAATCTTGTCGAAGAAGACTTAGCGCTTGACCGCAGTTTGCGTCCAAAAATGCTGGAGGACTACATCGGTCAGTCCAAAGTAAAAGATTCCTTGCGTATCTTGATCGAAGCAGCCCAGCAGCGCGGCGACGCTGTGGACCATATCCTGTTTTCTGGGCCCCCGGGCTTGGGTAAGACCACGCTTGCTAACGTGGTGGCTAACGAAATGGGTGCCCACATCCGCACAACGAGCGGTCCTGCCATTGAGCGCACAGGTGACTTGGCGGCAATCCTGACCAACCTAGAACCCGGCGACGTGCTTTTCATCGACGAAATTCATCGCATGAATCGCATGGTTGAAGAAGTGCTCTATCCTGCGCTTGAAGACTTCGCGCTCGACATAGTGGTGGGGAAGGGCCCTGCGGCGCGCTCCATTCGCTTGGACCTGCCGCCCTTCACGCTCATTGGCGCTACCACGCGTACCGGCTTGCTTACCGGGCCCTTGCGCGACCGTTTCGGCATGGCATTCAGGCTCGACTATTACCTGCCTGAAGAATTGGCTGAAATCGTGAAGCGCTCGGCTTCTATTTTGGATGTTGAAGTTGACGCCGAAGGTGCGCTCGAGATTGCCCGCCGCAGCAGAGGCACGCCCCGCCTTGCAAATCGCCTGCTCAAGCGTGTGCGCGACTGGGCGCAGGTGGAAGGCCAGGGCTCCATTGATGAAAACACCGCTGCAGCGGCGCTCGCGTTTTTCGAAGTTGATAGCTTGGGGCTCGACCCAGTCGACAATCGCATTCTGGACTTGCTCTGTAACCAGTTTGGTGGCAGACCCGTGGGTCTTACGACCTTGGCTGCTGCGCTTTCAGAAGACACCGATTCGCTGGAAGACGTTTACGAGCCCTACCTTATGCAGCAGGGTTTGCTGGTGCGCACACCCAAGGGGCGCCAGGCCACCGCGAAGGCCTACGAACACTTAGGGCAAGTTCCGCCGCAGGATTAGTGGGCGTCCATGCTGCTAGCCAGAGGAGACCTGAATGTTTGAACACGACTACCTCATGCGAATGTTCTTTCAACTGTTCGAAGCCATCCAGCGCAGTCTGCGCCTTGCGCGCGGCGACAAGCCTGACCCACAGGCGCAAGCTCGTCTGCTTGAAGATGCTGTTGGGACAGCCACAGCGCTTGACGGCGGTGTGCTGCTTTCCCTTTCGCCCGACAGCATTGCCGACATTATGGACGTTTCCGGAACCGACCCGCGCGTAGCGGAGTACGTCGGGCGTACCATCTTTTTAATTTCGGGGTATTTGGCACAAGCGGGCAAGACCGAACTGGCTACCTTGCGTGCTGAACAAGCGCTCGCCCTGGCCGAACACTACGGCTTTTCTCTCGATGAAGAACTGGGCCCCGAAGCTGCCATGGAAGCCTTCCTTGAGCATGAACAAACCGACGGCATTTTGTCGATTGGTACAAGTAAAGACGATGTTCAATAAGGGCTAATCACTGTCGCCTTTGCTGTTTATTGGGACAGTGCGGTCTAGCAAATAAACATCGCGTCACCGAAGCTTAAGAAACGGTAGCCGCTTGCAAGGGCATGCTCGTAGGCCGCCATGATGTGGTCGCGCGTGCTGAAAGCTGACACGAGCATCATCAAGGTTGAACGCGGTACATGGAAGTTCGTGATTATTCCATCTACCACATGAAATTCGCTTCCGGGTGTCAAGAAGAGTTGAGTGCTGTCGTTGTTGCGCGCAAGGAGTTTGCCCTGCGCCGCATCCCAGGCAGATTCAAGGCTGCGCACGCTCGTTGTTCCCACGGCTATAACACGTTTGCCTGCTGCATGTGCTGCATTGCAGGCATCCACCACGCCCTGGGGGACGCTATAGGTTTCGGTATGCATGGCATGGTCGGCTGGGTCGTCCTCTTCAACAATGCGGAAGGTGTCAATACCTACCTGCAGCTCCACTGTCTTCCAGACAACACCCGTTTCCTGCAATTGCGCAATTAGTTCGGGTGTGAAATGGAGCCCCGCTGTGGGTGCGGCAGCACTTGTTTCCCGCTTGCTGTATACCGTCTGGTACATTTCTTCGTCGCCCGCGTAGTCGTGAATATAGGGCGGCAGCGGCGTGTGGCCAACTGCATGCATTGCTTCATCCAAGCTGGCAAGCGGGGTAGTCAGGCGTACAATGCGCTCGCCCTTGCTACTGTCTTTGAAGTCAAGTATCTCTGCTGAAAGAATGGGTTCTTCATCCGCCTGCCCAGAAAGCGGCTCAATGTCCTTAGCTACTTGAACCGTGGGCGTTTGAGCTGTTTCCCCAAAGAAGTCAACGATAGCTCCAGGCTTAAGACGCTTGCCAGGGCGCACAAGCACTTCCCAGATTGCGGAATGCGCGGTATGCGCTTCACGTCCGAGCACTTCGCGCAGCAGGAAGACTTCAGCGGCCCCGCCCGTTCCTCGCTTGAACCCTAACAGACGCGCAGGAAGCACGCGCGTTTCGTTGGCTACGAGCACATCTCCTGGCTCCAGGTAGTTAACGATATCGCGAAAAATCCTGTCTTCAAGCGCGCCGGTCCTGCGGTCCATAATCAATAGCTTGCATTCGTCGCGCACCGGCCAGGGCTCCTGAGCAATGGCATTCTCTGGCAAGTTGTATTCAAAGTCTGACGTGCGCATTTATCCCTGCCAGCCTTCGTCTTCGAGTGCCTGGTGCGCGGTATCACTAGCAGCATCGTGCGCGGCTCGACGCGCGGCATTGCGGGCTTCCTTTTTCTTGCGCTGTTTTTCGTCGTAGGCTGCTTGCTTGCTCGCACGTTCGGCCCGCGCGGCTTCCTGTACAGCTTCGCGGGCGGCCCGTTCTTCTGCCTTTGCAGCCTTAGCTGCGGCACGTTCGGCTTCTGCTTCCGCCTTCGAGTACAAGCAGCCACAATAGTTTTGTCGATACATGCCTAGCTCGCGGCTGCGCGTGGTCGCAGTAGGGTAGTAGGGGCGGAAATCTTTCCATACGCATGCAAGCCCATGGCGCGCAGCTGCCGCTTCCAACTCTTCGCGGCATACTTCAGAAAGCTGATAGGGTGAAACCGCCAAAGTGGTGGAAAGCGCTTCAAAGCCCTGGGCTGCACCCCAGGCAGCGCTTTGCTCCAGACGCAGGGCATAGCAGGCACGACAGCGCTCTTCACGCGGCCCACCCGCGTCTTCCACCGCCCCAGCTGTTTTGCGCCAAGCATCAAGATCATAGGGAAGGTCGACCACAGGAATGCCAGCTTCGTCCGCCCAGGAACGCAGCACATTCAAACGCTTGTCGTATTCTTCGCGCGGCTGAATGTTGGGGTTGGCAAAACATATAGTAATCGCATACCCCGCTTCTTGGAGCAGGCGTACTGGTTCAAGCGAGCAAGGCCCGCAGCAGGCATGTAGAAGTAATTTCATGCACGCTATGGTAGCACAGCAAGCTTGCCACGCTTTAGCTTTAGCGCTTTCATTTTTAGTGTAATGAGTCGTATAGGCGCATGAAGCCGAGAGCCGCTAGGCGTGTCCAATACGCAATTCATCAGCGCGGTCGCGCCAGCCCAAGGCGTGGGTGCTCGTGCAAGGCGGCAGGCCTTCCACCCAGGCGGCGAAATCTTCCATGCTGCCATGCTTGACCGTATTCACATCAAAGAAATTGTCGTTAATCAGATAGTCGGTTACCAGGTAGGCATCCATGTCCAGTTTGAGGCAGTCGAGGTCGTCTTCGGTATTGTTGCCCACCATTAAAATGCGTTCGGGCGGCACATCGGCAAGGGCAATGTTTTCTTCGTAGTAGGCCAAATGCGGCTTGACTGCCGTAGAGTTGTCGAAAGTAGTCACGCGGCTAAACAGACTAATATCGCAGGCCGCCCACTTCATGCGCCACTCGATTGCCGAATAGGGAAACATGGGCATGGTTGTCAGATAAAGCGGATAGCCTTTTTCGGTAAGGGTGTTAAGCGCACGAGCAGACGCAGGGTTAGGCACTACGCCCGTGCCTGCCTTATCGAATTCGTGTTCGTAGAACTCCTCAAAGAAGTGATACAGATAATCTTTTTGTTCCTGGCTTACTTCTTTGCCGCCATATAATTCGTCAAAAAAGACACGCCAAAAAGCCGTCTCATTCGTTTCTGTGGTGGGGTGGTCATACATGCTAAAGATGCCCGTGTTTAAAGACTCGCGGAAATGGTGCGGATCCCATCCTTCACGAATGCTTGCTGCTTGTATGAGTTCATAGTAGGGAATCAGAAAATCGCGTACTTCGATGGGCAGCAGGGTGCCGTCCATGTCGAAAAATATTACGTCGTATGGTGCTTGTGTGCTCATGGTTTTAGTATAGCAATGTGCTAAAGTTTCATGCATGAGTTTGTTTGAACTACAGATAGATGCACAAGATGGTGCAGCGCGGGCGACCACCTTCGAAACGGCGCATGGCACGGTGCAAACTCCCTTGTTCATGCCCGTGGGCACCCATGCCACGGTGAAGGGCATCACGCCCGAAGTGCTGGCCGAAATTGGTGCGCAGATTGTCCTGGCGAATACCTATCACCTCTATATGCGTCCAGGAACCGACGTGTTGCAGGAAGCGGGCGGCGTGCACGAGTTCATGAACTATCACGGCCCCATGCTTACCGACTCGGGTGGCTTCCAGTTGTTTAGCCTCGAGCACATGATGAAGCCTGGCGACGACGGCGTCAGCTTCCAAGCACGCGACTACGACGGCTCCAAGCACCACTGGACGCCCGAAGACAATATGCGCATCCAGGAAGAAATCGGTGCCGACATTGTTATGCAGCTCGACCAATGCGTGGGCTATCCCGCCGAACGAGCAAGCGTGGAAGCGTCCACCAAACTTTCCTGGGAATGGGGCGAGCGCTGCCTGCGTTCCCACCAGCGCGAAGACCAAGCTTTGTTTGGCATTGTTCAGGGTGGCATGCATCTGGATTTACGCTTGGAAAGCATTCGCCAATTGCGCGCGGCAGAAGATCGAAATCTAGCCGCGGGGGGTAGGCGTTTCGACGGTTTTGGTATTGGCGGCTATTCGGTGGGCGAGCCCCACGAGCTCATGTTTGAAACTCTGCCAGCGGTGTGCGAAGCCATGCCGCAAGACCGCCCACGCTACCTTATGGGTGTGGGTAATCCCACCACGCTGGTGCGTGCGGTAGCGGCGGGCGTGGATATGTTTGACTGTGTGTTGCCTACGCGCACAGGGCGTATGGGCACTGCCTTTTCGTCAACGGGACGCATGAATTTAAGCAATGCTAAATACACCCACGACCACGGTCCACTCGATTCGCAGTGTTCGTGTAGCGTGTGCCAAAACTACAGCCGCGCCTACTTACGGCATTTGGTAAAGCAAGGCGAAATGCTGGGCGGCATCTTGCTTTCCCAGCATAACCTTTTCTATCTTCTCAACCTTATGCGCCAAGCGCGCGCAGCCATTTTAGAGGGCAGCTTCGACGCTTTCTATGAAGAATGGATGGCAAGCCCTGCGGCAAACGACTACTAGGGTAGGGTCCCGGCATAAATCAAAATTGAATCAGTAATTGTATGGGCTCGGGGTGCGTGCAGGTTGTATGCAGAACGCCCTGTTCGCATTCATTACTTTTCTGTTCTGTGTCATAATTTGAAAGTTCGTGTATTACAGCGGTGGGCGACCGCTGCTGTGTAGTATAAAAGTTGCGCTAACCGAGTGCGTAGCGCCTGATGAACGTAAAGGAACGACAATGGCACAGCAAGACAACAAAAAAGTGCACACAACAGGCACCGACCGCCGCAATATGTGGTTACTCATTTTGACCACCCTGTTGGTAATCGGTTCGGTTATTGTGTTCACGCCACCGCAAGAACGCATTAACCAAGGCCTTGATATTCAGGGCGGTCTTTCGGTTGTACTTCAAGCAAATGCAACGGACGGGAGCACTATTACCGAAGAAGCGATGGACGCTAGCAAGTCTATTATTGAAAGCCGCGTGAATGCCCTTGGTGCTTCTGAAGCCACCGTGCAGCGCCAGGGTTCAAATCAAATTCTTATTCAGATTCCTGGTCTTTCCGACACACAAGAAGCCCTCGACGCAATCGGTCGTACGGGTAACCTTGAATTTGCACGCCTCGATTCCTTTACCGATGAAACGGTGAAAAGCGAAATCGACTCGGGCGCCATGTACAGCCAGGGCTATTACACCGACAGCTACGGCAACCAGTTCCCTTCGGGCGAAAATACCAACTATACCGTTGAGCCGGACATCTACACACCCATCGTTACCGGTGCTAATATCAACACGGTTAACGTTGACCTTGAAAATGGTATTGGGCCCAACTATGCGGTCGACATCACTCTTGACTCAGAAGGCACCAAAGCTTTTTCTGATGCAAGTCGTGACCTCGTGGACGAACACGGCAAAATCGTTATCATCCTCGACGGGGTAGTAAACTCCGCACCTGCCGTTCAGTCGGTCATCGACAACGGTCGCGTACAGATTACGGGCAACTACACCAAGGCTGAAGCCGACGCCCTGCGCACCGTGCTCGAAAGCGGTTCGCTGCCGGTTAGCTTCAGTTATGCACAAAGTCAAACTGTAGGTCCCACCCTTGGCCAGGACGCTTTAAAAAGCGGTGTGTTGGTAGCAGGTATCGGTCTTCTTCTCGTTATGCTCTACCTGCTGTTCTTCTACCGTGGTTTGGGTATGATTACCGCAGGTGGGATGGCTGTTTTTGCCTGCTTGTACCTTGGTATTTTGGCCCTGCTTTCACGCTTCGGCCTCTTTAGTCTTTCGCTTTCGGGCGTTGCCGGTATCGTGCTTACTATTGGTATGGCGGCCGACTCATCCATCCTGACCCTTGAACGTTTCCGTGAAGAAATTCGCTTCGGCCGCAGTGTGCGGGCAGCATCTATTACCGGTGTTCGCCACGGCATCATGACTTCTATCGACGCCGACTTGGTGTCCTTGGTAACCGCCATTATGTTGTTTATCTTTGGTGCTGCGGCTGTTAAGGGCTTTGGTGCAACACTGGCGCTGGGTATTTTGTGCGACATCCTCATGATGCTTGTCTTCAAGGCACCCATTATTCGTCTGCTTGCACCGCGCGCCATTGCTAAGAACCCCGGCTTCTGGGGCATTAAGGATTGCCTGACCGCCACCGAGGTCTACCAGCACCTGGCCGACCTGGAAGGTGAAACGGTTGAAACCACGGCTTCCGCAGAAGCTATCAACAAGGACGACAACCGTGCGCTTGCCATACGTAAGGCGGGTGCCGAAGGTGCGGAGGCGTGCGATGCTATCGATGGCATCAAAGGCCGCTTTATCAAGCACGACATTAACTTCCTCAAGTACCGCAAGATCTTCCTTGGTCTTGCAGGCGCTGCCATGCTGCTTTCGCTTGGCTTGATTGGTATCAAGGGCCTTAACCTGGGTATTGAATTCCAGGGCGGCACCTCCATTGACTTTACGAATACCGCAGAAATTACGCTTGATGAAATGCGCGCGGCCTTCAACGACGCGGGCGAACCCGACGCGGTTATCCAGACCACAGAAACCAATGGCGTACCCGGTTTTCTGGTTCGCATTACGCAGGACGACGCAGCGGCAGCAGCAGGTACGGCTGCAGATGTTTCTGACGCGCTGGGTCTTTCGACTGACGCCTACGAAGTGAATACCATTTCACCTGACTGGGGGCCCACCATTATTAGGGCCATGTTCTTGGCTTTGCTCGTTTCCTTCTTTGCCATCATCCTCTACATTACCGCGCGCTTCCGTGCGTTTAAGATGGGCGTGATTGCGGTTATCGTTCTTATCCACGACATTCTGTTCGTGGTGGGTATTTATGCCCTGTTCGGCCGCGAACTTAACCCCAACACCATTGCGGCCTTGCTTACCATCTTGGGTTATTCGCTCTACGACACGGTGGTTGTGTTCCATCGCATCGTGGACAATATGCAAAGCTCTGAAATCAAGTGCACCTTTATGACCATGGCGAATCATTCGCTCAACCAGGTGCTCATTCGCTCCATTAACACCTCGGTTACTTCACTTATTCCGGTTATCTTCATGCTGGTATTTGGTAGCGAAACCTTGAAGGACTTTGCCTTCGCAATGGTCATCGGTTTGATTATCGGTTTCTATTCATCCATTGCGATTGCGGTGCCGCTCTATGCCATTTGGAAGAGCCGCGAACCTGCATATAAGCACCTGGAAGCTAAGTATGGCACCGAGGTTGGCCGTTTCGAATTCGAGCACGGTGCTCTGCGTTCTGGCCGTAGCAATGTAGCGCCCGAATTAGCTGACACGAGCGTTTCTGCTCGCGCGCAGTCCGCTTCTGATTCCGCGGATGCAGGTAGCGCCGCCCAGAGTAGTGATAGCGGCACAACTATGTCAGGCACACAGGAAACACGTACGGGGGCAACGGCTGCTGCTGAAGCATCGGCTGTTATGACCGGTGCTCAGGCGGCCAAGGCTGCTCGCGCTAAGGAACGCAAGAAGCAAGCGGCCAAGATGGTGGAAGACGCTGCGCAGAAGAAAACGGTGCGTACGCCCGAAGTGCGCATCGTCGACCAAGAAAAGTTTGATGCATCAACAGCGCCTGAACCCGAAGTACCTAAGCGTGGGGCAGGGCGTTATTCGGACGCTAACCGCGCTGCGGCAGAATTGCAACGCGAGGAGCTGGAGGAATTGCGTGCGGGTGATGCAAGTCTTGAAGGAGAAATGGCTTCTGCGGCAGCTTTGGCTGAAGCGTTTGAAGCTGAAGAAACTGCTGCTGAACGCGCTGAACGCATGCGCCAGATTGAACGCGCTGAACAGGCCGCACGCGATAAGGCGAAGGCTGCTGCGCGCCGCGAAAAGCGCAAGCGTAACGCCAACAAGTAACAAGGAATCATTGCTCCAGGGGTTTTGGGCCATTTTGCGGCCTATTGCCTCTGGAGTTTTGAGTTAAAAGCGACTCGTTACCCTTTGGTGTTTGATTTGTTTAAGGTTGTGAGGTCATTATGGTACGCGAAGGTTCTGCCCCTAATTTTTGCCCGCCCGTTGAAGAGGGCGTCGTATTCACCTTCCAGGACGAAAATGGTGACTTGGTCAACCTTGAATTCTTAGGCCTCGTGCTTATTGACGAAGCTCGTTACGGTTTCTTTTTCCCTGTTAGCGAAGATGCTCCTGCTACCAGTTCAGGCGAAGTAGTCGTTCTTGAAGTAACCGACCTTGACGAAGAAGGCCAACCCGACTCTTTCGAGCTGGTGGATGACGAAGGTATTGCCGCAACTGCCTGGGAAGCCTTCAAGGAAGCCACTAAAGATCTCTATGAGTTTGAATAATTCCGTCGTTCTACCGAACGGCGGAATTGCCGCCGCTACGAAGTAATTCTGCTTCATCCTAGGCCCTAACTATGGCTTGGCCCGTACTTAGTTCCGCCGACCTGTCGGTCGGCGGAACATACGTATGAGACGTCCTGCCGTTGCGCGCGCATCTGGTTGCACACGAAGCCCTTGTGCATTTGCTTGTAACATGCGAGCGGTTCAAGACTTAGTGGCAAGAAATGACGGAATTGTACGGATTTTTCCTATTGAACCCGTACAATACCGTCATTTCTTACCACTTTTGAGTTCCAACTCGTACAACTCCGTCATTTCTTGCCACCAACTGCCTTATTTCTTGCCGGA
>JAFUCE010000094.1 GCA_017459805.1 Eggerthellaceae bacterium
AAAGCATGCCTTCACACTTGCCGGGGCGCTTGCGCGCCCAGCCTACTTGCAAACTTAACGCAACAGTTGCGCTTAGTTCGAAAGTTTGCAGTTGTTGTTGCGATAGAGATGGAAAGTTAGGTTTAGCTCTATCTTGAGTTAAAACTGTGTATCTACCGAGTTTTTGCCTAAAATCACATTGAATTGCAGGTATAGTATTAGTGTATGAGAATACGTGCCTGATAAGGTATTTTATATAAGTATCAACTGAATATATATGTGCCGCTGGTGGCGTTTTCTCATGCTAGGTGTAATGCCTAGCTTTTTTGTTGGAAATGAACTTTAAACGACGAAAGGAGGAAACATGCCCGAATACGTCATGTTACTCATTGGCGCAATAGTTGGTCTTGCTATAGGTTTTATTATTGCCCGTGCGCTTGCTTCCTCCGCCCAAAAGCGTGATGAAAAAGAAGCTCAATCTATCCTCGATTCTGCCCGTTCTCAAGCGGAAACCATTAAAAAGGAAGCAGAAATTGAAGCAAAGGACGAAGCGTTCAAAATTCGTCAGTCAGCTGAATCTGAAAAGGCGGAGCGTTTGAAGGAGGCTCGCGCTGCTGAAGAAAGGCTTAACCAGCGCGAAACATCCCTTGACCACAGAAGTGAATCCCTTGATTCGCGTGAACATCAAATCTCGAGCCTGCAAGGGCAAATTGAAAAGCGCGAACGCGACCTTAAGGAAAGCGAACGAAAGCTCAAGGAGCGCCATAGTGCTCTTGATGCTGAATATGAGGCCGTTAACGTGCAGCTTGAAAAGGTTGCTGGTCTTACCTCTGAGGAAGCGAAGGCTGAATTACTCGCTAATCTAAAGGACCAGGTTGCGGTTGAATCGGCAACGATTATCCGTGAATCCGAGGCTCGCGCCAAGGCTGAGGCCGACAAGAAATCGCGCGAGATTCTTTCCCTTGCGATTCAGCGTGTGGCTGCGGACCATTCTGCAGAAGTTACCGTTTCTACCATTCAGATTCCCTCAGATGACCTGAAAGGCCGCATCATCGGGCGCGAAGGGCGTAATATCCGCAGCTTCGAACAGCTTACCGGTACCAACCTCATTATTGATGACACCCCTGAATGCATCACCATTAGCTGCTTTGATCCTGTTCGCCGCGAAATTGGTCGCGTGACGATGGAAAACCTGGTAGCTGACGGCCGCATTCATCCAGCACGTATTGAAGAGATGTTTAAAAAGGCTGAAAAGCTTGTTAATCAGCGCGTTAAGGAAGCGGGGGAGAAGGCAAGCTTCGACTCTGGCGTACACGACCTCCATCCAGACCTTGAGCAAACGCTTGGACGCCTCTTGTTTAGGACAAGCTATGGGCAAAATGTTTTGAATCATTCATTAGAAGTTGCCTATCTTGCTGGTGTTATGGCTTCTGAACTTGGGCTTGACCCAGTGCCTGCCAAGCGCGCTGGTTTGCTTCACGACATCGGAAAGGCGATAGACCACGAAGTTGAAGGAAGCCATGCTGTTATAGGCGCAGACCTTGCCCGCCGTTTGGGTGAAAAGCCAGAAATTGTGCATGCTATTGAAGCCCATCATAACGATGTTGAGCCCGACAGCGTCCTCGATGTTCTGGTTCAGGCTGCCGACGCTGTTTCTGCTGCACGCCCTGGTGCGCGTAAGGAAACGCTTGACGCCTATGTAAAGCGTCTTGAAAAGCTAGAAGAGATTGCCAATGCCCATAAGGGTGTTGAACGCACCTATGCTATTCAGGCTGGTCGTGAGGTGCGCGTTATGGTTAAGCCAGACGAGGTCGATGAAGCTGAAACCGTTGTTATGGCCCATGACATTGCCCAGCAGATTGAAAACGAGTTGACATATCCTGGACAGGTTAAGGTTGTCGTTATTCGTGAAAGCCGTGCTGAAGGTATTGCGAAGTAAGTTGCATGCCAAGCAAAGACCTGACAGATTTTATTGAACAGGTAACAGGAGAAAGCCATCTTCGAGTCGAAACTGACCTCGGGGATGGCTTTGTCGTTCTTAAGGTTTCTGAAGCTGAGCGCAGGCAGGCTCGTCATGACGTTCGAAGTTCTGAAGACATTGTTATCGAGATGCTTCGCAACGCACGCGATGCTCATGCCCATAATATCTTTCTTGCCGTCAGCAAAGAGGGGTCTTGCCGTCGCATGACTATGCTTGACGATGGCGATGGCATCCCTGAACACCTGGTTAAGCGTATTTTCGATGCTCGCGTCACGAGCAAACTGGACAGTATGCATATTGATACCTGGGGCGTGCACGGGCGCGGTATGGCCCTTTATGCAGTTCGCCTTAATGCCAAGAAGGCTTTTGTTGCGACAACGAAGGTAGACGGCGGGTCTGCTTTTGTTATCGAAACCGACACCACGCAACTGCCTGAAAAGGTTGATCAAAGTTCTATGCCAGTCTTTTCTATAAACGAGTCAGGTACGGTTGTGGTTCGTGGTACGCGCAATATCAATCGCGCCGTCTGTGAGTTTGCCTATGTCGACCGCGATAATGTATCGGTGTATTTAGGAAGCCCCGTAGAGATTGCTGCTACCTTATACGAATACGGCGCGCTTTTGCTTCCTCGGTCTACGCGTGCTTTTTGCAGCGATATTGAAGAAATCGAAGTATGTAAACGCCTTGCTCTCGCGTCTAATCCTGAAGAGTTTGCCCAGATGGCAGCTTCTCTGGGGCTTGAACTATCCGAACGGAGCGCACGTCGTATTCTTGATGGGGAAGTGTCCGCCCTTGCTCCTTTGTCAGAAAGCATTTCGGTCCAGTCGAGTAGTTCAGCAAAGCCTAAGGCACGCAAGCGAGGCGCAGCAGAAATCGCTGGTCTTAAGGATGCACGTAGTTTGAAGCTGACACATGATGATGTCGATATGCTGACCGAGAGTGTTTCGCAGGCTTTTGCTGATATTGCTGAGCGTTATTATCTCAATCCCAATGTTGAAATATCTATGTGTGTTCGTAAAAATGGGATTCACATTACTATTCCCGTTGATAAAGCAAAGTAGTTAATAAGTAAACTTATCAAATTACAATTTGCCTGATGAGCGCTTTATCGCTACAATTTGTATTGAGCAGGTTTGAAATTAGCCTGTTTGGATACGAAGATAAACGAAAACTTCTCTCGCAGTATGAATGAAAAAAGGACGCGCATTGACTACCACACAAGACACTGTATCCGACGTTGGTCTTCTTAAGGTTTCTTCGAAGTCGTCTCCAGCATCTGTTGCCGGTGCTATCGCTGGCATGGTAAAAGATGGAGTTCCCGTTGAAATTCAATCAGTTGGCGCTGGTGCTGTTAATCAGGCCGTAAAGGCTATTGCCATTTCTCGCGGTTTTTTGTCGCCTATAGGTATCGAAGTTGCCTGTGTGCCAAACTTTGCAGACATCGTTATCGATGGCGAATATCGCACAGCTATTCGTTTTAGGATAGTGCCGCACTATTCAACAGGTGTTCCGCAAACCGAAGGCACTTCGAGCTTCTAGTTATTATTCATGCTTTCAGGCGCTACTTTTTGTATTACCACCTTTGGTTGCCAAATGAATAAACACGACTCTGAGCGTGTTTCAGGCATGCTGCAAAAGCTCGGTCTTGTTCCTGTTGATACTGTTGCTGATTCAGACATTACGGTGTTTATGACCTGCTGTGTTCGTGAAAAAGCAGACGAACGCCTGCTTGGCCAGGTTGCTTCGATGAAAAACACTCCCGTGCGAAAAGAGAGTCCATTTGGGAAGCGCTATGTGTGTATCGGCGGTTGTATTGGTCAGCGCGATGGGCAAGCCCTCCTTGACCAGCTTGGGCACGTTGACCTGGTATTTGGTACCCACAATCTCAACGAGTTTCCTTTGCTTTTGCAGGAATGTGTTGAAGAGGGTATTCGCCAAGCTTCTGTACGCGATGGCAGAGCGGACTTCCCTGATAATATGCCTGAATCGCGCGAACACGCCTGGGCAGCCTGGTTGCCGATTACCGTTGGCTGTAATAATTTTTGCTCGTATTGCGTCGTTCCCTATGTTAGGGGACGTGAGATTTCGCGCCCCTTTGAAGAGATTGCTACGCTTGCGCAAACATATGTAGCCGAAGGGGTTAAAGAAATAACCTTGCTTGGCCAAAACGTTAATTCCTATGGACGTGATCTCTATGGCAAACCGCGTTTCGATGACGTTTTGGACGCGGTATCAGCAAGTGGCGTTGACCGTATACGTTTTGCCACGAGCCACCCCAAGGATTTAACCGATTCGGTTATTGAGCGCTTCGCAACCCTGAACAATCTGATGCCCGCCCTGCATTTACCCATTCAGTCGGGCTCCGATGTTATTTTGCAGGCCATGAATCGTAACTATAGTGCCAAGCACTACCTCGATCTTATTGAAAAGTTGCGCCAAGCGCGGCCAGATATAGCACTCTCAACGGATATTATTGTCGGTTTTCCAGGCGAAACTGAAGACGACTTTCTGCAAACCTGCGAAATAGTTGAACAGGTCGGTTATACCCAGGTCTTCACCTTTATATATAGTAAGCGTGCCAACACTCCTGCTGCTGAACTTGTTGACAACACGCCGCGTGAAGTGATTCTTGAGCGTTTCGAGCGCTTGCGCACAATTGTTGAAAACGGTGCTTTGGCCGCCAATAAGACCTACGAAGGGCAGCGCAGGGAAGTCTTATTTGAAGGCGCGGCTAAAAAAGGTACGCTCGTTGCTGCGGGGAAGTCAGAACATGGGCTTACGGTTCATGCTGAAGTCGAATCTGAAAGCCTGCTTGAGAGCCTTAAGGGTTCCATTGTCCCCGTTCAGATTGATGAAGCAAAAACATGGTATCTCGTAGGTAAGATCTTGGATTCGTAATGCATCAGCTTTTGCATCCACTCATTTGTATCGTAGGACCAACGGCAAGTGGCAAAACTGACCTTGCTCAAGCCTGCGCCGAAAGTCTCGATGCCGCTATTTTGAGCGCAGATTCGATGCAGGTTTATAAGGGCATGGATATAGGAACTGGCAAAATTGCGCCAGAGGAACGTAGTGTGACCTATTACGGACTTGACCTTATTGAGCCTGGTCAACCCTATTCAGCTTCGCTTTTTCAGTCGTATGGGCGCGACCTTGTTGAGCAGCGGGATGTGCAAGGTGGACGCACGATTGTCTGCGGCGGAACTGGTTTTTATATTCGTGCTCTTATTGACGACTTTGTCTTTCCGAAAGGGGAGCAGCTGGCAAACCCCATACGTGAGTACTATACGCGTTTTGTTGAAGAGAAGGGTGTGGATGCCTTGTGGGAAGAGCTCAATAGAAGCGACCCTCAATCTGCAGCAGTTATTTCTCGAAATGATACGAAACGTATTATTCGTGCGTTTGAGATGCTTGATGAGGGCGTTCATTACGCTGACCAAAAAGAGCAGTTTGCCCATATTGAGCCCTATTATCAAACCGTTCAAATTGGTCTCTCTGTTGACGCAGAAGTACTTAACGAGCGTATTAATAGGCGCGTAGACAACATGCTTGCGGCGGGCTTAATCGATGAAGTAAAAGCTCTGCTTGATGCGGGCTATGAAAATGCTATTACCGCAAGTCAGGCAATCGGTTACAAGGAGTTTGTGCCGTATCTGCGTGGCGAATGCAGTCTTGAAGAAGCGGCAGAACAAGTCAAGCTTTCTACGCGGCGCTATGCGAAGAGGCAACGTAGCTGGTTTAGGCGCGATATGCGCATCCATTGGCTTGACGCGACAACGGCAGACGCTGATGTGCTCCTGCGCGATGCACTAAGTATTATTCGAGGAGCATCTCATGCCTAATCCCGGTCGATTTCCTCTGAAGAGTACCGAAGAAGTGCCCGAGCGCGCTATTTTGGTGGGGATTGTGAGGCCGGATTCGCCCCTTTCTGCCGACGAGACGCTGCTAGAATTGGAACGACTTGCTCACACGGCTGGTGTTGAGGTTGTTGCGCAAACAAGCCAGCGCCTGGAGAAGCCGAATCCTAAAACCTTTATCGGTGCAGGCAAGGCCGAAGAGGTCGCGCAGCTTTGCAAAGCTTTGTCGGCCGATGTGCTTATCTTTGACGATGAATTAAGCCCTTCGCAGCAATCTAATCTCGAAAAAATGGTGGGGAAGAACGTTAAGGTAATCGACAGAACAGCGCTCATTCTTGATATTTTTGCTCTCCATGCTAAGACCAAAGAAGGGCGACTTCAGGTTCGTCTTGCACAAAACCAATACCTTTTACCGCGTTTGCGTGGTATGTGGGCGCATCTTGCAAGCAACCGCATGGGTGGTGGCGTTGGTTCGCGTTTTGGTGAAGGCGAAAGCCAGCTTGAGGTTGACCGCCGTATGGTACGTAATCGCATTACAACTATCAAGCGAGAGCTTAAAGAGCTTGAACGGAATCGTTCAATACAGCGCGCCTCGCGTTCTTCGAGTGGTATTTTGCGTGTGGCACTTGCCGGTTACACCAACGCCGGGAAGTCAAGCCTTCTGAACACCTTATGCAATGCTGACGTGCTTGAAATGGATCAGCTCTTTGCCACCCTTGATTCAACAACACGCAAGCTCACCCTTCCTGAAGGGCGCGAGATAACCATTACCGACACCGTTGGCTTTATACAAAAGCTTCCGACTATGCTCATCGAATCCTTCAAGAGCACCCTCGACGAAATTCGCGAAGCCGACATTATTCTTCACGTTGTAGATGCATCCTACGAAAACTTTGATTCACAAATTCAGGCGGTTGACGACGTGCTTGCTTCGCTTAAGGTCGAACATATACCGCGGATACTTGTGTTTAATAAGATCGACCTTTTAAGCCCGGAGTCTTTAAATGCCTTGATGGCGCGGCGCAGTGATGCAGTCTTTGTTTCTGCTAAGCGCAGGCTCCACCTAGACGAACTTCTTGCTCGTATTTCATCGATAGCAGCTGCACAAGATGAGCTTATGAGCCTTTTGATTCCTTTTACCGATGGAAAGGACGTCTCCTTAATTCACGAGAAGTGCACTTTGCTTGAAGAGCGGCACGAAGCCGATGGTACGCATATCCTTGCGCGCGTTCCCCAGGCCTTCGTTCCTTATTTTGAAAAATATGCAACAAGTAGTGGCTAAACTATGCGCCTAAACTGTGCGACTACTTTGCCTACGATAGCGCAGTCAGTCACGATGATAGGTTCCATCGAAGAGTTTTCAGGTTGCAGACGGATGTGGTCGGCTTCCTTGTAGAAGCGTTTGACCGTTGCGCCGTCTTCGATAAGCGCTACCACAATGTCGCCATTGTCTGCTGTCTGCTGTTCGCGTACTACGAGGTAGTCGCCGTCGTTAATGCCAGCTTCAACCATGGAGTCGCCATGGACCGAAAGCAGGAAGGTGGCAGAGTCCCCAACAATTTCTGTGGGCAGCGAAATGCGGTTGGTGATGTTTTCTTCAGCGAGGATAGGTTCACCCGCTGCTACGTCGCCCACGAGGGGGAGTTCGATTATGTTGTAGTCAGTTGATCCGAAAGCAGAAACCTGGGAATTCGAAGGATTAACAAGTGTAATAGAACGCGACTTGAGCGGATCCTTGCGAATGAAGCCTTTTTCTTCAAGAGCATTGAGGTGTACAAAGACGGTAGAAGGGGAGGAAAGCCCCATGCGTTCGCAAACGTCGCGCACCGAGGGGCCGTAGCCCTTTTCGGCAATGTATTCTTCGATACAGTCAAGAACAGCTTGCTGCCTCTTAGTAATGTTCTTTGCCATAGTGCCCCTTTCCTAAATAGAACAAATGTTTGAAAAAAGTATTGACAAGAACTTTTGTTCGATATAGAGTATACACGAACATGAGTTCTATGCAAGAGCAAAGGAGGAGAAAATGAAAAATTTTTCGAACACTGCATATGTAGCTGGAACTGCTGCTTTGCAAGACCGTTGCTCTCGATACAGCAATGAAAACGAGCGCATCATTGTATTTCCAGGGGAAGGTACCGAACAGGTCAATCCCGGGTCCCATGCTGAATCAGTGGGCCACATTTCAAGCCAGGCCGCAGAATCCGATTCACTATCTAGTTTTTATGAAACTGACTTTTTGAGCATATACAATGCTCAGCACGTTACGGTGTTCACGCAACTTTCGGCCTTGTTAAGCCTTCTTATCCAAAAAAGCAAGGCCGTCTATGACATTCGTACCTACGGTATTAAAGGGAAGCCTTTTACGTCCGCAAGCCGCCTTCAGCTTGTTGGTGCTGGCTTAGTCTATATATCCCTTGCGCTGTGCGCCTTATTCATTGGCTATTAAAGCCTTTCTGTACCTTCGCTGCGTTGGCACCCTGTCAGCACTGTTCGGTAGGGCAGGGTGCTGGGGTAAAAAAGACTGGTAAATACACAACCGCGAGGATGCTCAAGCCTATATAGGGCAGGGTGCTGGGGTAAAAAAAGACTGGCAAACACAATATAGTGTGTGGTAATCTTATCTAAATGCACTAGAAACGGAGGATTACTATGCGCTGTCCATCTTGCGGTCATACCGAATCAAAAGTCGTTGACTCACGTCCATCCGAGGATGGTTCAACTATTCGCCGGAGGCGTGAATGCCTTGAATGCGGTAGGCGTTTTACCACCTATGAACGTCTTGGAGAAAATCCGCTTATTGTTTTGAAGACTGACGGTTCGTCTGAAGTATACGATCGCGAAAAGATTATTCGCGGTGTCTATATCGCTTGTGCAAAGCGTCATATTTCACCCGAGCAAATCAATGAGCTTGTAGACAGCATGGAATCTGAACTGCGCAATGCTAACTACAGTGAAATCAAGTCTAAGGATTTGGGCGACATGGTCTTGAAGCGGCTGAAGGACCTTGATGATGTTGCTTATATTCGTTTCGCCAGTGTATATAAGGACTTCAAGACCGTTGACGAATTTGCCGACGCCGTAAAGGGGTTGTAGCTTGTTATGTCAGAAGTGCTTGAACTTCCCGTTAAGAAACTCAGTGATGCAGCGGTTGTTCCTGAATCTGCCTATGAAGGTGACGCAGGAATTGACCTTCGTTCTTTAGTTAACATAACATTACAGCCCTTTGAACGCGCCTTAGTGCCAACGGGCTTGGCACTTGCTATTCCAGAAGGCTATGCAGGCTTTGTGCTGCCGCGTAGTGGTTCGGCTATTAAACAAGGCTTATCACTTGTCAATGCGCCTGGTTTAATCGATAGCGGATACCGTGGCGAATTGGCTTGCATTTGTATTAACCTTGACGCTCATAATCCTATCGAAATTCAGGTTGGAGATCGCATCGCGCAATTGGTTGTTATGAAGGTCGAGCAATTAAAGCTTTTTGAAGTCGATGAGTTGTCTGAGACATCTCGGGGTGCTGGTGGCTTTGGCAGCAGCGGCTTGCAATAAAATTTGTAAATCTAGGCTAAGTAATCAATCAAAACCATGAGTACATACTCATGTCTTATATAAAGAGGGCCTTAAAACGGCTCTCAGCGCTTTATTTATAAAAGACCAGGTCAGCATTATAGTTTTGAAACAGGCAGCATATATTCGTTGATATTATATTGATAATATATGTTATGTTAACTAAATAATTGGCATTATACAGGGCTCTTATACGCGAAAACTCCCCTCCTGGTTTGAGATTAAAAGTTATAGAAGTGAAAGCGTGCATGACTCATAGTTGAGTAGCTTGCGGCTTCCGTCTTCAAGTTGAACCTCAAGTTGTAAGTTTGGGTGAAGGTCTATGACATGAGCGCGATAAGCCTCGTTTTTATCATTGCTGCTCGTGACGTAAACGTCCTGCCCTCGTAAGAACATGGCCCCTTTATACGCAGCATAGACATCGTCCTTTTGCATCTCAAGTGAAGTAATAAGCTCATTAATAAGTTTTGCGCATATTTTGTTGAGCAAGCCTTTTTGGGGTGTATCGCTTAGGTAGGCAAAGTTGTGGCTTTGAGGCACCATATCAGCCTTTGGGTCTGATGCGTGTTGCGTGCTCCTTGCACCCTTGTTGTTGGACACGGTATTTGCCTCGCTATAAACGTTTATTCCAACGCCAATAACGGTGAGTGCTTCATGCTGTGGTGCACCTGACTGGATAGTCTCGCATAAGATGCCGCACAGCTTATTCCCTTTGTAATAGATATCATTAATCCACTTGATATCTGGCGCAATACCACAGCTTTGTTTCAAAGCCCGGCATACGGCAACAGCTGCGAGCGGCGTTATATATTCAATGCCTGCCACGATGGCTTTATTAGGCACTACGAGGCTGAGATACACACCGCAATCTTTGGGAGAATAGAAGCTTTTCTGTCGTCTTCCCTTTCCAGCAGTTTGTTCACGTGCCGCTAAGGCGAAGTAAGGGCACGTTTCAATTCGCGCCTGATCTTTGAGCACCTCATTGGTGCTTGTCGTAGATTCGCAAACACTCAGGTGTACAAGTTTTTGCACCTCGTCTGTGAGGTCTTTCTGGATGCCTTCAAGGCTCAGGGTGTCTATGGCTAGATTAGCCAAGGAGCGACCGCGCTGCTTCCTCAAGACTATCAAGCGTCACTTGTACGTCTTCCCTATTGTTGCATACGCAGAATAGATACACTTTGATTTTTGGTTCGGTGCCGCTTGGTCTAAAGATGAGCTTATTTCCTCCGGCGAGAGACAGTTCAACGACATCGGCAGGTGGCAAGCCATCGACCCCTGGCTGGTAATCACGAGTCGCTTCAACGCTATATCCTCCAATGCGTGCGGGAGCAGCGCTGCGCAAGCCATCCATAATACGGCGCATTTCGTTTAATCCACGCTCACCAGGGAAAGCGACATTGATGGTGCGATTTGCGTAAAAGCCATAGCGCTCATACAGTCCTTTGAGCACATCAACAAGGCTTTGACCAGCATTTTTATAATAGTCGGCCATCTCGCAAATGATGAGCGAAGCATTGATTGCGTCTTTATCCCGTACATGCGTGCCCGTTAAATAGCCATAGCTTTCTTCAAAGCCAAGAATGAAGCGCTCCTCTTCCCCACTTTGCTCAAGTTGGGTAATAATGTCGCCGATATACTTAAATCCAGTAAGGGTGCGTTTAACTTCAACATTGTACTCACGCGCGATGGCGTCAATCATGGCGGTCGAGACAATGGTTGAAACGGCAATGGGATTAAGTGGCATACTCCCCTGCTCGATTCTTCGTCTGCAGAGGTAGTCGAACATCAAAATGCCAACTTCATTGCCAGTCAACAGCTCGAAGTGAGCTTCATGATTGACGGCAATCCCAACGCGGTCAGCATCGGGGTCGGTTGCGATAAGAAGGTCGGCATCGATTTGCCTGGCAAGTTCGAGCCCTAATTCAAGTGCTGCTCGTTCTTCAGGATTGGGATATTCGCAGGTCGGAAAATTGCCGTCGGGCTTACTTTGTTCTTCGACGAGCGACACAGAGGATATACCAAGAGCGTCAAAGATACGCTCCATGCATTCAAGCCCAGTACCACACAATGGCGTGTAAACAAGTTTAAGATTAAATTCATCCTGTGTCGTGCCGCGGACGGAGCATGCCAATACATGCTCTATAAAGCTATCGAGGACGGCATCATCAATCCACTTTACGAGCCCACGCGCGCATGCATCGTCAAAAGGCATGGTCTTTACATCAGAAAAAGTGTCGATTCCTTCAATCGCAAACGAAATAGCTTTTGCGGCTTCGGAAGTAATCTGGCATCCATCTGCGCCGTAGGCTTTATAGCCATTGTAGCTGGCAGGATTATGGCTGGCTGTCATGCAGATACCCGCGAAGCAGTCCAGTTCTCGCACAGCAAAACTGAGCGCTGGCGTTGGTTCAATTCGTGGATAGATGTGGACTTCAATGCCATTAGCTGCCAATACGGATGCAGCATGGGCAACAAACTCCTCCCCTTTATGCCGCGAGTCCCGTGCAATGGCAACACGTGGCACTTCATCAGGGCAATTGTCGAGTATGTAATTTGCGAGACCCTGTGTAGCACGTCCAACGGTATAGATGTTCATGCGGTTTGTGCCAGGCCCAATAATGCCTCGCAAACCAGCTGTACCAAAGCTCAAGTTCTGAAAGAAAGCGTCCTCAAGGGCGTCCTTGTTTTCGCTTGCAAGGAGTTCTTCAAGCTGAGCGTGAAGTTCGTCATCGGCGACATTTTCAAGCCAGAGTTGGGCTGTTTCTTGTGTGTTCATCTGCCCTACCCCACAAGTCCGTTGGGATTGTTCTTTTGCCAGTTCCAGCTGTCGCGACACATGGTTTCAAGGTCCCGTTCAGCGCGCCAGTTCAGTTCGCGCTCGGCCTTTTGAGCCGACGAATAGCACTGAGCCACATCACCGTCGCGGCGTGGCAAAATAACATAAGGAATAGTGAGGTCGTTGGCAGCTTCAAAGGCATGGACAACTTCTAGTACGCTATAGCCCTTCCCTGTTCCGAGGTTCCAGATGTGTACACCTGTGTTGCCTTTTGTTGCCTCGAGGGTTGCAACATGGCCCAAAGCAAGGTCAACCACGTGGATATAATCGCGCACCCCTGTTCCATCGGGGGTGTCATAGTCGTCACCAAATATACCGAGGCGTTCCAATTTACCAGATGCAACCTGAGTGATATAGGGCATAAGGTTGTTGGGAATACCATTGGGGTCTTCACCGATAAGGCCGCTTTCATGCGCACCAATGGGATTGAAGTAGCGAAGGAGCGATACATTCCATTCTGGGTCGGCAACACACAGGTCGCCCATGATTTGTTCAAGCATGCTCTTTGTTTTACCGTAAGGATTTGTGGGTGTGCCCAGGGGGCAGTCTTCGGTAATAGGTACAAAGGCGGGGTCGCCATACACGGTGGCGGAGCTGCTAAATACTATCGTTTTGCAGCCATGATTACGCATGACATCGAGCAAAATGAGCGTGCCCGTTATGTTGTTATGGTAATACTCCCAGGGCTTTGCAACGCTTTCCCCCACTGCTTTAAAGCCCGCAAAGTGGATGACTGATTCAATGTCTTCCGATTCAAAAACGGATTCGAGCCCTGCGCGATCAAGCATATCTACTTCATAAAAGCGTGGACGGGTGCCACATATTTTTTCGATCCGATTGAGCACTTCGATTTTCGAATTTGAAAGGTTATCGAAGATTGCTATATCGTATCCAGCCTGCACAAGTTCGATGCAAGTATGGCTCCCTATAAAACCGGTACCGCCAGAAACAAGAATTGTGCCCATATCCACTCCTTAAGATGATTAATATGTAGTAGCATTATTATAGATTCAAAAAGCGTTCAAAGCAGATATGAACAGGTAAAACTAACGATTGAATAAGCCTTCAACAGAATCCCATTCCCCACTTACGCCAACATTTATGCTGCAGCTTGCGGCACCCCATACCTGGCCAGCTTCTATTTTCCCCGTCTTAACAGCTGTTGCCCTTGCGGTTGCTCAGCTTGAATGGCACGCTGTGAGCGGCATTATGGTGTGTGTTCTACTTGCTATTAGCGTATTATTCCAAAGCGCCGTTAACACCATTAATGATTACTTCGACTATGTAAAAGGGACGGACACGCTCGATAATCAAGACGACCCCACCGATGCGGTTTTGGTTTACAACAAAGTTAACCCACGCTCTGTACTCGTTTTTGCTATCGTACTTATTGCGCTCGCCTTTTTACTTGGCATCTATTGTATCGTTGCTGCCGGGTGGGCGCCTTTGATTATTGCACTCATCGGTGTGCTTATTCTCTTCCTCTACTCGGGTGGGAAAACACCTATTTCATATCTCCCCATTGGTGAAATAGTAAGCGGCTTTACCTTCGGTGGTCTGGTAACCTATGCAAGCTATATTTGTCTTACCTTGCGCTATGACCCCCTCGTTTTTGTCTGGGGCATACCCGTCATGATTGGTGTTGGTCTTATAATGCTGACCAACAACGGTTGCGACATCGAAAAGGATGCTCTAGCAGGCAGAAAGACTCTTCCCGTCTTAATCGGTTACGAGAATATGTGCACGCTTTACCATGCGCTTATCTATGTATGGATTGCCTCAATTTGTCTTATTGTGCTTCTGTGGTTTAGGAGTGGATGGATTGTGCTTCCCTTTATGCTTTTGGCGGCACATCCGCTTGGACGTGCTTTACTCGCAAATCCGCTTAAACCTGAAACGCGCGGCGCCGCATTCGCGCAAATTACGAGTCTCAATGTTGCCCTCGGTTCTTTTTACGCAGCGGCCATTTTTGCCAGCACGACAGGTGTTTGCCTCCTTTAGCGCCATTCAATACAGAGCGTGTTTTTACAAGCATCGAGCTTAGCTTCTCGAAGAAGGTCTTCGGCGGTCATGGCCCGCTCACTTTCGATAAGCCCGCTTATGGCAGCTATATGACCCAAAACCCCTTCGGGATTTGCATAGCTTTGCATGAGTACATCAAGGGATGCATCATTATCTCGTTTTGCAATACGCCTTCCCTCCTGTGTGATAAGGAGCGGTACGTGGGCGTAGCTTGGGTGCGGATAGCCTAAAAGATTCTGGATGTAGAGCTGTAGCGCGCTTGACGGCAGCAAGTCGCAGCCCCTTACAACCGTGTTAACTTGCTCAGCCGCATCATCAACACACACGGCAAGCTGATAGGCAAAAGAGCCATTTGAACGCTTAATAATGCTGTCACCAATACAAGTCTCAAGGTCAAAGGATTGCTGTCCCTGGAAATAATCTTTGAAGGTGTAGCTTTGAGCTTCTACGTGAATGCGCCAAGCGGCAGCCCTCCCCTCCTCAATTGCCTTTGCTTTCTTTGTCTGTAAGGCTTCGCCGCTCAGGCCAAAGCAGGTTCGTGGATAGGGCGCGTATTCACCTTTATGCGGGGCAGAGGCCGCCTGTATGTCGGCGCGGGTGCAAAAACAAGGATACACTCTATCCATCTCTTTGAGCTGCGAAAATGCATATTCATAAGCATCGCTGCGCGTGGACTGGGGGCTAACCTCCCTATCCCAATAGAGCCCCAGCTTTTCAAGATCGCGTTTTAACTGGTCGCAGTATTGCGCTTTAGACCGGCTTTCGTCAAGGTCTTCAATACGCAGAATAATCTCTCCGTTGTTTCGGCGCACAAGAAGCCAACACACAAGATAGGAAAAGATATTTCCAGCATGAAGGCGCCCTGAAGGCGATGGTGCGAAGCGACTAATGAGCTGAGGTTCGGGCATACAAACCGCCAAAGTTGAGCTGCCTTAAGCACTAACGCTTTCTCGTCCTAAATGAAAGGCTGCAATATTGATATCAATAGTATGCTCGGGTACCTTAAGGCGAATCTGCTCTTCCCATATGTCTTGGGCAAAGGGCAGGCCTGTTGACAAGGCACCAAGAAGGACAACATTGGCAGTTTTGTTGGATCCTGCTTGGCTTGCGAGGCTTTCTGCGTCAAGAAGATGCGCGCCATACGATTTAAGACGCATCTCAACATTGCTCGGCATCATGGCCTTGCCGGTAAGAACAGGAAGCGGCTTGATTTGGGTATTGTTGACATAGAGTTTGCCGCCCTCACGCAAGAACTGGATATTGCGAAGCGCTTCCGTTGTTTCAAAGGCAAGAAGATAGTCGGCCTCGCCTTCTGAGATGACCATAGAATGGACCTCTTCGCCCATATTGACCACCGTGGTAACTGCTCCACCGCGCTGTGACATACCATGTATTTCTGACAGTTTCACCTTAAGCCCAGACGCAATGGCTACTTTAGCAAGGAGGTCTGCAGCAAGTATGGTACCTTGTCCTCCGACACCAGCGAGAAGGACGCGCATTTCTTTTACCGTTTCCATTAACGCAGCCCTCCTTGAGTTTGTTCGATAGCTTCGAACTTACAATACTGCGCGCATTGGCCACAGCCAACGCACATGTCGGCCATGATAGAGGCCGCCCCCGTATCAGGATCTTTAGCGAGTGCCGGGCAGCCAAGTGAGATGCATGCTCCACAACTTGTGCAGGATGCATTGACGGTATAGGGCGCACTCGGCGTAAAGGAATCGCGGAGAAGAACACAGGGTGAACGGAAGATAATGACCGAAAGTGCATCCGTCGCTTCAATCGCTTCTTTAATAGCTGCACGGGTAGCCTGCGCATCATTGGGATTGACGGTCTGAATATGCTCAACCCCCAACGCTTCAATAAGCTGTTCAAGATTGAGTTCGCGCGATATGCGCTCTTGAAGGGTCTTGCCATTAACGGGGTTGCCCTGATGCCCCGTCATGCCAGTTGTGCGATTATCAAGAATACAGACTGTACCACTTCCCTGGTTGTAAACCGTATTGAGAAGCGATGTGATACCCGAGTGTGCAAAGGTTGAATCCCCAATGACACCGACTACGGGTGCATGCTCAGTGTTTTCCAAGGCTAGTTCAAAGCCGTGAGCCATTGAAATTGAGGCGCCCATGCAAACGGTGGAATCGAGGGCACTCAAAGGTGGCAGTGCGCCTAGGGTATAGCAGCCTATGTCGCCTGTCACAATACAACGTGCTCGACTGAGTTCTTTAAACACTAAACGATGTGGGCAACCCGCACAAAGTGCTGGCGGGCGCGCGGGCAAATTGCTTTCAGCGTCATACGAAGTTGGTACGGCTGAGTCAAAGGCAAGAGCGATGGCACGGGCAGAAAGCTCCCCTGCTATTGGAAGCGCTTGCGGTGTATCTGCTAGATTGATGCCCAAGGCCTTAATCTGGCTACTCAGATAATCAGATGCTTCATCAATGCAGTAAAGCGTGTCGACCTGTTCTTCAAACTCTCGAAGTATGTTTTCGGGAAGGGGCCAGGTAATGCCAAGCTTGAGTACGGAAGCATGGGGTAAAGCATCGCGTACATATTCGTAAACAGCGCCACTACAAATGATGCCAATATCCGAATCGCGCATTTCAATTCTGTTGTAGGGGCATTCGTTTACATAGGCTTTCAGTTCGTCGTTTCGTCCATCGAGGCTTGTGCGACGCCCCTTGGCATAGGCAGGCATCATGACCCATTTAGAAGCATCTTTTTCGTAAGGTTTTAGCGTATAGCTCATGCGCTTACCAGTTTCAACAGGGGTTTTTGCATGGCTAATACGAACCGTGGAACGGATTATAACGGGAAGGTCAAAGCGTTCAGAAAGTTCATAAGCATTACGGGTAAAGTCAAGGGCTTCCTGTGAATCCGATGGGTCCATAGATGGGATACGCGCCGCAAGAGCATAGAATCGTGAGTCTTGCTCGTTTTGGCTCGAGTGCATGCCTGGGTCGTCGGCGGCAAGAAGAACGAGACCGCCATTGACGCCTGTGTAGGCAAGCGTAAAAAGAGGATCAGCGGCAACGTTAACGCCTACATGCTTCATGGTGGCAAGCACGCGCTTCCCCGCCGCGCTTGCGCCAATGCCAACCTCGAGGGCCACCTTTTCGTTGGGGCACCACTCAGCATACACATCATCTTTTTTTGCAAATGCCTCCAGCGTTTCTGTGCTTGGAGTACCAGGATATCCCACGCCGATACTGGCACCTGCTTCCCAGGCACCTTGGGCTATAGCTTCATTACCAGATAAAAGTTCCATGGACATCCTATTCTTCGAATTTCAGTACGAATGCGCCAATTTGAACAATGTCGCCGTCATGCAAAAGCGCTTCTTCGATGCTGTCGTTGTTAATCCATATTCCGTTGTAGCTTTTTTGATCACTGATATAAAAATGTCCATCCTTTGGGAAGATAAGTGCATGATTTCGAGACACCGTCATGTCGTTGAGAAATATGTCGCAATGTGGTGAACGACCAACGGCGAGCTGTTTGTCGTCAAGGCGATAGGATGTGCCAATTTGTGGCCCGCTAATAACCGTTAAGGATGCAATCTGTGCTCCCTTTGCTTCTTTCTTCGGTTTTTTCGTAGCCTCGCCATCTAAAGAAATAGGCTGAAACTCTTCTGTTGAACCAAGAAGCTTAAAGCCACATGAGGGGCAGCTCGATTCGTTATCATTGATAGTTCCGTTACAAACGGGGCATGCCGTAGGCATAGTCTTCTCCTTTTTCAAATGCCTTATAGGGCGTTATTATCACGAATGACGGGCATTTGGTTGTAGAGCTTAGGGTCGGCAACGCCATCGTCGCCCATAAAACCACCAACGAGCCTACTCCACCAAATGGAAATCATCTCAAATACATTAGGGCCAGGAAGGTCGCGAGCGGCCACCAAGTTGGCAGTGGCCACAATTTCATTGCGTTGCTTGTAAGTAATAGTTCCCACTACATCGCCCGCACGAACGACGCCCTTTGGGTACTGATATTCAACCTC
>JAFUCE010000095.1 GCA_017459805.1 Eggerthellaceae bacterium
ACGGCGATTCCCGCAACGGTAAGGAGGTAGATGTTCGTCTTCGCCCAAAGCGTCTTCATTGCTGCGCTCGCTTTCGCAGATCATCCGATATACTGTCTGATAATCAGGATACAAAGCACGACAGGCATCATCAACAGCCAATTAGGGCATGGGTGTCGGACGATGGGAGGAGCCATGGCCAATAGGGACCCCGAGCGCAAGGCAGCGACGCGCAGGCGCATCATGGACGCATGCTGGGACGTGTACGCCGCCGACCCCACAAACGCCATAAGCGTGACCGCAATCGTCAAGGCAGCGGGCGTGCACCGCTCGACTTTCTACGAGTACTTCGACGATGCGCGCTCGGTTCTCGCGGCCATAGAAGATGAGCTCGCCGAGGCGTTCGGCGCCGAGGCAGCAAGGGCGTTCGCGAGTGAAGGAGCAGACCCTGCTGGCATCGTACAGCGTGTGTACGTAGCGCATGGCGATCGGCTCTCGTTGCTGCTCGGCGAGTCGGGCGATCCCGGCTTCGCCCGCAGGCTTAAGGACGCGCTCCGCCCGGTCGCCGATCACGGGCTGGGTCTTGGCGGCAAGGCATTCGATCCCTATTGGTTCGAATTCGCAGCCTCGGGGATCCTTGCAGCCGCGACGCTGTGGTACGAGCGGGGATGCGATTTGGAGCCAGCGAAATACGGCGAAGGCATTCGCAAACTGCTCTTCTCGATGGCTTCAACTCGATTGGAATAATGGGCTCATCCTGTTCAGTCGAGATGATGGTGACGGCTTTGCCAACAAGCGTCACTCCCACTCTATAGTTCCCACATTTCCAAATTGTGCTCTCTCGTCCAGCACGTGCTAGCCCGTGCGGCCACGTCCGGATTTACTCCCCTAAAACCCGTTTTCGGGTGGTAGCCAGTTGGTAGCCAGAAAGTGGCTACCAGGGTGGTAGCCAGTGATGGGGAGTAAATGCACGTGGTATGGGGAGTAAAAGCCCTGACCTGCGGAAACGGGTGGTAGCCAGTCCCGAGAAACGACGAAGTGGCTACCACCCTCGAAAACGCCCCTCCGAGACCGTTTTCGCATGGATATGGGGAGTAAAGGATGGGAGTAAATCTGCATGCCGCTTTACCTGCGGAAACGTTTCCGGAAACCCCCAAAATGGTAGCCAGATGGCTACCAGCGGAAGCCGCTCGGTTAGCGGAACCGTAAAGCGCCGAGCAGATGCCTACGCATGTCGGATGCCGAGCAAACTGCGGTATATCCGCTCGTCCTTCTCGCCGAACACGTTGAAGACGACGGAGATCTCGGCTTCGGCTGCGTCGAGCCACTCCCGCACGGCGCGCACGGCGATTCCCGCCGCCTCTTCTTGCGGGAAGCCGAACACGCCGGTGCTGATGCAGCAGAACGCGATCGATCGCAGGCTCTCCGATGCCGCCACATCGAGGCAACTCGTGTAGCATGACGCCAGCTGCTCGCAGTGCAGGTCGGTCGGATGCTCGTTCGCGATGGGGCCGACCGTGTGGAGGATGCGCTTGCAAGGCAGGTTGTGGGCGCCGGTGATCTTCGCTACGCCTGTCGGTTCCTCGTGGCCCTGCAGCTCCATGATGCGAGCGCATTCCGCGCGCAGCTGCACGCCGGCATAGGTGTGGATGGCGTTGTCGATGCAATGGTGGTCGGGTGCCCAGCAGCCGAGCATCTGCGAGTTCGCCGCGTTCACGATGGCGTCGGCGGAAAGCGTCGTGATGTTGCCGCGCCACAGGCGCATGCGTCCATCCGCTGGCGAGGGGGTGGTCTCGTCGACGCTGTGGATACCCGCCTCGGCGATGAGTCCCTGCAGCAACTCGTCCTGCTCCGCGAGGAACGCTTCGTCTGCGGGCCACGGCGGACGCGTGTTCACGAGCGCGCGGAACGCCGCCCAAAGATCGTCTGCATCGTGTGTCTCTGGAGCTCCATCGCCCCGCTAGGCGCAGAGCGCCCCACCAGCGATTCCAGAAGCTGCAGCTTGCGCACCTGCTCCATATCGGCTACCTTCCCGCGTCTTCCAGCAAGCCGTTGATTACGCGGTCGATATCGGCATCGACGAGGATGGATTTGTCACGGATTTCCGCAGGCGCAAACGTCTCGCCGAGGTTCACGCACGCGTAGGCAGCGTCGGGGTTGGCATATGCGAAACGCCAGAACGGGTACTTGATGATGACGGGCGTGTTCCCGCCCACGCCCAGTTCCAAGTAGAGCACCTTGCCGCGCGCATGCGCATCGAGGAAGTCCTGATAGCGTTTGGATGCCGCATGCCAACCTTCGTCCTCCACAAAGGAGTCATCGGCTCGCAGGTTCATGGCCATGGGTTTGCCGCACACGGGACAGTGCGGCACGAGCTCGGTCGGCACGCGCATGTCGCGCTGCTCCTCGACCATGCGCTTCACCGTCTCGTAGTTATCGTAGGTCGCATTATGGCATGGCACGCTGCATTGCCACAGGCCGTAGTCGCCTTGCGTGTAGAACAGCCGCTCTTTGGGAAAGCCAGCCAGCTGGAACTGGTGGTCGACGTTGGTAGTGATCACGAAGAAGTCCTTGCCATCCAGCAGGCGCAACAGCTTGCCGTAGGTGTCCTTCGGTGATGGTTCGTAGCGGTTGTGCCAGATGTAGCGGCTCCAGTACGACCAGAGCTCCTCGGGCGTCTTGTAAGGGTAGAAACCCGCCGAATACATGTCGCGGAAGCCATACTTGGCGGCGAAGTCGCCGAACAGCCGCTCGAAGCGCTCGCCAGAGTATACGAAGCCCGCCGAGGTAGAGAGCCCGGCTCCCGCACCGACCACGACGGCATCCGCCTCGTCGATGGCTCTGCGCAACTGCTGAAGTCCGTTTTCGAAATCCATGTCAGACATGATACGCCTCCTGCGCCTTGTCAGAAACCACCTGGGTAATTCCGCTCTAACACCATAACAAGCGGTTCGGATAGAGAGGTTTCGGGGTCCATGAGTCATCCGAGGGGTAGCCCAGACACAGATGGAAGCAGCCTTCCCAGTCGTCGCTCACGCCCTGCTTGCGCGCCCATTCGCGAGCCCAAGCCACCTCGAAAAGGCGCTCGGCGCGGCTGACGAAGCAGCTTCCCACCCCCAGCGACCAGGCTGCGATCATCATGTTGGCCGCCGCCATCGAGCCGTCGAAGGGCGAGTAGCGGTAGTCGCGCGGGGTGAAACAGTGCACCATCGCAGGCGCGCCGTAGAAACCGTCATCTATCGTATCGTCGTCTGCGATGGAGGGTTGCGCGCTCGACACCGGGTACGCCCCTTCGTCGTAGAGCAACTTGCTCAGGCGCCCGAGCGCGAGGTTCGTACCGCGATCCTCGCACACGAGAAGCACAGGGCCTTGCGTCCCGCCCGAACTGGGCGCGCGAAGGCCAGCCTGCACGATGGTCTCAAGCGCCGTTCGGTCCACGGGATCAGGCAGGTATTTTCGGATCGTGTGCTTCTCGAACAGTGTGCGTATGGTCTCGTTCGCATATTGCATTCTATCCTCCTATAGCAGGCTCAGCTGCCCCTTCGCCTGTTCAGACCAGCGATGGACCTTGCGGCGGTCCTTCTGCACCCCGCGCGCATACGGGACTTCCGGATAGCCGAAGCCCACGAGCAGCTTCATGTAGTGGTCGGCTGGTATGCCAAGCATCTCGCGCGCTTCTGGCGCGAGCTCGCGGACAACATCCGACGGGTAACTCATGATGACGGTGCCGAGTCCGTGGGCGTTCGCGAGCAGCTCGAAGTATGCCGTTGCCAGATTGCAGTTCACTGCGATGTCGGCGGCCCAGCGCCCCGTCGCCTTAGCATGCGCCACGAACAGGTGGGGCGCCCCGCAGAAGAGCATATCGCCCTTGCGCACGGTCTCCTCGGACTGCTTCATCTTCGCATAGTAGAAGTCGTCGAAGCTCGATGTGTAGCGCCCGTGGGCGGCTGCCTCCTCCATGGCCGCATAGGCGACGTCCCGTATCGCGCGTATGCGATCCCTGTCGTCGACGACGGTGTACTCGGTCGTCTGCGAGTTCCCCCCGGCGGGCGCGTTCTGCATAGCGGCGAGGATGCTGCTGACGATAGCAGGGTCGACGTTCTCGTCGAGGTAACGGCGGCACGAGCGCCGGTTGGCGACGAGGCGCTCGAGGTACTCGCCGGTCTCTGGAGGCGCGGGCGGAAGCGAGCCCTCGGGGCGCTTCCCGAATATCGTGATGGCGCCCGTAGGACACACGGCAAGGCAGTGCTCGCATCTCCAGCATCCGCGCCAGCCGTAGCGCTCGAACGGCAGCATTCGCGGCGGGTCGTCCCCCTGCTGTTCCAGCACCATGCCCGTGCACACGGCGACGCATCGTCCGCATCGGATGCACTTGGTCGCGTCGGCTGCGAAACGCGCTGTCCTTTCAGCTCCCATGGCGCGCCTACCCGTGCACGACAACGAGCTTGCCGCCCGTGCCCTCATCTTGTCGTACGAGCGCTTCACGTAGGTCACAGAAGTCGTACTCCTGTGCGTAGATGGGCCTGATGGCATGGTCGCTCATGAACGAGAACAGCCCGTCGAAGAGCTCCTGCGTGGGGTAGTTGCTGAAGAACCCGGTCAGGCACACGCCGTTCGGGATGTCTTTGATCGGGTCGAAGCTCTTCCACGAGTAGGCCTTGCCGAGCTGGCCTGAGGTGCAGACGATGCCGCCCTTCTCGCAGCAGCGCATCGTGTCGGGCAGGTCGCGCACACCGATGAGGTCGAGCACTTTGTTGGCGCCCGAGACCTTCGCGGACTCGGTCCGCGTGGCGGCGAGACGCCCCTCGTCGAGCACGGCTTTATCGGCGCCCGCATCGAGCAGTAGCTGCAGCTTCTGCTCGCGGTGCGTGGTCGCGATTACGTAGACGTCGAGCGCCTTTGCAAGCTGGATGGCGGCGTAACCGAGACCGCAGGTCGCGCCGCGCACGAGCAGCGTGTCGCCCGATTCGAGCCGCAGGCTTTCGGAAAGGCTGCCCCAGGCTGTGAGGTAGGTCTCGGGGAAGGCCCCGAGTTCGGCCCAGCTCCAGTCGATGCGCTCGGGCACGCGGAAGATGTTCCTGCGGGGCAGCAGCGCGTATTCGGCGTACGAGCCGTCGAATTCGCGGCCCATGCCGCCCATGCAGGTGATGACGCGCTCGCCGTCCGCCAGGTCGGTGTCGGAGCTGTCGGCCACGGTACCCGCGCACTCGATGCCCGGGACGATCTGCGGGGCTATCCACGGGGACCCGATCTCGAGGAGCCTCACGGACTTCTCGGCGTTGTTCAGGCCGAACGCCTCTACCTTCACGAGCGCCCAGCCCGGCTTCGCGGCGGGGACGGGAATCTCCGCCAAAAGCGCTTCTTCGCCAGTTGTGATGCGGTCTATCTTAAGCGCGCGCATGGCTTTAGGAATCATCGCCGCTCACTCCTTCCAGCATTGCGGGTCGGGGGAATAAAAGCTTCCATTTGTCCCCTTGGCGACCGCAGGGCACCCACGGCACCATGGCATAATCTCGCATTCCGCGCACTTCTCGAAGCGCGTAAAGTCGCGGTAGTCCTCCATCGGCCCCGTCCAGATGTCGGCGAGGCGATCGCGGGCTATGTCTCCCACGGGGGAGTCGGGCACGCGCCTGCAGGCGAGCACCTGGCCGGCGGGTGTGATGGTAAGGTGGCACACGCCGCAGTTGCAACCCCCGTACACTTTGCCGGGGACTGCGTCCTCGGGTATCTCGAAGCGGCCCTCTTCCCAGTCGTAGAGGGCCCACAAATGGTCCTTACGGCTGAAATGGGTCTTGCATCCCGCTTGCCTGTAGGCGGTGTACTTCTTGTGGCAGGTGTCGAGCAGTTTCCGGTAGCGCAAGGGCTCGACCCCCGCGTCCAGACCGCCCCCGCTCGGCACGTAGCGCCCGAAGGCGAAGATGCCGACCTCGCGCTCCACCACCGCGTCGATGAGGTCGGGAATCTCGTCGATGTTCTCGGCGGAGACGGTCGACATGACGACCGACTTCATCCCCGATCGATTGATCGTGCCGATGGCGTCGAGCGTCGCATCGAAGGAGCCCGGCTTGCGGAACCAGTCGTGCGTTTCGCGCATGCCGTCGAGTGAGAGTTGGTACTTGCGACATCCCGCCTCCTTCAGACGGGCGCAGACCTCGTCGGTCAGATGGAACGGGTTGCCCATGAGCGTGAAGGTGACGCCCTCGTCGTGCATAAGTTCCATGAGCCGCCAGAAGTCCGGGTGCAGGATCGGGTCGCCGCCCGTTATGTAGGGATGCGGCGTGCGCTTGAACGTGGCGCAGAAGTCGCGGATGTTCGCCCACGTGGCCTCGATCTGCTCCCAGCTCATCGTGTCGACGTGCTTCGAGCCGTCCTCGGCGTAGATGTAGCAGTGCTTGCAGCGCTGATCGCAATCATCGGTGATATGCCATTGGAACGCGAACTCCACGGCCCTCCTGCCTCCTTTCAAGAAAAGGCCCGGCGAAGCGCGCGGCTTCCCCGGGCCTCCAGCATGCCGTTCGAACCGGCCTTACTCGGCCGCTCCGCACGCCGCAGGAGCCTCTTCGGCCGCGCCGCAGGCAGCAGGCGCTTCCTCGGCCGCTCCACATGCCGCAGGAGCCTCTTCGGCCGCTCCACATGCCGCCGGCTTCTCCTCGGCTGCCCCGCAAGCAGCTCCGCACGCGGCCGGTTTCTCTTCGTCAGTCCAAGAAGCGATGTCGGAAAGTGCCATTTCCAAACTCCTCTCCACGCGCCAAAACGCGCTCGATTGCCGATTATCCCCGGGGTTTTCCCTTGAGCTAATTGTAGCTTCCGTGTCATGGACCATGCGTTAGAATCATGCTTAAATTGATTCCGATATGTTATGAATGTGAGGCAAAGCCGTGAACACCGTTCAGATCGAGTGCTTCATCGAGGTCGCGTCGACGCTCAGCTTCGCGCAAGCCGCATCCAGACTGAACATGACGCAGCCTGCCGTGAGCAAGCAGGTCAAGTCGCTGGAGGGCGAACTGGGGGTGAAGCTGCTCGAGCGGACCACGCGGTCGGTCTCTCTCACGCCGGCCGGCGAGAGTTTCATGCCCGATGCCGTAGAGATGCTCGCGCTCATGCGCGGCGCGGCCGACAGGGCTGGGCGCCAGCGTGTCGAGCTTGCAAACACCATCCGGGTCGGTTACACGGATACGGTCGAGCTTGTGATACTCTCGAAGGCTTGGCGAACGATGCGGGCTGAAAGATTAGGCGTCCACCCGGTCTTGCGCTGCGGTCTGCAGGACGACTGCGTCAATGCGGTCGCGCACGGAAAGCTCGACGCTGCGCTGGGGATGCAGGGCCTCTTCCCAGAGGCCGAGGGCGTCGCCTTCGAGAAGCTGGGGGATGCGACGCTGCGCTGCGTGCTTCCGGCCAGGAATCGCCTGGTCTCGCGGGGGAAGGTCTCCTTCGATGCGCTCGCCAGCATGCCACAGGCGATTTGCGCCCCCGCAGACCTGCGCCGAAGGAGCTTCCATGATGGCGGGCGCCATGTCACGCCCGTTCATGCCGGCCAGGAGGTTTTCATGTGCTCCTCCGTTGCGGAGGCGTGCAGTCTCGTGAGCGCCGGCCTGGCATACGCGATCGTGCCCTCGCCGCTCCTCATGCCGAGCAAGGGCATCCGCGACGTCGAGCTTGCGGAGTCCGAGACCGTCCCATACGGTGTTTTCACGCGCGAAAGAGGGCGAGCATCCATCGTGGACTGGTTCATTGAGATACTGAAAGGGCAAATGGGCTGATCCGAAGGTAACACCGGCCTGGAAAGGCTTATACGAGCTTAAGAAGCCCCTCTGTTCATCGTCGGCGAGCAGAGGGGTTTATTGTACTTAGCTGGGGAAATGTACCCGTTCGTCACTCCCACTCTATAGTCTCCAGTGGCTAGTGCTTGAGAGAAGCCCTTTTTAGGAAAGCAGGGGAGCTAGAGTTGAGGCTATCCAGTGTCGCAACCGCCGGTTGCAAACGCCGACGAATTGTCGAATATGGAAACTGCATTAGTCCTAGTTAGACATCTCTAACTATAAGTTATACTAATCTTACTTTATTCATTAAAGCAGCAGTCTTTGCTGCTTTTACACGTTTAACGAAAAGAGGAATCGTGGCAGAAAAGAAACAGAGTGACTTGGGCGAGCTTCTGCATTACGCAGGCGAGCGCCGGGGCCTGACCTTTGTCGGCCTAGCACTTTCAGCCATTTCCATGCTGCTGGGCATGGCGCCCTACATCTGCATCTGGTTGGTGGCGCGTGACCTGATTGCCGTGGCGCCCAACTGGAGCGCGGCGACCAACGTGGGAAGCTATGGCTGGATGGCCTTCGCCTTTGCGGTGGCGGGCATCCTTGTGTACTTTGCAGCGCTCATGTGCACGCACTTGGCGGCCTTCCGTACGGCTTCCAACATCCGCAAACAAGGTATGGCGCACCTGATGAACACGCCGCTCGGTTACTTCGACAACAACGCAAGCGGCCTGATCCGCAACCGCCTCGACGGCGCCTCCGCCGAAACCGAGACGCTACTTGCACACAACCTAGCAGACATCGTGGGCACCGTTGCCATGTTCATTGGCATGGTGGTGCTCATGCTCGTGTTCGACTGGCGCATGGGCGCGGCATGCCTGCTGGCAGCCGTCATCTCGGTCGTGGCCATGTTTACCATGATGGGCGGCAAGAACGCGGGCCTCATGCAGGAATACCAGGCTGCGCAGGACCGCATGAGCAAAGCGGGCACCGAATACGTGCGCGGCATCCCCGTGGTGAAGGTATTCCAGCAGACGGTGAATTCCTTCAAGGCCTTCAAGGAGGCCATCGAAGATTACAGCGCGAAGGCAGGCTACTACCAAGGTGACGTCTGCCGCGTGCCCCAGTCGGTCAATCTCACTTTCACCGAAGGCGCCTTTGTGTTCTTGGTGCCGCTCGTGCTGTTTTTGGCCCCGGGTGCGCTCGCCTCAGGCGACTTCGCGGGCTTCGTGACCAACTTTGCGTTCTACGCAGTTTTTTCCGCCATCATTTCCACGGCGCTTGCGAAAATCATGTTCGCAGCAAGTGGCATGATGCTGGCCAACACGGCCTTAAACCGCATCCGCCAAGTTACGGGTGCTCCCACGCTTGAAATTGCGGCAAACCCGCAAGCCCCGCAGGGCAACAAGGTAGAGTTCAAGGATGTGTCCTTCACCTACGAAGGTGCTACAGAAGACGCGCTGAAGAACGTTTCTTTTGTGGTTGAGCCTGGTCAGACGGTTGCGCTTGTGGGGCCATCTGGTGGCGGCAAGACCACGGCGGCCAGCCTAATCCCACGCTTCTGGGATACCACGTCAGGCGCTGTGGAAGTGGGTGGCGTGGACGTGCGCAATATGGACCCCCACGTGCTCATGGACCAGGTGGCTTTCGTGTTCCAAAACAACCGCCTGTTCAAGACTTCGATTCTTGAAAACGTGCGTGCGGCCCGCCCCGAAGCAACGCGTGAAGAAGTGGAAGCGGCCCTGGCTGCGGCGCAGTGCGACGACATTATCGCCAAATTGCCCGACGGCATCGACACCGTTATCGGCACGGAGGGTACCTACCTTTCCGGTGGCGAACAGCAGCGCGTGGCCCTGGCCCGTGCCATCCTCAAAGACGCACCTATCGTGGTGCTTGACGAAGCAACCGCCTTTGCCGACCCCGAAAACGAAGCGCTTATTCAGAAGGCCTTCGCTACGCTTACGCAGGGGCGCACGGTCATCATGATTGCGCATCGCCTGTCCACGGTAACGGGCGCCGACAAGATTGTCGTGCTCGACGATGGCAGCGTGGTCGAAGAAGGCACGCATGAGCAGCTCGTGGCTGCTGGTGGCCTCTACGCCCGCATGTGGGCCGACTACAACAAAGCCGTCACCTGGCGAATTTCGAGTGATGGGGAGGTGGCGTAAATGTTTGGAGAAAAGTTCCAGAGGAAATACGCCCTCTCTGACCAAGGCGTAGCCAACACCAAAAAAGGTACCCTGTGGACCATTATCGTGAACTTGGTTGTTATGATGGGTATGGGTATTCTCTATATGCTCATGATGCAGTTTATGAACACGCTTACCGACGGCGCCGAACTTCCCAGCATCGCCATCTTCAGCCTGCTCACGCTTGCCTTTGTGGTACTGTCCTTCGTCACGCACTTGCAGCAGTATGTTGCAACCTACGGCCTGGTCTACGAGGAAGTGAAGACCATGCGCGTGGGCCTGGCCGAGCGCCTGCGCAAGCTGCCCTTGAGCTTCTTTGGCAAGCGCGACCTGGCCGACTTGACCGAAACTGTCATGGGCGACGTGAATCGCATGGAGCATGTGTGGTCACACGTGCTGGGCTACCTCTACGGCAGCTACATCTCTACGGCAATCATCGCGGTCATGCTTTTTGTCATGGACTGGAGGCTGGCCATTGCATGTTTGTGGGGCGTACCCGTGGCCTTCCTGCTGCTGTTCGGCAGCCGCCGCATGTCCGAGCGCAACGCCGAAAAAACGAAGGCGGCAGCGCTTGAGGTGTCCGACGGCATCCAGGAAACCCTCGAAAACATCCGCGAGATTCGCGCCACCAACCAGGAGCAGCGCTACCTGGACGCACTCAACGCCAAAATCGATACGCACGAGCGCACTATGATCAAGGGCGAGCTGGCCACGGGTCTGTTCGTGAACGGCGCAAGCGTTATCATGCGTCTGGGCGTGGCAACCACCATCCTCGTGGGCGCCAACCCGATCGTGTCCGGCCAGATCGACTTCATGATGCTGTTCTTGTTCCTGCTGGTGATCACGCGCATCTACGCGCCCTTCGATCAGAGCCTAACCATGATTGCCGAAGTGTTCCTCTCGCAGGTGTCGGCCAACCGCCTGATGGAAATCTACGACCCGCCCATTGCTGAAGGCGCGGAAACTTTTGCGCCTGCCGACCACGACATCGTGTTCAAGAACGTTGGCTTCGCCTACGACAACGAGCAGGTCCTGCGTGGCGTGAACTTCACCGCCAAGGAAGGCGAAGTGACGGCGCTCGTGGGCCCAAGCGGTTCGGGCAAGAGCACCTGCGCCCGCCTGGCCGCGCGCCTGTGGGACGCCACCGAGGGCACCATCGAAGTGGGTGGTGTGGATATTGCCACGGTCGACCCCGAGGTGCTCCTGACCGACTACTCCATGGTGTTCCAGGACGTTACGCTCTTCGACGACACCGTTATGGCCAACATCCGCCTGGGCAAGGCTGGTGCCACCGACGAAGAAGTGCTTGCCGCTGCTGCGGCAGCCAACTGCGACGAGTTCGTGAACAAGCTCCCGCAGGGCTACGACACGCCCATCGGCGAAAACGGCGCGAAGCTTTCCGGCGGCGAACGCCAGCGCATCTCGATTGCGCGTGCGCTGCTGAAAAATGCGCCCATCGTGCTGCTCGACGAAGCCACGGCCTCACTCGACGTGGAAAACGAGACAAAGGTCCAAGGGGCTCTGTCGCGTTTGCTTGCGGGCAAGACGGTGCTCGTTATCGCACACCGCATGCGCACGGTCGAAGCCGCCGACAAGATTGTTGTGCTGGCAGACGGCAAGGTCATCGAAGAGGGCGCCCCGGCAGACCTGCTGGCGCGCGAGAACAGTACCTTCGCCCGCATGCGCCAGTTGCAGTCAACAAGTGCCCAATGGAGCCTGTAACAACGGATTGAGCAACATATTTGCCTGCTTCGTGTTCGACGCATTGGGTGCCATTCTTGGCCAGAAGCTGCTGAAGAAGCACTTCGAAAAGGCGGGCATCGCTTAGATGGCATCCTCCATTCTTCAGTTCGAAGGGCAGAAAAGCGGGTTGACCTTCGACCCGCGCACGAAGTTGTTCCTGCTGCTCACCATGGCAACTTTCGGCCTGGGCGGGGCAGGCGGTGAAGCAGTTGACGTGGTGCTGCCCTTCGTGCTGCTTTCGCCTTATGTGCTTTTGCTCTTGGCAGGAAAATGGAAGTGGGCCGCCTTCGGTGCAGCGGCCTATGTGCTATCCGACCTGTTCATGCAGTACGTGAGTCCGCATTTAAGTGGCGTTCTAGCGTTCATCGCGTTGGGAAGCTGCGCCATCCTCAACCGCTTCCTGCCCAGCATCCTGTTGGCAGCCTGGCTGATGAGCACCACCACGGTCAGCGAATTCACGGCTGTCATGCAGCGCATGCACGTAAGCGAAAAAATAACCATCCCGCTTTCGGCGATGTTTCGCTTCTTTCCCACGGTGGCAGACGAAGCGGCCTCCATCGGAAGCGCCATGCGTATGCGCGACATCCGCTTTGGCGGGAGCAACGCTGCTAAGACCATCGAATACCGCATGGTGTGCATGAAAGACGGGCGCGTGGCCTTCGACATTCCCATGGAAGAGTTCGCCCTGTTATCCGGCAAGGACCTGCTCGTGTTCGACGAACCCACAAGCGGCATGGACTTCCAGAACATGGAACGCACGGCAGCCCTGCTTGCGTCATTGCGTGGCAAGGCAAGCGTGTTTGTGGTCACCCATGACCCCGACTTGGTCAGCCGCTGCTGCACGAGTGTGATTCACCTGCAACAGGGTAAGCTTGTCTAAAATGCGATAAATCACCGATTCTGTCATACTCCTCATAGGGGACCCCGTCACAGGCGGGGCCGGTCTACCTGAAAAAGACCTGGTCTTTTACCAATTTCCCTTAGCAAAAAGGCCGTGACATTCTGGGGCGTGAACAGGGGGGGGGTTG
>JAFUCE010000096.1 GCA_017459805.1 Eggerthellaceae bacterium
GTCATTTCTTGCCACTAAGTCTTGAACTGCCTGCATGTTATACACGCAAGCGCAGGTTGGGCTTAGGATGTCAGCGGATTCAAGCCCAACGTCGAGTAGTTCCGCCGGCTGGTAAGCCAGCGGAACATATTAAGGCCTTACGATAATCATGCCACTTTGAACGGGGCCGATAATAACGCCCACGCCATAAGTGGAAGCGTGAATCATTTGCCCGTCGCCGATATAAATGCCGCAGTGCGTGGAATGCGTGCAAATATCGCCCGGTTGTGGGTCAGAAACCTGCGGATAGGTCATAAAGGTATAGGTCGTTCCCATGCGTGCGTGGGTACCCAAATAGCAATAGCTCACCAGGCCAGAGCAGTCATAACCATAAGGTCCAACGGCGCCCCACACGTAAGGAGCCCCCAGGCAAGCATAGGCGCGGCTCACAATATCAGAGCCACCTTCATATATGGCACTGCCGCCACTTTCACCCGTAGGATCGATGCCGTCACTGCCACTTGCCGATGCGCCACCTCCACTTGCTGCCGCCGCTTCCGCTGCACGACGAGCCGCTTCTTCAGCTGCGCGACGAGCTGCCTCCTCAGCTGCACGACGAGCCGCTTCTTCTTGTGCAAAGAGTTCTGCCGCTTCAGCACGTGCCGCCTGTTCAGCAGCACGGGCAATACGTTCTTGCTCCATAAGTTCGGCAGCTTCAGCTGACAAGGAGTCGTATACAGCCTGCATTTCGGCTACGGTCTTTTCAGCTTCCTTGGCTACCTCTTCGGCCTCTTCAACCTTTTGCTGAGCAATAGCTTCCTGCTCTTCCAGTTCTTTGTGTGCGTCTTCAAGGTCTTGCTTGGCAGCACGGGTGGCGGCAACCAAACTGGCGTCCTGGTCGGTAATGGAGTTGAGAAGGCTCCAGTTGCTGGCAAACTCTTCAAAGGAGTTCGCCCCTACCAAAACATCGAGGAACGATTCGTTGCCCTGCCTATAAATATTGCGCGCTCGGGAAGAGAGGGTTTCCTGATAATCATGCATTTCAGCGGTTTTATCCTCGATGCGCTGCTGGCATTCTTCCACGCGCGCACGAGCCGCTTCTTCATCAAGTATGCATTGGGTGTATCGAGCAGATGCCTCATCAAGTGCCACCTGCATATTTTCCAAAGCCGTGAGGGCCGTAGCCACCTCCGCCTGCTTTTCGGCAGATGCGGCAGCAAAGCCTTCGGCCTGGGCAGCAGCAGCGTCGGCTTCTGCTTCTTTTTCAGCTGATGTTGGAGTCGCTAAAGCAACTACGGGGTTGGCTATGGCCAACGCTCCAAGCGTTGCAGCACCTGCCACAAATGAACGCCTGGGGAACAGCTTCGTTTCGTTATTCATAGTCCCACCTAAACTTCTTGCTTCGTTTCTGCTGCTAAAAGTGTAGGGTAAAAATGCACCTCGTGGCAAATCTTGTGAAGAGGGACTAGCATGGCGCTGAACAGCACTTATGCTCTTTTCAACACAGGTTTTTCAAGCCAAAGCTATATCTAGAACATGCTTTAATCACTACCCCTATATCTAGGGGTCGCAAACTTGTGTGCACCTTGTTAGGGATTTGTGAGCACCGTTTACGGCTACGCCGTCATTCGCTGGAGTGGCGGGACAAATTAATAGCGAACGTAGGTAGCGCCGTCGGACACCTCGCGGTAGGTAATGCCCATTTCTTCGTTGTCGGCAGAAATCATCATGCCATCACCAGCATAAATGGCCACATGGCCCTCCCACCAAAGAATGTCGCCCGCTTGCGCCTGGGAAGAATCTACGACGTTACCAGCGTTCAGGATGAGTTCGCTGTTATGGCCGCCAACCGTAATGCCGTTTTGCGCATACACGTATTGCACCAAACCAGAGCAGTCAAACGTTGAAGTCGATGCGTCTTCAGCGCCCCATTGATAGTTGCCGCCCACAAACTTGGAGGCCAAATCGACAATGGCATTGCCCGTATTTATGTCGTAGCCAACAACCTTTGTGGTCGAGCCGTCAGAAAGGGTTGCCGTGCCTGTGTCGGCATCAAAGCTTGTGATGTCATCTATGGCAACGGCTGTGCCCGCATCAGCAGCAGCCGCAGATTCGATATCGTAATAGAAAACCTGAGCCTGCTGAGCCGCCGCAGCCTGTGCCTGTTGTTCTGCAGCCGCAGCAGCAGCAGCAAGTTCAAGCTGACGCTGTATAAGCAGCTCTTCCGCTTCAGCAGAAAGGGCATCGTAGGTTTCCTGCATGCGCTTAGCAGTCTCGTTAGCCTTGTCGCGAATGCGCTGTGCTTCCGCAGCTGCTTCATCAGCTTCAAGCTGCTGTTGGACCTGTTCTTCCTTCAACTTATCAAGCTTATTGCGCTCGACCTTGGTTTGCGCCACAAGCATGGCGTCGTCGGTGTTCATATTAGAAAGCAAGTCCCAATTATTAGCAAAGGTGAAAAAGGTGGTTGAGCCGAAAAGCACATCCAGGAAAGACGATGCACCCGCACGGTACATGCTCCGTACACGCGTGCTGAGCTGCCCTTTGAGTTCTTCGATCTTTTCCGTTTGCGCATCAATACTCTTCTGGGTTTGCTTCACCAGATTTTTAGCCTGCTCCTGCCTA
>JAFUCE010000097.1 GCA_017459805.1 Eggerthellaceae bacterium
AAGAAAGCCTGCTGGAGTGTTGCGTGACTCCAGCAGGCCAACTTTATTAAAAAGCGTTGCGCCTACCTCGAAAGATGTGTTTTATCAAAAAGTGTTGCGGTTACTTTGCAACGTTAGCAGATAGAGCTAAAAAGCTTCAGATTGTTCACATTCTTCAAGCCAAGCCTGGGTTGCTTTCTTGGCAATATTAAGCGAAAAACCCCTCGAAGCAAGCTTTCTATAGGCAGATGACCACCTATCTTTTGCACGCGTGGGGTGGCCTCGAAGATAGTCAAGGGCACGCTCAAACTCTGATTCGTCATTAATAGCATAGGATTCTTGCCAGCCTTCGATGCTTTCCAGTTCTATGCCATGCTTGAGCAAATCGCGCTCGATGCCGCTTACTCCCTTCCCCAATGAAAGACGGCCGCGGATAAAAGCATCCATAAAGCGTTTGTCGTCTACAAGGCCACATCCGCAGGCTCGGCCAATTGATTCGGCAATACTTTCTGAAGCATAGCCGTCCTTTGCAAGGCGATCTTCCAGTTCCTTGACGGACCGATCGCGCACACTGCAGAGCTGAATAATGCGTTCGAAGGCATCCATTCGCTCAGGAAGAGGCTTCTTTTCGCGCCTCCTCCGCTTTTTCTTCTTATCAAAGCTTGAACCCTCATGAGAGGGTTCAGCAGGAGTTCCAAATTTCATCTTTGCTACTTACTTGGCTTCGGCACAGGATTTATTTCAATTTCGCTTGCGTCCTTTGGCTCAACCACACCCAAGCCGTATGTTTCACGAACCTTGCGTTCAATTTCGTCGCGCAGTTCTGGCGCATTAAGCAAGAAGTCTTTTGCCGCTTCCCTACCCTGACCCAGGCGTTCTTCACCATAGGTATACCAGGCGCCGCTCTTCTTAACAACGCCACATTCAGCTGCCATGTCAAGAATGCAGCCTTCCTTGGTAACGCCTTCGCCATAGATAAGATCGAATTCAGCTTGATGGAAAGGCGGGGCAACCTTATTCTTCACGACCTTGGCACGGACGCGGTTGCCTATAGTTTCGCCATTAAGCTTGACGTAGTCGCATTTGCGAACTTCGATGCGAACGCTGCTGAAGAATTTCAAAGCACGGCCACCCGTGGTTGTTTCTGGGTTGCCAAACATGACACCAATTTTTTCGCGCAGCTGATTAATGAAAATGCACGTTGTGTTTGACTTCGACAGCGATCCGGCAAGCTTACGCAGAGCCTGGCTCATAAGCCGCGCTTGCAAGCCAACCGTAGTGTCGCCAATTTCACCTTCAATTTCAGCACGCGGAACAAGGGCAGCAACCGAGTCAATAACAACGCAGTCGATAGCGCCGCTGCGTACCAACATGTCGCAAATTTCAAGGGCTTGTTCGCCCGTGTCTGGCTGCGAGATTAATACATTGTCGATGTCGACACCAAGACGTGCCGCATACACAGGGTCAAGGGCATGTTCAGCGTCTATGAAAGCAACGGTGCCACCTAAGGCCTGAGCTTCAGCCAGAATATGCAGAGCAAGAGTTGTCTTGCCACCCGATTCAGGACCATAGATTTCAACAATACGCCCACGCGGCACCCCACCAATACCGAGGGCTGCATCGAGCGGGAGTACGCCTGTAGGAATGACTTCGATTTCAAGTTTATGGTCCGAGTCGCCATACTTCATGATGGCGCCCTGCCCAAATTTCTTTTCTATCTCGTCAGTAGTGAGTTTTAGCGTTTTTTCTTTATCCATGTTTTCGGCCATGTTTATTGCTCCTATTTCGTCGTGCAAATACTGACATTCTCTATTATACGAACATTTGTTTGTTCGTCAAGAGAAATAATGTGCTACTTCATATTAGGGACAAAATGTTGCAGAATGCTCAAGCAAAGGCTCTCATTTATATATCCACAAGGTCCCTGAACGCTCACGCAAAACAGCGCCAAAAGCTCTCAAAAGGCTAACGGCGCAGGTAGAAAGCCTGCTTACTACGTAATAGCTTCCAACAGACGCCTTAACGCTTCCTCCACGGTTTGGGCGCGTACATCGTCACGATTACCAGGAAATACATAGCGATGAGCATGTTCTGAATGCGCGTCAGATATTCCAATCCAAACTGTTCCAACCGGCTTTTCAGGACTTCCACCATCGGGTCCAGCAATGCCAGTAACAGAAACGGCTACGTGGGCTCCCGCAAGATTGCGTACCCCGCGAGCCATTTCGCAGGCAACCTCTTCACTGACGGCACCGAAGTCCTTAAGTGTTTCAGCGCCCACCCCCAAAACAGCGTGCTTGACATCATTTGAATAACTCACGACACCACCCGAATACACATCAGATGAGCCAGGAATGGCGGTAAGCACTTCAGAGATATAGCCACCCGTGCAACTTTCGGCTGTGGCCAAAGTAAGGCTAGCCGCACGCGCCTTTAAAAGCACTTCTTCGGCCAATAAGCGCAAATCAGACTCGCTTGGCACAGGTCGCGTAACCTCTACCTGCTTGGCATCAGATTCTTTCTCTTCAGCTTCGGCCATGCGTTTCTTTTTCCCAAAACCAAAGAGATAGCGGGCCTTGTACAAATAATCAACCATCGAAAGCACGGTAAACACAAGAGCAATAGCCATAACAATCCAGCTGATAATATAAAGCCAGTCAAAACTCAGTTGGCTAAAGTCAGATATGACATGGCTATCTTTCACGATGAAGAGCACAATTGCAATCATTTGGAATACGGTCTTTATCTTGCCGTACCAGCTTGCCGCAATAACCTCGCCCTTACTGGCGGCAATCATGCGCACGCCGGAAACGATGAATTCACGAACGATGATAATAAGTACAACCCATGAAGGAATAACATCCAGCTCAATTAAGGCAAGCAGGGCGGCGGCAACAAGCATCTTGTCGGCAATCGGATCCATAAACTTGCCGAAGTCGGTTACTTCACCACGCGAACGAGCCAAGTAACCATCAAGCATGTCGGTCATAGAAATGATGATAAATACCGCTGCAGCAAGCCAGGGCTTGAGGGTGTGCATATCCATAGATTCGGAGAAGTATTCAGGCCAAGGCGACAAGAGTACAACAACAAAAACGGGTATAAAGAGCACGCGGATAAGCGTTACCTTATTTGCCGGTGTCCATAGTTCGTCATTTTTGTTTTCGCTTGTCATAAGCTATTCTGCTTCCATTTCATACATCAAAGTATCAGCAATAGTAACGTGAACTATGCTTCCGACCTCACCCGAAGAAAGATATACCACACCGTCTACATCGGGGGCCTGACACAGAGCACGCCCGAACAGTTGCCCGTCTTCTTCACGTCCTTCAACCAAAACGTCCATTTCCTTCCCAATGCGCTGCGAAATGCGCCCCGCTGAAATAGCATCAGCGATATCACGCAGCCTTCGTGCGCGGTACTGCTTTTCTTCTTCGTCTAGTTGATCTGGAAGCTTCGCCGCACGCGTTCCTTCTTCACGCGAATACGCAAAAACGCCCACGTAATCAAGTTCTGCGTCTTCAACAAAGCTGCAAAGCTCATCGAAGTCATCTTCGCTCTCACCAGGAAAACCGGCAATGAGCGTGGTACGCAGCGTCACTCCCGGAACACGATTGCGAATATGCTTGATAAGGCTTAGATATTCGCTCCCGCTCCCCTTTCGATTCATGGCCTTCAAAATGTCTTTGTTAGCATGCTGAAAGGGAATGTCCAAATAACTCGCTACATTTTCGTGCTGAGCTATAACATCAAGGAGGGCATCGCTTACACCCTCAGGCTGCACATACATAATACGAAACCAGGTGCTCGGATATTTTTCAGCAAGAAAGCCCACGAGCTGGCTTAAGTCCTGCGCTTGTGCAAAGTCTTCGCCCCAACGTCCCGTATCCTGGGCAATAAGAACAATTTCTCTCGCATGCGCATCAACGGCATTTTGCACCTCAGCATCAATGGATTCAAGGCTATAACTATGGTAACGCCCGCGGATAAAAGGAATCGTACAGAAGGAACAGAAACGGTCGCAGCCGTCCGAAATCTTGACATACACACTGGGCGATACCGAAAGCTTGCTGGACGCTATCGCACCCAAACGCCCCGGGAAGAGCGATTCGACTATAGCTACAATATCATCTTCTTTTGAGCAAGGAACAAAGGTGTCAATCTCTTTGAGCGATTCTTCAAGTTCGTCACCGTAACGCGATGGCATACAACCGGCAACGATAACTTTCGCCCGCCCCTGTTCGACATGAGGAAGTTCGCACATCTCGAAAATAGCCTCGATGCTCTCTTCGGTAGCTGCCTGAATAAATGAACAGGTATTAACGATAATGCAGTCAGCTTGTTTTGGGGCAGTGGCCAATACACAGCCAGCGTCAAGTAAGCGTTGCGCCATATGCCCTGAATCAACCTCGTTTTTGGCACACCCCAAGGTAAAGAAATAAACCGACAAGGGCAAAACGCGAGCAGCCCCGCTCTTGGAGGGGCTGCCAGTTTTGTCGAGAAGTTGTTGCGATGTTTCGTCCAAAATTAGCGATAGTTAACGTACTGAAGTGGTTGACCGTAGTCTTGGCCTTTGAGGAAGGCGATAACTTCCTGCAGGGCATCGCGCGAAGGTGAAGAAACCCGAAGTTTGTCGCCTTCAATAGTTACCTTCACCTTGAACTTCTGCGCTTTAATATCCTTGTTGATGGTACCAGCCGTGTCGCGGTCAATACCTTCTATGATTTTGCCTACGCGACGCACATTCCCACCTGCAGCAGCCTCGGAAGCAGCAAACTGCACGGCAGCTAAATCAACGCCACGCTTAACAAGCTTGCTTTGGACGATATCAATTACCTGGCCCGCTACAAAGTCGGCAGGGGCAAGCACCGTAATCGTTTTACCTTGTTTGTCGAGTTCTATGCTTGAGCCAGAATCTTTAAGGTCGTAGCGCTGCGAAACTTCTTTCTTTGCCTGCTGTACCGCATTGTCGATTTCTTGCAAGTCGACGCTCGATACCACATCAAAGCTTTGCTCTTTTGCCATATCTTCCCCTTTTCTTAAGGCGCAATTAGGACTCGTTTGATTCGCTTTCCTCGTTCGAATCGCCCGCAGCGGCCGCATCGCCTGTTGTTGCGTCAGCGGCTGTGGTGCTACCCTCATCAGTAGTACTGCCTTCGTTGGTAGTGCTGCCCTCGTCAGCAGCGCCACCTTCTGTGCTAGCCGATTCTGCGTCCGACGAAGCGGTGCTCGATTCGGCCGCCTTAACGCCTGGGTGGTCAGCAAGCCACTTTGCAAGGATGTCGCTAAAGTGCCAGGTCATATTGACAATGCCATCGGCGTCAGCCTCAAGCTCAACAGGCTGGCCGTCAATTTTGATACTCACCGGCGTGGGGTTAGCGGTAATGAACTGAATAGAATCAGACGATGTGAAGGAACGTGTGACAGGACCTTCAACCGCTTCGCCCACCTGGATTTCCTCATTTACATAAACCTCAATCCAAGAAACGGCATCGGCTTCGACCGTGTATTCAAGGGTAAAGTTCGTCGGAGCCCTTTCAGCTTCGATGACCACGTTTTCAGACGATGCAACACCCGTTACTGGAGCAGTGGCAACCTCTTCAGGTTCAGAACCACCGCGTACGCAACTTGCAATCTGAGAAATAATTAAAACCAGCAAAATAAGACCAACAAGCCCAGCAACTAAATAGCGCCAGTTAGCCTGCAAAAAACCGACGGGGCTTGGACCCGAATAAAAATTGGTATAGGTGTTATTGGGCAACACGGTGCCACGTGCCTGATGCGTACGGCTTTCAGGATAAAGACGCTCTTCGCCCCGTGAAGAACGTGCCCGACGCCGCGACGAGGAAAGACTTGAAGCCCTTTCCTCGCGCATTGCTTCCCGCTCGTCGCTTTCATAATAGGTACGGCGTGTAGCATTGCGCATGACTTCGCGGTCGCGCAGACGAGCACTATTGTGCGATGAAGGCATGTCTATAGTCGTTGGACGCATCCTACTCGTTTCGTATTCCACTTGATAGGCATATAGTTCGTCCAGATACATGCCGGTTATTTCAGTTGGATTGAGGCCCAGGTAGCGCGCATAGCCATTCACCATGTTACGTGCATAGCCACGCGGCGGCATCGAAGCAAAATCGCTATTTTCTATGGCCTGTAAAATGTCAGGGCGAATGCGCAAGCGGCGTGCCGTGGCATTCAAGTCAAGTCCTTTACGTTCGCGGGTATTTTTTAAAATCTCGCCAAAGCTTACTTTTTCCATGACACCCTACTCTCTTAAAGATTGCTGTCATTCATTTCAAAAGCTTTTAAGCTTTCCAGTTCAAGAGCATCGACCAAAACGTCACGTGGCTTGCTGCCATTAGGCGGCCCCACAATGCCTTTTTCTTCGAGCATATCCATTATACGCCCTGCTCGTGAATATCCTACGCTCAAACGACGCTGAATATTCGACGTCGATCCAAGACCAGAATTAACGACGATTTCAGCCGCTTCCCAAATAAGTGGATCATCGGGCCCACCAGAACCGCTGCCGTCACCCATTTGGCTAACCGTAATAAGATTGGTATTGATAATTTCATTGTGGTATTCAGGGTCGCCCTGTGCCTTTAAGTGAGCAACCACCGCTTCAATTTCTTTCGTGGAAGTAAAGCAACCCTGGAGGCGCACCGGTTTAGGATATTCAGGCTTGGAATAGAGCATGTCACCATTTCCAATAAGGGTTTCGGCGCCCGTTTGGTCCAAAATAACGCGCGAGTCAATGCCACTTGCCACATTAAGAGCAATACGCGAAGTAATATTTGCCTTGATCAAGCCCGTAACGACATTAGTTGAGGGACGCTGGGTCGCGATAATCATATGAATGCCAGCAGCGCGTGCCAACTGGGCCAAACGAGAAATTGAGGCCTCAACTTCCTTGCCCACATTCATCATAAGGTCAGCAAGTTCGTCAATAACGATAACAATATAAGGAAGCTGTACGGGGGGCTCGCCTTCGCCCTTGGGTTCAACTTCGCCCTTTGCAACCTTTTCGTTGTACTGACCTATATTGCGCGCGCCTTCTTCTGCGAACATCTTTAAACGGTTTTCCATCTCGATAACCGCCCAGGCAAGCGCACTGGCCGCCTCCTTGGTTTCCGCTACTACGGGAACCAAAAGGTGCGGGATATCCTTGTATGGCGTGAATTCAACGCGCTTGGGGTCGATCATGATAAAACGCACTTCAGCAGGGGTGGCACGCATCAGAATGGACATAATCATGCCATTAACAGCAACTGACTTACCAGAGCCAGTAGTGCCGCCAATAAGGATATGAGGCATCTTTGAAAGATCATCGATGACGCAGTTACCCTCGACATCTTCACCAATAACAACCTGTAAGGGGCCCGCCTTGGCCTTGCTCAACAAATCGCCCAGCACGACGGTTTGCCGCTTGACGTTAGGTACTTCAATACCAACATATTTCGTACCAGGAATAGGACTGAAGATGCGCACGCCCGGCGCAGCCAGCGCACGGGCAATGTCGTCGGTAAGACCAGTTACCTTGCTCACACGCACGCCCGAAGGTAAATCAATCTTGAAAAGTGTAACCGTAGGACCGGCAACCCAACCCACAACATTAGCATCAACACCGAAGTCGGAAAGTGTTTCCTGCAATTCGATGGCAGTACTCCGGAGAAGGTCTTCGCTGTCACGATTTCCTTTATTAGCTGCATTGGTCTTAAGCAAATCCATGCTCGGGAGTACGAAATCCGCCGTCGGCTTAGGCGTCACGACCGCATCAGGCTTCTTTTCTTCCAAGGCGATGGTTTCGGCCTCGGCTTTTTTATTCTTCTTCGAAGGACCGAGCTTGCGCGTCAGAGTACCTGGTTCAGCGGTCTTTTCGTCAAGTGCCACGGTAGCAAGCTCGTCTTCATAGTCATCGTAGTCATCATAGTCATCATATTCAGAACGCGCTGAAGTTCCACGTTCATGCATCGTCGACTGACGAACCATATTAATGCGCGGAAGATCTTCCCAGCCACCGTCAAACAACTCGTCACGCTTGTCGAGAAGCTTTTCAATAACACCACGGAATGAAAAACCGATAATAACAAGGGAGATTAGCAATAAGCCAATCGCAAACACCGTGCTAATGACTTGGCCAAACAAAAGCATGAACACCCAGGCTATGCCTGCGCCAATATATCCGCCCTGACTAACAAGGTTAGCCTGTGAAAAAAGCGGCTCGAGCGTTTGCTGGCTTACCCCTGGTGTATAGAGCGCAAGTAAAATAAGTATGGATAAGAACAAAAGCAAAAGGCCCACCACAACGCGGGTTGGTAGTTCCTTCCCTTCAGGTTTTGCGAACAA
>JAFUCE010000004.1 GCA_017459805.1 Eggerthellaceae bacterium
ACTAGTCCTAATACGCGTTAGGAGGAAAAATAAGTTGCCATCCAACAATGACGCCGAATACAATAATTGGGACCCAAATAGGCATTTTCTCTCCCTTCGTAGAAATGACAATACGTCAATTTTATACTGTCCTCCATTGATTGTCAACAACTATTTCATTAAGTATACATATATTATAGACTTTATAGGTTAGGCGTTGAGTTCGCAAGAAATCTTTGAGTGTTCGGTTCAACCTGCAACTCAACGGCCCTAACCGCAGAAACTACCGAAGGCGCAAAGATATGCTTTTTCGTCGCCATTCCTAGAAACGTTTGCTAAACTGTGTTCACGCGCACCAAAGCATGCGCACAATACCTGTCTTTGAGCAAGCGGTGGGTATTGCGAAATGATTCCTAAATGGTGCTGTTGCTTCTAGTAGGAGGAGAGATGTCTTATCTGTTCGGCATGGATGTGATTTGCTATAACGCTTTTTATGCCGTGCAAAACGAGCGCAGCTATCTGTCTGAGGTCGAAATCGGAGAGTTCTGCAGAATTCTTGAGAAAGAAGTCGTCGAATCGTTCAAGTCTGAGGAAGAATTGAGCTGCTGTCGGGTTCTTTTCGATTTATCTGAAGATGGTAACGCTCTGATGCCTTTGAACCTTGTGAAGACCGACGATTATATCGTTCATTATGGCGATGATATAAGTCAAGAAGACCTCAACACGGTGAATCTATGTCTTGGGTTTGGTGCCATAGTCGGCGCTTTCGAGCGCGCCCGCAGCCGGTTTCGAGAAGTGGTCTGTTCTTCAGATTCCGCATCGGGCAAGTCCCTGGTACACACGGTGTAGTTCCTTGTCCCAAGCACGATTGCGTGCGGATTAAAGATGAAGACGTTTCGTGATAACACCCATGGGTATATCGAGGTACCCGATTGTATTGTGCAGCGCATTATCGACACCGAGCTATTCCAACGGCTACAGGATATCGAGCAGACGGGGATGCGCCCGCTTTATCCTGCAGCTAGGCATAATCGGTTTATCCATTCATTAGGAGTTTACCACCTTGGCAAGCTAGCCTTCTCGTCGTTGCGGGCGAATGCGACTAAGGCCATGAGCGAGCACTTCCCCGAAGACCTTTCGAAATTGGGTTCTGGAGAACGATCACGGCTTGAATCCTCCGGAGTCTCTTTTTCGGCATTTGACTCGCTCAAAGCGAACGGCGACGAAGATCGAGTCAATCTATTATCTGAAGCATGGTGGGATAAATACGAGGTCTTGCTATCTCTGGCATGCCTTCTGCATGATTGTGCGCACGCCCCCTTCTCCCACACGTACGAGATGTATTACACCATAGGGCTTTCGACTCTCGATGACGAATTCTTTGAGAGGACAAAGGCGAGTGAGATATGGACATCCGAGTTCGAATTGAAAGACGCGTCCGTGGCGTCGCTTGATAAAACAGTGCTAATGCAGTTTACGACAGACGAGTTTTGGCGTGATTACCTGCTGGGTTCTAGGGATAAGCCTCGAATTGTTACGAAACTCGAGCCAAATTGTGAAGCTAAGCCCCATGAAAAGTTAAGTTCGGCGATGATAGGAATCGAATACAGGGGCGCATGCAGATCAATCCTCGAGGAACTTCTGCCAGGCAATCCCTTCGTGCAGGAGGAGGGGTTGCAGCACGATGTCGAGTTCATGGCGCGTGCAATCATGGGCATGCCGTATGACAGTCGTGAAGCGAGCGATGCGGTAGAGCGCTCCTTCAAGAATTGTTTCATCTCATTGCTGAACTCGAATATATTCGATGTCGACGGGGTAGATTACACGGTACGAGACGCCAAGAACGCCGGTTTGGGAACAGGCTCGGTCGATTATCAACGGCTATTCAAGTCTTTGACGGTTGCACGTGTTGAAGTGTACGATGCGGTAGCGTTTGAGAACGACTCGGTTAATGGATTATGGTTGGGCGAGTCGTCCTTCTTTAGTCCGAAGCATCAGAAGGGGCTTCAATTGGAGCTCGATGGGCTTGTTCGTTTGACCTTGGGTCCCTTTAACAAGCGAGGCATGTTTTCCCCAGACTCCAGCGCCGATAAGAACATGATAGGGTTTAGCAAAGATAACGTGGATGGTTGGCTCGAGTGCTCTAAGGGGTCAATCGATTCTCTCCAAACAGGGAACGCCGAGTGTCGTGTGAGCCTGAGGAGTGCGCATGAGGCGCCTCCTTTCAGGTTCACAAGCGCTGGAACGGTCCGTGCTTGCGGTGACTTTAGCGGCCTCGTTAATGGAAAACGGATTTGTCAGCCTGGCGCGAGCACGAATGGCGTTGGTGTAGCAACAGCTCCCAGTGCGACATTCTACGAATATATTCCCGTTTATAATCAGTCTTGTCTTAGCGTTATAGATCATGTTATATCGGCTCGGAATTTCGAGTATCAATGGATTTATGCACATCACCAGGTGATGTATAACGGGTTCTTGCTTTGTTTCCTACCTCGTTTAGCCTCGAGATTTCAGTGCTGCGCTATTCATAATGAGCAAGTACGATTCGGGACAATCAAGCGTAGTTTTGACTCATGCTATGTTCCCGACGAATCCGACGAGACTTCAAAGAGATGTTCTGTGTTGGGAGGGAGTGTTCCAGAAAATACGGGGGACCCCGATTTTCTCGTCCCGATACTGCTTGGCTTCGAGGAAGTCCTTGACGACGATGTCAACGAGGATTTCGCATTGTTGCGTGAACGGTTCTGCCGCAGTGGCGATAGCGATATTCGCGCTTTGTTCAAGCAGGTTCGTCTTGAAAACAGCAGGCTCGGCGAGTGCGCTTCGGACAAAGTGGAGCAATACTGCAAGATGTTCTTCAGCCGCAAGCACCAGAAAGCGCTTTGGAAAACGCGAGCAGAGTTCGATGCCGTCCTTTCATCCGATGAGTTTACGCCAAGTCAGAAGAAAGAGTTGATGAGCTACTTTGCGAAGCGGGCAAAAACTTCGCAGGTTGGATTCAAATTTCCCGATGATGCCGTAGCTCAAGTGTTTAAGAGGCATGGTATCGACGACGTTGTCGCGATACCAGCGCAGGTTAATCTTAAAAAACTTGCCCCCTATGCTATGCATATCGAATTGCACGGTCCCCAGATTGTTCGCCTCGTTGACGCAATGGACTCGCAAGCTACCGTTATTTTAGAGGAAGCGCCCGATTCGTCGTTCTTCTATGTTTTCGGCACTTGTGAAGAAGGACGCTCGTTCGATGTTAAAGAGCTCCAGTGTATATTCAATGAAGCTTTGCCGATAATTCGCAAGCTGGCTAAACACCAAAAGTTGGATAGTCAACAATAAGCCTCGAGGCCTTTGATTGCGCGAGCGGGGTCACTCTATAGAGTCTTGCTAATGCATTTGTCGGTTTAGTTCGCCACCATTTAGTGCGGAAGCGGGGATGTGCGACCGGCCGGACTACCCCGTCTCTTGCAGCAAGTCGGCTAATCTTCCTTACTCAAGGCCTCGGCGAGCTCGTTCCATTCCATGATTTGCTTCACGGTGGCAGGAGACAGGGCAAGCATCTCGCAGATTTCTGCATCGGGCTCTTCGGTGTGCTCCTTGCCAAGCACTGACTCCAGGAAATCGTAGACCGCCACTACGCGCGGTGCAAAGTAATAGCAGAGGTCGGACGTGTACTCAAGCGCCCGCCTGTCTATGAGCTCATCGAACAGGCGAATGAGCACCACTTCGCCGTCGATACTGACGTGGCGCAGGCGCTTCATATCGCGGCTGTCGGCTAGCAGCACCGCCCAGCCGTCGCGCCTGTGCGACACCGGCACCTGCGTGGGCCCGATGTCGTTTTTGAACTCGTCTGCGGCCTCCTGGTAGTAGATGGTCATCCAGAGCTCCTGGTCGTTTCGCTCCATCAGGTCGAAGGAGTAGTCGGTTATCACGTTGTTGCGGAAGATCTTGTCGGCGTGCGACTCCGTTTCGAAAATGTCGAAGCTTCCGTTGTCATAAAACAGTTTTACTTTCATGGTCTCACCTTTCTTGGTTGTTTCTGGTTTGCTGTTTTATGGGTGTTTCCCTTGCGTAGCTGCGCTGCTCCCTGGACTCCTCTGGCCGCTCGGCGCTTTTGCGTTGCGGCCTGGTTGCGGCATAGGCCTCTTCGCTTGTGATGGGTGTCCTGCTGGGTTTGCCGGGCGTCCTGAAGGGAAGCATCTTTTCCTGGTGGATGAACTTGCTGGCGCTTGCCGCCTCTTCCTGTGTGAGGTCGTTCCATGCCTTGCGCTCGTAGGGGCGGCGCATGAACACGTCGAGGGCAACCGAGCTTTTGATCTGGCCACGTTCGATGAGCGTCACAGCGTCGGATAGGCGCTGCAGTTGCGCAAGATCGTCGATGGCAACCGCCTGCTTGACAATGTCGGCCAAGCGCTCCTCGTAGGCTTTGGGAAGCATGCTTTTTAGGCTGTCGTCGAAGCGGCGAAGCAGGCTCTCGCGCCCGTAGGCAAGCCCGAGCTTTTCACCAGACACGCGGCGCGAGGGGGCATCTGCAAGCGAGTAAATCCAGTCTGCCCGTGCGGCTTTGGTGGAGTTGTTTCTTACTTGCACACCAAGCTCGTCCAGCAGGCTTCGGAACTCAGCTTCGCTGTGTGCAACGCTTCTGGCTACCTTCACTCGTGCGCGGATGTCGGCCACCCAGGAATACTTGCCTTGTTCTTTTAGCTGAACCTCGGAGCGGCGCGTGTATTCCACTTGCATGGACTTGGGCTGCTCAGCCCGTTGCGCATGGCGTCCCTGAACCGTGATAGGCGCGTCCCCTTCCATGTTCTTGAAATGACGCAGCAGCCGATCGTCAGCAAGGCGCTGAAGGGAGCGATTGAGGGCGGAAGGGTCGGGGTCTTGCAGCTTGCGTCCTGTGTGGAGGTTCGTGCAATTGACTATCACGTGTGCATGCGGGATATGGCTCTCGTTATCGTCGTGATAGACGATGGCGCACTGGTAGTCTTCGAAATGTTTCTCCGCCCATGCTGTTGCAAGATCCTTTAGCCCAGCGAGGGAGAGCGCATCCTCGGGGTTCGGCGAGACAATGTAATGCTTGTACATGCGCGGCGGCTTCCCGTTTCGGACGATGTCGTGGTGGTATCTGTGCCGCGTGGCGTCCATCTCCTTGTACCAGGGGAACACGTTGCCGGGCGCCGTGCGGTCAGGCACGTCCATGTTTAGGTAGTCGCTGTCGAGCGCGCGCCCGCTCTTGGTTAGATAGAAGAAAGGTCCCTTGCAGGAGGTGTGCCCTGTTATGGGCTTTAGAACCGGCATGCGATCACCTACATGAATCCTATTCTGGCGGATGTGATGTCGGCGAGCGTGCCAACCAGGGGCTCGATGCCAGCCTCTACAACTTCAAGCCTCTTGTTAGTGACGGAAAGGCCCTCCAGGATATCTGCATGGGTGAGGCCGTTTCGCTCGAGGTAGTAGGCGATGCGGTTGAGGGCGTGGTTTGCTTGGTTTCGTTGGTAGCCCCAATGGCGCATTTCTCGAAACATCCGATTGGCCGTATGGAGGTCTATGGCAACCACCTTATCAATTGCAGTGCTGCCATTGGCCGCCGCAGAACTCAGCAGAATTCGTACAAGATCGGACACCGTGATGCCATGGCTTTTGGCAACCCGCTTTGCGTGAGCCATGCCGTCATCGGACATACGGACGTACATCCGGTTGGGATATGTAGACACGTTTATTCCTTTGCATCTTGGCAAGCCTGATGTGGAAGTAGCTTGCGAAGCGTGGCAGTGCGCCGACGGCGCACCTAGGGGCGCGGGGACTCCCCCGCAGAAAAGTGTACCGCATTGCATTGGCTAATGCACGGTGCACGTACTGCCGCCAATTGGCTCCTCGATATCCCCTCAAAGTTGTGCGTACAAGTCAAACGTACACCTTTGAGGCAGTGGTAATCGTAGGGGCGGCAAGTTCTATTTTGTGCGTTGTACGCACAAAATAGGCTACTTGCGTTGAGCGGGGTCTCGGATGCCGCTGCGTTCCTGAAAATCGTGTACACGCGGCCTCCGAGTCCCCGGGAAACTGCATGAGTGACAAGATGTCAGATGGATGGGTTGGTAGAGGTTTGAATGGATAGGAACGGCCACGCGTCCAGGTGTGTCCATGCTAAGCTTCTGGCTGTCATCATCTTAACTCCTAAGTTTGCGAACAAGACTGTTTTATTCGTTATCTGGCTGGTATCTTCGAAGTGCGGATTGTACTGGAGATACCTAAGGAGTGATGGTCATGAGCTGGCAGGAAAAAGATGAGGATGGTAACTGGGTGGAGAAGATCGAAGTTGCAAACGACTCTGATGACGAAGCCCCCGACCTAGACGATGGGTGGAAGTATGCAGGGGACAACGATTATGGCTCCGTGTATGAGCGCCCAGCAAATTGATGGCTTGAATCGATAAAGGCGAGCCCCTCCGCTTGCGGCATTGGTTGGATACCGGCGGAGGGGCTCGTATGGGGCGCCCTGGCCAGGACGTGCATCCCGGCCAGGGCCGCTATCGCCGCTCGGAGGTCCTAGGCGGCGGAAAGCGCGTTTCGGTAGTGGCGAAGCATCGCCCGGCTGTCGGAGAGGACCAGCATGCTCACGATGTCGAAGCGGATCATGGTCTGCTCGATGTCGAGGTGCTGGGCCAGGTAGGCGGCCGCCGTCTTCTCGCAGGCTGCGCGGTCCAGCTTGTCCTCGGGGAATCCCTCGCCCGAGTCACCGTGGATGTTGCAGCTGACGAAAACCAGGTCGTCCTCGTCGCGCGCGATGAAGTCCACGCTGTTCTTGCCCGACCTCCAGCCGTCCTCGACGATCTCGAACCCGCGCATCTCCAGGAACTTGCGGATACCCTGCATCGCCTTGGTCTTGGTTGCCTTGTTCATCTTGACCTCCTAAGTCTTTTCGGCTCGCTCCCCATGAGCGGGCCTTGTGGCTTCGCTGCCATCGGGGTTCCCGATGGACGCAAGGGGGAAATGCGAAAACCCGGAGGGCTCGAGTTTTTGGCCGTTGTTCGTGGGCGTGTCGCCAAAAAGTTTTTCGCGGCCCTTGCGCCCTAGAGGGGTTCCCGATGAGACTGCGAAAGCTGCAAGGTCTGCTCGTGGGGGGCCGATGCGCGCCCAGGAGGTCACGAAAGACAGGCAAAGCCGAGGCGGTGCAGCGGGGCTACTGCTGGGCGCCCAGGGGTAGAATGGGGATGTTCCTGGATGAGATGAGGGCAAGGATGACTGTGCTCGAACCCGCTGATGGGAGGTCCCCTCAGAGGATTGCGGCTTTAAAGAGCCAGCGAGCGAAGCGCAGTATGCAGCTGACAGCGTTTGCGGCAACCACCTCCCTAGTCGATTACGGCGCCGCCGTAGAACTCCTCGAGCGTCGGATGGCGCCAGGCGTGCATGGATTCGGACACCATGATGGTGCCGTACTTGGGATTGCACCCCTCGCACCAGACATGGCGCCAGCCGCCGTCCGTGTGGAACTCGGCGGGCAGGGACTCGAACTCCTCTTCGGTGAGGTAGCGGTAGCCGCGCTTGATGCGGCCCCATTCGTCCTTCGAGATCATCTTCCTGGCCATGGCGGCCTCCTTCCCAGCGCGGGCCATGTGCGACCCGCGCCTTTAAGCGTGGATTACTTGCGCGGCTTGATGCGGCAGATATCTCCGCCGACGTAGTTGTTCGGGTTCCAGCTGAAGTCGCCGTCGTGGTCGTAGAGCGCCACGTAGGGGACGCCCTTCTTGAAGCTCGGCGCGTCGTCTGGCCCGAAGCCCACGACCGGGTAGGATTGCAGCCCGTCGTAGGTGCGCATCCAGACCTCGTCTCCCAGCTTCACGTCGGCGATGGCGACCTCCTGCGCGTCCAGGTACTCGCCCAGCTGCTCTCGCTCCGGCATGCGCTCGTCGAAGGCCTTGAGCATCTCGTCGAAGTCGTATTCAAGCTGCTCTTGGAAGCCCTCGTATGGCTCGATGCGCTCGACTATCTTCCAGCCGTCGATGACGTAGACGCCGTTGTCGTCGCCTGCGCCCTGCAGCCTCTGGTAGGTGTCGATGCCGACCGAGAGCCCGCCTCCGAAGAAGTTGCCCATGACCTGAGCCAGGCGCGCCCATCCGTAGCAGTCGGTGCTTGGGGGACGGTAGCCCTGCAGCTCGCAGTAGGCAAGCAGCGGCTCGATGGTGTCGCGACCACCGTTCCAGTGGACGTACATGCCGATGCGCTTGTCCGGCGTGGTGATTACTGCCCTGTTTCCCATGGTTATGACCTCCTTGAGTTTGCGGCCCGCCCCTGCGGCTGGCCTTGTGGCCCCGTTGCCGACGGGGTTCCCTGCCCCTGCAAGGGTGGAAAGCGAAACCCTTATGGGCTTGAGCTTTCGCCCACCTTCGTGTGGGGTTGGGCGAAAGGTTTTCGCGTGCCCTTGCGGGCGGCAGGGGTTCCCGGCGATGCTGCGGGAGCCCAAGGCGAGTGCAGGGCCGGCATTGCGAGGAGGCATGTGGGAAGCGGGCGGGCATCAGGACTCGTCGTTTCGGCACATGGCGGCGATCTTCTCGGCGTCGTCCGCATCCGCGCAGTAGGGCAGATACTCAGCGCACTCCTCGAACAGGTCGCAGCCTCGGCATGCGGGGTACAGCCCGTAGCGCTGCGGCTCGTCGAGGTCAATCCCGCCGAACGCCTCGCAGGCGTCGAACAGGCTCGCCTGGCCAGGGGAATCGGGCTCGAAGGGCACGCCGAAGCCGTAGGTGCGCCGGCGGAAGTTGTCGTTGGAGAACAGGATGTCGTCCTCGGCCACCCAGCGCCCGAACGTTCGCACGCAGCCCGCGCCGTCCATCAGCAGGAAGCGGGAACCCTGCGTCGATGCGCCTACGATGCCCGCGGCGTCGTTGGAAAGCAAATCGCCCGACATGCGCTCCAGGGGCGAGAGCACGCGCTTGGCGAAGGACATGGAGTCCGACACCGCGTCTGTGGTGGGAAAGCCCGAGAGCACGCCGTTGTGCATGAACCCGACCTGCGCGCTCTGCTCGGTGACGCGCATCTGCGAGGCGCTTGCGCACACGGGAAAGGGGTGGCAGCACCCGGGCTTCACCGCGCCGTGGGTGGCGATTCGGAAGTGGAGCGCCACGGGCAGGGCATCCAAGTCGGCGGACATTGCTTCCTGGGAGAGCGCCTCCGAGAAGGTATCCCATTCCATGAAGCCCTTACGGATGCGGACGGCGTCCCCGGCGGGAAGCATCATCCCCGCGCCATCGGGGTTGGTTGTCCAGCAGGACCTCAAGGTTTGCATGCTGGGCATCGGGCACCCAGCGGGCTTGTAGACGATTACGCACATTTCAGTTCCTCCTTCGGGGTGATGAGCTCGCGCTCGACCAGGTATTCCTCAAGCTCGGTTGCTTCAACCGGGCACCTCTCGATAACTTCGTCGCACAGCTCGTACCAGCTCATGCGGTCGAGATCGCCCACGGTCGCCTCCTTGGCAACCACGCACAGCCCCGCGACGAACTGGAAGGTCGCCTGCAGGGTCTCTGGCCGCAAAGTCCCGCGGAAGAGGCGGAACTCGATGGTGTGCTCGTTAGTCACGTTGATTGCGCGGTAGCGGTCGTGGCAGGAGACGCTTCTGCAGGTCTTGGCACGCTGCTTCCAGCCGTCGGATGTCTTGGGGAGCATCGGGCGCTTCGCCCACTGGGTCAGCTGCTCGGGCCTGCGGCGGGAGAATATCGTCAGCGGCTCGAAGAAGCGATCGACGATGTTGGATAGCTTAAGCTCGGCCATCTCCTGGCGGGCGTCTCCTTTGCCGAAGTAGTCGCGGTTCACGTGGACGTGCAGGCCGCATGTGCACGTGTCGTGGCTGCGGCAACCCTCCTCGAGTGCAATCTCGCTGACGCGGGACCACATCGCGCGGCCCTCGTTCGACATCATCACGGCGGGGCTAATCGGGTGTGTGATCAGCTCCACGCCCTCGTCTAGGCTGCCGTCGTGCTTGAAGTAGAGCCAGTCCGATCCGTACTCCTTGGAGATGCGCGATGCCGCCATGTCACCGTCGCCGTGGTCCATCTCCAGCTCCACGCCAAGCAGAAGGCCGTCGTCGGGCTCGCCCTCGGCGCGGTGGAAGATGGGCTGGGGCTTGAAGTAGTAGGACTGGACGCCCGTGCGGTCAATCTCGTCTGCGCACCGGACGCAGAGCTCGGCGCCGTCGCGTTCGCTCATCTCGTCGGAACGGAACCATCCTCCGCAGCGTTCGCAACGGGAGTACGACTCCCAGCAGTGCTCGCAGATGCGGTTGCCGTGCCGGTCAGTAATGTGTTGCACGTCCTCTGCCATGTGCCAGCGCCCGCACTCGGTGCAAAGGATCGCCAGCCTATCCGCGCAGGACTGGCAGATGCGCCGCCCGCCCTCGAGCGTGACCAGATGCGTGTTCTCGATGACCTCGCCGCATTCGGGGCAGGTGGTGTAGCGCTCTTCGGCGCAGGTCGGGCATACGCCCTCGATGGCGCCGTTGGCAGGATTGAAGAAGCTCCCGCAATGGCGGCACGTGTCGATCAACTGCATGGCGCCTGCTGGTGGGTGCGCTGCCCTTCTCCTCGTAGTCATGTTGTTCGACCTCCTGTTTCCGTGAGGCCGACCCCTTGCCGGCCTCCGTGCCACGGGAGGCGGCGGGGTTCGTCTGCGGTGCAAGGGAGGAAAGCGAAAACCGGAGGCCTGAGTTTTTGCCCATGTTCGTGGGCTGGGAGGCATAAAGTTTTTCGCGCCCTTGCGCCTGCAGGCGGTTCTCGCCGAAGATGCGTGGCTGGGAGGCGGGCGGGGTCGGGCAGCTGGCTGGAGGTCGGATGCCTGCGAGGGGAAGGGCGGAAGCGCATACGGCGCGGCCGCTGCACCGGCAAGACTCGGTGCGGTAGAATATGTACGAACGTAAGGAGATTGGTGCAAAGACCCTATGGACATAACGACATCGAGGCGTTCTCCAATGACGAGGAGACGCATTACTTCGACAGAAAGAGCGCGCGCAAGGACACGGCCGAGATTGCAAAGCACGTGATGGCGTTCGCTAACGCGGCTGGCGGCAAACTGGTCGTCGGCATCGAGGACGACGGCACGGTGAGCGGCTTCTGGCGGCAAGGCGCGCATCCGGTCGAGGACTTCGAGCAGGTCCCGCTGACGATGCTCTCCCCGACCCCTTCGGTCGCATGCACGAGGATTCCCGTCGTGAACGCGAAGGGCGAGCCCGACATCGTGCTGGTGATGGACGTCGAGTATCTCGACGACCAGGTGGTCAAGCGCCGCACGGACGGCAAGGTCGCGCTCCGCGAGGGCGACAAAAGCGTCTGGCTAGACCACGAGCAGATCCGGGCGCTGGAGTACGACAAAGGCGCGGTGCGCTTCGAGAACGCCGTGTGCGAGGACTCGACAATCGACGACGTGGACCGCGAGGCCCTCGGCGCCTACAAGCGCGCCATAGGCGCCGACGTGAGCGACGAGCAGCTCCTGCGGAGCCGGCACTTCCTCAAGGGCGAACACCTCACCAACGCCGGCGTCCTGCTGTTCGCGTCCGAGCCGTCCTTCATCCTGCCCCAGGCCAGGGTCCGGGTCCTCAAGATAGACGGCACGAAGCTCGGCACGGGCGAGAAGATGAACATCGTGAAGGACGAGACGTTCGACGGCCCGCTCGTGAAGGCCCTGCCCGCCGCGAAGGGCTTCATCGCCTCGCAGCTGCGCGACTTCCAGTTCCAGCAGCCGGGCGGGCGCTTCGCAACCGTGCCCGAGTACCCGGAGTTCCCCTGGGCAGAGGGCCTGGCAAACGCCATGGCGCACCGCGACTACTCGATTGCGGGAGAGTACACGCGCGTGTACATCTACGACGACCGCATGGAGATACAGAGCCCGGGCAAGCTCCCAAACATCGTGACGCTGGAGAACATGCGCCACACCCGCTACTCGCGCAACCCCGCCATCGCGCGGGTGTTCACCGCCTTCGACTGGGTCCGCGAGCTCAACGAGGGCGTCGAGAAGATCTACGGCACGATGTCGGAGGCGGGTTTGCCGGAACCCGTGTTCAGCATGCCCAACAAGCTGTCCGTGAAGCTCACTCTCTACAACGACCTCGTGAACCGCATCCCTAGGCTGCAGGGTGTGGTGCAGCCCGAAGCCCAGGCGGACCACGAGCCCCCCTCTGGCGGCCTAACCGCCAACGAAGAGGAGGCCCTGCGAATGGCGCGGGAGGACGGCCGCGTTACCACCGGGTCGCTTGCGGCATCCACCGGCATGACGAGAAAGGGCGCATCCGCCGTCCTGAAGAGGCTGGCATCGAGGGGCCTGTTGACCTGGCATGGCAATTCCCGGAGCGACCCCCGCCAGTACTACCAGATTCCATAAATAGATGCTGCCTGCGTTACAGTAGGTTACAGTAGGTTACAGTAGGTTACAGTAGCCTGCATGCAACAAGTCCGCCCTGCGGCATCGGGTCCAAATCGGGAATGGAGGCAAGGAATTGTTTGTTGGCGCAATTGAAATTTCAAATTATCGCCTATACGGCCCTGGCAGGCCGTTTCGCATCAGCGGCCTCAACGTGCCTGATGGGGTTCCAGGTTCCGGGCTGAACATGGTTATCGGCGAGAACGGGTGTGGGAAGACTTCGCTTCTGGAGGCGATAGCCCTCCCTTTGCTCGATTACAAAGCGGAGGCGTTTTGCCTGGATGACCTCAACGATATCAGCGTGAAGTCTGTTGTGGAGATCAGCAGCGCGAAACCGTTTACCGTTAAGAAGACGATGCCGAAAGGCGAGTTCGACGCAAGCGGCATCATGTTTGAAGGCAGGCTCAGGTCGCGTTCGAATTCTTCATATCTATCTACGCTCTGCGTGAGCGATAGAACATTCGTGCCCATAGACCCCGCCAATCCGAAGCCTGGCAGTTCCGACCTGCGCGTGTCAGTGAACAACCCCTTTTCTGGTCCACGGTTCTCTGAATCCGACGTACTCTTTCTCGACAGGAACCGCATCAACCAGGCGCGTTCCGGAAGCTTCGGAAGGACGAGGTTCGACAGGCTGATGGAGGACCTCGACTACCAATACGTCCGCTCTTCGGAACAGATTGCCAACTTGAACGACCACCTCGACGCCGAAGTGAAAATAGAAAAGGTGTCGAACGATTTCCTTGCACAGGCTGTTTCGGCCTTCAAAGAGATGAGTGGGAACGCGGTCCGCCTTGACTTCATCAACAACTATCAACCGTTCGAGAATGCCTTTTTCGCGGTTCAAGGGAGCGACGCACGCCAGATATCACTTGGCAGGCTCGGGTCGGGCTACGAGATGGTTTTCTGTATCCTGTATTCCTATTTTCTTGCAAGACAGAACAAAAAGGATCTCATTCTAGTCCTTGATGAACCCGAGCTTCACTTGCATCCCGCGCTCCAGCAAAAGTTGATGGAGTTCCTCGTCGAGGCCTCTGCGGAAGCGCAGGTCTTCATAGCAACGCATTCGCCGTTGCTAGTGAAGCAGTCCATGGAGTGCTCGCGCATCAAGCATGTGATGCTCGACCGTTCGGGAGCCTGCATCGACATGGAGGAACGAGTACTGGACTATCTGTCTGGCAACGAGATCAACTACCTAGCTTTTGGGTTGGCGACGGCTGAGTACCATAACGAGCTTTACGGCGCCCTGCAGGAGTTATCCGGCATCTCTGGCATCAAAGACTTTGACGCCAAAGTTCTTGGAAATGCCGGTGTGGCCAAGGACCGCCCTTGGAAGGGGCGCCCTAACGAGGTGACTATCCACACTTTTATCCGGAATCAGATTCACCATCCCGAAGACAACGAAGCCCCGAACCCCGACGAGCTATCTGCATCGGTCAAGGAGCTCAGGAAGTTGCTCAAGGAAAAGAAGTGTCGGAGCTGAGCGGCGATGGCGAATCGTAACGAGAAAGGCGTCTGCCATATCTGCGGGGAATTGAAAGAGCTCAGTTTCGAGCACATCCCGCCGAGAAGTGCCGGCAACAACGGGCCCTCAAAGATGTACAGAGCTGCAGACATTGTGGAAACGTGCGGAGCCTTCGATTCCTCCAAGACCGAAGGGGTTAGGTACCAGCAGGAGCAGAAAGGGACAGGTTTTCGGACGCTATGCAGGGATTGCAATAGCTACCTCGGCCGAAACTATGTTGGAGAGTACGCGAAGTGCATCAGAGAGCTTGGCTGCATGCTTGCAAAGAATCCGCCCGCAGAGGGGGAAGGTGGGATTCGCCTCGTCGGAAAAGACATCAACGCCCTGGCCTTCTTCAAGCATGTTATTGGCAACTTCAGCGCCACAACAGCAGCTGGCAGCATGGCCGATTGTCGAAAGTACCTCTTGGATAGGGAGAGTCGCGACTTCCCGGGTAGGTACAGGCTCTTCATGTTCGCAGTCCCAGAGCGGGGAGCAGGCATGCTTTCCACGGGATGGGCGACGTTGCTATTGGATTCAGGGCAGCAGGATTACTACACGATAGCGGCTATCGCGGCGTTTCCGGTGGGGTTCTTCCTCCTCGACGCTCGCCGGTCAAGCATTGCACCAAGCGGGATTGGTTGCGAGATAACGGCGATTGCGGCTTTGGAGTGGGGCGCAAAACCCGGCTTTGCTGTGGAGTTGCCTTATATGAGTATTGAGAAAATGTGGCCAGTGCCGATAATGCGCTGAGCACAGTGCCTACAGTTCGTGGGTGTCCGCACTTCGCTTCTGCGCGGCAATCTGACGAGTGGGAGCTCGTTGGGAATTCCGACAGGGTCCTTCAGGCTTACATGAAGAACCGGAACACGGCCCTGAACAGCCACCTGGCGAAACGCCATATGTACCTCATGGCGCGCCCCTAGCCCGCGTACTCGCCGGGAACGAGCAGATTCCTGCCGCCCTTGCCGACGATGGCCTTGAGCAGGTCCTGGGGCGTGGTGCCGAGGGCGTCGGCAAACGCCACGGCCTCGCCGTCCCCGTCGATGAGCCCTGCGATGGGCACGGCAGCCGGCTCGCCTCCGTCCATCGGGACGGCCAGCGGGTCGCTTCCTGGCGCGGCGGGCTCGAAGATCCAACAGCCGAACGCCTCCTGCGCCGACCTGATTGGGCCGGACGCCCCGTGCGCCTTCCGGCACGCCTCCTCGAAGCCCTCGGAGGGCGGCACGAGCCCGAGCATACCGCCCATGGCGACGGCGGCTTCCGCGTCGTTCTGCGCGATGGCGTGGGCGTAGATGTTCATGGTGAGGCTGGCGCTGGAGTGCCCGAGACGGTGCTGGACCGTCTTGATGTCGGAGCCCTGCCCGATGAGCATCGTGGCCTGCGTGTGCCTGAGCTCGTGGAGGTTGTAGCCGACGTATCCCTTGCGGCGCCTGCGCTTGCGCCCCTGGGAGTCGACGTACTCCCCGCCTTCGGTGAACTCCCCCAGGCCGTGCTCGACGAAGTACGCGCGCCGCCAGCGGGAGAAGGTGTTCGGGTCCATGAGCGAGAAGAGCCTGTTGGTGCAGACGGGCGTGCCGGGCTGCTGCTCGAGCCCAGCCACCTGCATCTCGCGCGCCTGCTGCTCCTTCCACTCCTTGAGGAACAGCACGGTGCCGTCGTCTATGCCGATCCAGCGGTGCGATTTCTCGGACTTCGGGTCCCGCAGGCTCTTGTCGCTGGCGTACTGCAGCCCCACGTAGACGCGCTTGCGCTCGAAGTCGACGTTGCGCCACAGCAGCCCCAGTATCTCCCCGCGGCGCATGCCCGTTGCGAGCGCGAGCCAGACCGCGACGGTCTTGCCGCTGCGCTCGGACTCCTTGATCGCCTTGGCCAGCCTCAGGGCATCCTCGAGCTCGAAGCTGCGGCGCTCCTTGGGCTTGGGGCGGGGGGCGTCGACGCCGTCGCAGGGGTTGGTCGCTATCAGCTTGTCGCGGACTGCGGACTTCATCATCTGGCTGAACACGCCGTTGAGGTTGTGCAGCGTAGAAGTGGTGATCTCGCCGGAGTCGAGCCTGAGCGCGTAGGCGCGGGAGACGTCTATCGGGTCGACCTCGCCGAGGAGCTGCCCGCCGAACATCTCGACGATGCGCCTGACGTGGCGGCGGTCGGTCTTGATGGTCTCGGGCGAGTACCTGCCCGACAGCTCGCGGCGGTGGAACCACTCCTGGGCGTAGTCGGCCACGGTGATCTTGTCGGGGTTGCCGTAGCCGCCCTCGAGCTCGATGCGGTAGTCCTCGAGCGCGCGCCGCGCGTCGGACTTGGTGCCGTGGACGGTGCGCTTGGGCGAGCGGACGTACTTGCCGGTCTCGGGGTCGCGACCGAGGTGGTGGCGGATCTTGTAGACCTTGCCCTTCACCACCTCTTCGATCTCGCCCTTGCCGGTCACCTTGACTTTGGGCATGGGTGTCCCTCCTTCGTATCTACAGGCGGCACCCCGGAGCCCCGGGTTTGGAAGCGGCCGCCTGGTCCTTGGCGCAAAGTCTTGCGCGTTGGGCAACAGTATAACGACCTTTTTACTGAAGGGGTGAATTATTCACCCCTAAACTAGAAAAAGGGGGGAATCAGGGGGGAATTGCACGTGTAACAGCATGACACTTGGCGACACGATGCGATACTGAAATAAGCCGTTTAACAGGTAATATTAAGGATACAACGACACGTGACGAAACCCAAAGACACTATAGAACGTTGACTCATAACCCGGAGGTCACGTGGTTCAAATCCCGTCCCCGCGACCAAAACACCAGGCCAGGATGCAAATCCTGGCCTTTTTGTTTTCCGAGAATCGACTCGAGTTCACCCCCTTTCACCCCTGGTTCCAGGTTTATGCGGGCGTCAGGTGCGCAGCCCCGTTCCCCGCTTGAACCCTCCTGTAGCCCCCGCCCCGCGGTTCCTTCCAGCCTGCCAGCTTCATCGGGAACCCCGTGCGGCGCAAGGGTCGCAAAAACTTTTTGGCGCAACACCCACGCTGTCGGCTAAAAACTCGAGCCTGGCGGTTTTGCTTCCTCCCTTGCCCTCGCCCGTGAACCCCGATGCCTCCGCAGGCACGAAGGCCCGCAATGGGGCGGGCACAAACCTAGAGGAGGTCATCACTATGGGAAACAGAGCTGTCATCACCACGCCGGAGAAGCGCATCGGCATGTACCTGCACTGGAACGGCGGGCGCGACACCGTCGAGCCGCTCCTGGCCTACTGCAAGATGCAGGGCTACCGACCGCCATCCAACGACTGCTACGGCTGGGCGCGCATGGCCCAGGTCGTCGGCAACTTCTTCGGCGGGTCGCTTAGCGTCGGTATCGACGACTACAAGCGCATCAAGGGCGCGGGCGACGACAACGGCGTTTACGTCATCGACGGCTGGAAGATCGTCGAGCGCATCGAGCCCTACGAGGGCTTCCACGAGCAGCTCGAGTACGACTTCGACGAGATGCTGAAGGCCTTCGACGAGCGCATGCCCGAGCGCGAGCAGCTGGGCGAGTACCTGGACGCCACCGAGATTGCCACATCTGATCTGCAGCTAGGCGACGAGGTCTGGATGCGCACCTACGACGGGCTGGAATCCTACCCGGTCGTGGGGTTCGGGTCGGACGATGCGCCGAGCTTCAAGAAGGGCGTCCCCTTCGTGGCCCTCTACGACCACGACGGCGACTACAGCTGGAACCCGAACAACTACGTCGGCGGCGAGACCTGCCGCATCAAGCCGCGCAAGTAAACCACGACGATAGGCGCGGGTCGCATCCGGCCCGCGCCGGAAAGGAGCCGTCATGGCCAGCAAGATGGTATCCCGCGAGGAGTGGGACCGCATCAAACGGAACTACCGCTACTTCACCGAGGACGAGTTCCGCTGCCTGCCCGTCAAGTTCCACCTCGAAGGAACCTGGAAGCGCGTCTACTGCGAGGGAAGCGACTCGAAGTACGGCACCATCATGGTGTCCACCTCTATGCTCGCCTGGCGCCACCCGACCTTCGACGAGTTCTACGGCGGAGCCGTCATAGACTAGGGGAGGTGATTGCCGCAACCGCTATACGCTACATATTCAGGTTCGCCCGCTGGCTGTTTCGGGCTGCGCTTGCTTAAGAGGCCGGAGCGTCCCATTCCTCGCGCGTGATGCAGCTCACGTGCCCCGTGCGCTTCTCGCTCATGAGCGGCACGTCCACGCCCTCGCTAGTCCACAGATGGTGGAAGCCGCATTTCTCCTGCACGCGGCGCGACCGGTCGTTGCCCTCGTAGTAGCCAGCCCACACCCTGGCAAGCCCCAGGTTTTCAAAGGCATGCGCAAGAATTGCATTGACGGCTTCGGGGATAAGCCCTTGGCCCCAGAAGGGCTTCCCTATCCAGTAGCCAAGTTCTGCCTCGTCGTCAGCATCAGCCAGGTCGGCATTGTCGCCGAACTTTAGGCCTATCGCTCCTATGGCAACGTTGTCGCGCTTGAGGCATACGGCGTAGGTCTCGGGGTCATCGAACACGGTGCGTATGATCTCCAGGCTCTCGTCGATGCTCCTATGCGCCGGCCAGCCTGCAATCGGGCCAACCGCAGGGTCCTTCGCGTACTCGTAGAGGCTTTCCGCGTCGGCGTCTTCCCAGTGCCGTAGCAGCAGGCGGTTCGTCTCGATTGTCGCTTGCGATATAGGCATGCTTTCCTTTCCGCAACCATTTTACCGTCCTCGCGGATTCCCTGCTCATGCATGGGCACGTCCCGCCGTCGCCTTGGCCTTGGTTGCCTTACCGCCCTCCTGGACATGCGCCCACCACCCCGCGGTCCCGCCTTGAGCCTTCCGCAGCTTCATCGAGAACCCCTCAACAGGCCGCAAGGGCCGCGAAAAACTTTTCGGCTATCCACCCAAGACCATGGCCAAAAACTCAAGCCCTCCGGGTTTTCGCATTCCCCCCTTGCAGCCTCCGGGAACCTCGATGGCCGCGAAGCCACAAGGCCAGCCCGCAGGGGGCGGCCACCAACCAAAGGAGGTCACAAATGAACAAGGCAACCAAGACCAAGGCGATGGCAGGCATCCGCAAGTTCCTGGAAATGCGCGGGTTCGAGATCGTCGAAGACGGCTGGAAGTCGGGCAAGAACAGCGTGGACTTCATCGCGCGCGACGAGGACGACCTGGTGTTCGTGAACTGCAACATCCTCGGAGACGCCGGCGATGGGTTCCCTGAGGACAAGCCCGACCGCGCAGCATGCGAGAAGGCAGCGGCAGCCTACCTGGCGCAGACCGACGGTCTCGAGCAGACCATGATCCGATTCGACATCGTGAGCATGCTGGTGCTGAGCAACGACCGCGCAATGGTTCGCCACTACCGCAACGCGCTTTCCGCCGCCTAGGACCTCCGAGCGGCGATAGCGGCCCCGGCCGGGACGCGCTCCTGGCCGGGGCATTTCCACGTTTAGCCCCTTCGCCGGTATACCCTGATGCCACAAGCGAAGGGGCTTTAGTAGCTAAAACACCCAACAACAAAGGTGATCATTTTCGTCTTCATGTGACGGAGTTAATCCCTCTACATCCTTTCATAGGATTTTCTTCTACTATAATCATCCTGGGTAAAATAGATGCTCTGTCAAAGTTGAATATATGGGCACAAGAAAGACCAACGCAGGTTACATACAGGAGCTAGCGGAATCTAACCCGTTATTTGCGTCCGGTGCTTTCTTTCTCGAGAGCCAATACGAGAACGCCACAACAAAGATTAAATGCCGATGTTCGAGATGTGGCAACGCATTTGAACGTCGGCCAGACCACCTGAAAAAACAGGGATGCCCTAAATGCGACGGCAACGACAAGGGTCCCAACAGGATGGACCATAAGAGGTTCCTTGAGAAGCTCGAAATGAAGAACAGAAGGTATGCCGGCAAGGACTTCGAGGTTGTTGGCGAATACCAGGGAGCGCTAAAGCACATTGCTTGCCGCTGCCCCAAGCATGGCAAATGGGAAACCACTCCGTCATCGCTGCTGAATGGCTCAGGTTGTCCAAAGTGCGCGAATAGGATGACCGACTCAGAGTTTTTTGCCAGGCTGTCCAAACAGAACGACCAGTTCATTAACGGCGATATAGAAATACTCGGTTCGTTCACCGACCGGAAAACAAGGATACGCACGCATTGCCTCGTCTGCGACCACAGCTGGGATGCTCAGCCCGCTGACTTGCTCGCAAACCACGGTTGTCCGAACTTCCGGCGACATCCAGGCTGGGTGGACGCGAAAGCGAAAGACCCCGAGAGCTTTTTATCGGAGCTTGCCGCCAAACACCCCGATATCAAATTGCTGTCACCCTACGAAAAAATGACGCAGCCGCTAAGAGTTCGTTGCGCCATCTGCAACCACGAATGGACTACAACTGGCACAAGGCTCCTTGCCGTAGGGCAAGGCTGCAGCAACTGGCGAAACCATCCTGGATACAAAAGCCCAACAAGAAAGAGCCATGCTGAGTTTGTCGAAGAACTTGTAAGAGGCAATCGGCACTATGCCAACGGGGAGTTTGAAATCTTGAGCAAGTACGATGGGGTCGATAACCATATCGAATGCCATTGCCTTGTTTGTGGCAACCGCTGGTCGAGAACCGCCTACGATCTCGTTCACAACGGAAGCGATTGCCCAGAATGCTCGGCGAAGCGTCGTGGCTTGGCATCTCGAAAAACCCATGAGCAGTTCTTAGAAGAACTCGCCCGAGACAACGAGTATTACGCAACAAGAAAGTTCGAAGTCACCGGCGAATACGAATCGAGCAAAACGCCGATAGCATGTCGCTGCCTTGTCTGCGATAACAACTGGAAGGCCAAGCCCGAAGCTTTACTACTGAGAGGGGCCGGCTGCCCCCGCTGTAGCCGATCCGGAACATCAAGAGTCGAGCAAATTCTAAGCGTTGCACTTGAGAAGTCGCTGGGCGAAGAGGCCGTCCTGAACAGAGACAAAACCGCCATTGGATCCGAGCTGGACATCTACGTTCCTGTCCATCATCTCGCCATCGAATACGGATCGTGGTTCTGGCACAAAAACCGATTCGAGAAGGATCTGGAGAAAGCCCGCAGGTGTCGGGATGCAGGCATAAGACTGCTTATGGTTTACGACCAATGCCGAGAGCCGTTCGAAATCTATAGCGAAGATGTACGGGTTTACCCCTTCGACCTGTGGAGCGAAAAAGGACAGCCCGCATTGAAGAAACTTGTCGCCGATGTCCTTTCCATGGTCGAGTCCGATTTGTCGTTCTCGGAAAGGGAATGGAAGTCTCTTCGAGCCAAGGCATCGAGCCGGACGGTTCTAAAATCAGAAGAAGAATTCAAGGCGGAACTAGCGGAGAGCAACCCACATTACGCCGAAGGGCAATTCGAGGTCATCGGTGAATACACGGGAGTTCAGAACAAGGTCGATTGCAGATGCAATGTCTGCGGCTACGAATGGGCCCCTACAGCAATCACGCTACCCAACAGCAAAGGCTGCCCACGCTGTGCCAACAAGATAAAGAAAACCCACGATGAGGTTGTTGCCGAAATCGCGGCACTCAGTCCCGATGTCGAAGTTCTCGGCGAGTACGAAGGCGCGTCGAAACCCCTGATGGTGAAGTGCAAGATTTGTGGGCACGAGTGGAAGACGACAACAGGGTCGATACGGCAGGGCAAGGGATGCCCGAAATACAGGCGGCACCCTGGCTTCATCGACCCTACTGCAAGAACGCAGGAGCGTTTCGTCGAGGAAGTAGCAGAAGCGAATCCCAGCATCGAGCCACTCGGCGAGTACAAGAATGCAAATACCAAGGTTGAGTTTCGATGCAAGGTTTGCGGATATGGGTGGTCAACGAAACCAGCTGTGATCATCAATCTCGGTGGAGGATGCCCAAAATGCGCTGGTTTGGTAAAGCCTACCCAAGATGAGTTCTTGGAAAAGCTCGTTGAGAAAAACCAAGACTATGCCAACGGAAAATTTATCGTTGTCGGCAAGTACGTGAACAGCAAAACAAAGATCGAGTGCCGTTGCCACGAACATGGGGCTTGGGCAACAACCCCCAATTTGTTATTGCGTGGCACAGGTTGCCCCAAGTGCGGAGTAGCTAAGTCTCACGCTACCCAAAAGGGCACCAAACGCAAAAGCGCCCATTCGCAACTCCGAACTCATGAGCAGTTCATATCCGAGCTGAAAGAAAAGAACGTCCATTATGCCAACGGTGAGTTCGAAGTAGTGGGTGTCTATGCTAAGTCGACAGAACCGATAGTCTGCTTATGCCCGATGCACGGTCAATGGGCCACGACTCCAAGCAACCTAATCCACCATGCCAGCCAGTGTCCCAAATGCCGGATCGGCGAAAAGCGAATTACCCATGGCGAGTTCTTGGAAAGGCTTGCCAAGAAAAATCGCCACTACGCAAACGGAGAGTTCGTGGTTGTGGGCGAATACACGAGAAGCAAGGACGACATAGAGTGCGAGTGCCCCGAACACGGTAGATGGCAGACGAAGGCAAACACTCTCATGAATGGCGCCGGCTGCCCGAAGTGCTCTTCTGCGGAAAGGGGGAAATCGCGATGCAAGACCCAAGAACAATTCCTCGAAGACCTGTCGAGAGCTAACAAGCGTTATGCCAACGGCGATTTTGTTGTCGTTGGCTCATACGCTGACAGCAGACTCCCTATCGAGTGCGAATGCCCGAAGCATGGTTCTTGGCAAGCGTCATACAAAGCTCTGATGTACGGAAGCGGCTGTCCTCGATGCGTTAGCCTTGCCAGTATTAATCCTGGGCTGGCGGCGGAGTGGCATCCAACGTTGAACGGCGATCTTACACCATGGGATGTCAAGCCGGGCTCTTCAAAACTAGCCTGGTGGAGATGTAGCAAAGGACACGAATGGCAGCAGCGGATTGACCGCAGGCACCACGGACGGTCCAAGTGTCCCCTGTGCAGAAAAGGCCGGTAAGATTAGCTGCTCCCGCGCCGCATTTTCAGCCTGCAGATGCAATTGAGCAATGCGAACAGCTTGGTGCACGACTGCCTGGTTACGCGCTTGTATGTCATGCCGTGCATAAGAAAATTCCTATTGAGCTCCCCTTCGTTCTCTCTCCGGAAAGCCCCTCCGCCGCTTTTGTAAAAACACTGTTGAGCATGGAACGCGCCCTCTGCGCTCAGCGCGAACGTGGAGCTGACATCTTCTGTTTGGCGCATTGCATTCAGCGGCCGCGATGGGTTCCCCTTTCCTTCGCGGCCGTACATGCGCCAATCTTCTTTGTAGAGCTCGCAATCTATGAGCGAAAAGAGCATCATGGCACAGGGTTTATAACGCCTCTCTCTGTACAGGACGATAGCCTCTTTTGCATCCTTCGCCTTGGGGATGCTCTCCAGAAGCTCGTCGAACATCTCCTCAAGTTGTGCACTGCGCATCACTTTCATTGCTAGAGCATTGGCTTCATTCAAGGATTGGGGAGGGTCGGAGACGTACGAGACAGGGAAGCCGTCGCAAACGACCCAGCCATACTTCCCCCACATTCTGTGACCGTTCCTCAAAGCCCGCCAGTCAACTTCAGGAAAGCTGGACGCAAGAGATTCGAAAGCTAGGTCAAAGTAACTAGAAAGCCGCTCGAGTGCCGCTGGCGCAACTTCCATGCCACGAACGACCTCAGAGAGCGCGCTGGCAAAAATGTCCAAGTTCAGACTCACGCGCGGAAGATTGTCGTAGATCGTGCTTGTTGCATCAATTGAAAGCCGAAAGCCTTGAAGAGCCTTCCCAACCTGAGAAGCCTCGATACTCTTAGATGCCATCTTGTTGGCTATGTCGTCAACATGCTGGATCAACGACCCGAAGCTGTAAACTGTTTCTGCAATCTGAGCCACGGGAAGGGCATCGGCGAGTTCAGACCCCCGCCCATCGACATGCATCTCACCACTATCGACAGATTCTCCCAAACTTACCGAACCCCATCCTGCTGAGTCAGTGGTGCGCCGAAGCCATCGATGATCTCGTCACTGTCGAGATTCGTTATCGCCTTGCCCATCGAGGATGATATTAGCGTCAGCAGACCTTTCGCCCTCTCGACAAAGTACTCGTCGAAAGAGTCGGAGCGAAACAGCGCTACGTCGATAACATGCGTAGCAACGTAGGAGTCGAGGTCTTCAGGGCTTACGTGCCCATCCCTTTCTATCCTTGCGGCATAGCAGCTAGGGGCGTCTCCCTTCAGCACCCTGTTTGTTCGAGCTGCAATTGGCGTCTTGTTCACAACGGAGTTCCATTTCCTTTTCGGATGTCCCTGCCTGTTGCAGTAGTCTTTAGGAAAGACGTGGTGTATGTCGACTGGGTTGTTGTTGTAGTAGGCGAAATCCATCGCAGCGCCACTCATGAAGTCAACTGCCCCCTGCTGCAGTATTAGCGCCATCACGCCCTTGTAGGCCGCACTTTGCCTGCTTTGCAACGTTAGAAGTCTGGTCGGATGGAAGTACGCCCTTGCCACAGTGTCTGGCTCGTCGGTGGAGCCGTCAACCCAAGCCATTACGCCCGTCACATCGTTTGCGTACCTTGTCTCGTTAGCACCTCCGTACATTTCCCCGAATACCCCACACCAGTACCAGCGAGAAAGCTTCTTGCGAACCTCGGAGTCATGCGCCCGGTTGCCCAGGATTGTGCAAAGTGCCGAAAGAGGAATCAGCTGGGTAGAGTAAGGCGTGTCGTTGGTTGAGTAGATGTGCTGCTCGCCCAAGAAATGCGCTGCCTGCACGAAGCCCGCCTCAAGGGCATCAGCGTACTTCTTATACTCGGCAAGCGTTAGCGATAGAACGTCTTTCTTTTTGCAGCTCACCGCTAGGCCGCCGTCTTTCCATGCCCAATACCTCGAAACAAGCGCTAATGACGTAAGGAAGTCTGTAGCCGTCACGTCCTCCAGAAGGGGAGATCCGTCAATCATCCTACTAGATCTGCCAAGCACACCCGTCTTTTCATCACCCTCCCAGTCTTCCCTAAGCGGGTAGTTGTCGGCCGCAAACGATGCGGTCACCAGCTCGAACACGGTGAGAGACACGCCTCCCGTATTGACGTTCTCGAAGACCTGGCACACGGCCTCCTTCGGGGTTTCCTTGTCCACTGCGATGACTGGAACCTTATAGTTCTGAATGCTGACGAGAACCTTCGATATGAACTTGTCGATGAGTTCGGCTTTCTCGGCGTCCCCGTAGCCGTAGTGCTGCTTGCACCCGTTGGTCCAGGACAACCATTCGGCCGTGTTGAACACGATGCTCAAGGGGAACATCAACTCCTTGAATTCCCTTTCACGGCTGGATAGGTCAAGATCTATATCGCGGCCGAAGTTCGACTTGATTTGCCTGCCGTCGGGAATTGAAAGGATTGCATCGACGGTATCGGTTTCCCCGTCCAGGCATTTTCTGATGTCGAGATAGTAGTACCGCTTTGTCTCCTGGCCTTTCTCCGTTTTCGTCGGCACGGGAGTCGTGCAGTACATCGCGTTGTATATAGAAGTTAGTCGCTGCTGCCCATCCAGGACAAGAGAGTCTGGGGTGGCGTCATTCGTCGCCCCCGTAAACAGCCGCCTTCGGAAGCGGACAGTGTCGCCGCCATACTTCAAGAACATGAGGGCGCCGACGGGGTAGGAGTTCATGATGCTTGCAATGAGCGCTCGAATCCTGTAGTCATCCCAAACCCATCCCCGCTGGAAGTCGGGAAGCTGTACTAGCCCTTTGTCTATCTGGCCAAGAATCTCGGAAATCGAGGTGTCGTTTGATTGAAAAGTTGAGCCCATGATTCGCTCCCCTTCGAACTATCGACAATGCGCTTCCTTGCAGAAGGCGCTCGCCTTACAGTACGTCCTTCAGCAGCTTCCAGAAGAACGTGTCGAGGTCTTCTGTGTACTGCTCGGTGTTTATGCACAGGCGCTGGCTCTTCTGGTCATAGCGGACGAAGCCCATCTTCAGACCCGGATGACGCCCGATGTAGGACTGCAGCGCATCGAACTTCTTCCCAGCGAACCGGTCTATGTTCTCGCTCTCGCCTGACTTCTTCTGGCCGCCCTTGGCCTCGATGATCCAAATCGTACCTTCGCTATCTTCCAAGATGTAATCAGGGAAGAATAGGGGATCTCGACCTGCGTTGTCTAAGTAGACGATAGAGAAATACTCGCTTCCTTTGTCACCGTTCTTGTAGAACCACTTAACCCGAGGGGACGACTGGCAGAATTCTTCGAAACGTTTCTCCCCATCGGACCGGGGACAGGCAGAGGCCCGATAGCCGTCGTACACGTTTTTATCCACTAGCGACTGGTCCTTCTCGGAGGCGTCATACTTGAATTTCACCTCCTGCGGCAAGCGGAACGTCTTCTCCCGTGTCGGCGCCAGCAGACGCTGGTTTTCGGGAAGATTGTTAGAGACCGCATCTCGGACCGCCTCCTTCAGCAACTCAGCATTGTTCGCGACGAAAGCATAGTAGTCGGGCTGCTCGAGCGAGAGCAGCTTCACGTCGCCGCTCTTTTTGTCCGAAGAGCCTTTCAAGAAAAGCCTGCGGAAGATCTTGCCGAGGTCCGAGTACCCCATTCCCGTGCTATTAGCAATCTTGTAAAGCTGGTTGTTGCAGGCGTCGTGCAAATCTCGGTTTGATGCCTTTACTTCGATATCAATTGTGTCGAGTGCGTTGAGTTCCGATGCGTCAGCATGCCGAACCGTGCCCGACTGGGCCTTATCTCTGAGGCGACGCTCGAAGACGTAGCCCGCCTTCTGCATCAAAGCCTTGTTTCCAGCCACGCTGACAAGCCCTATCGACTCAACACAGTGAGCGCGAATGGCGCTGTATGCTGCACGCGGGGCG
>JAFUCE010000098.1 GCA_017459805.1 Eggerthellaceae bacterium
TACGTACCATACATGCAAAACCGCGAACTATCCTGGCTGACGTTTAATGAGCGCGTCCTTGACCAAGGGCGTCAAGCTTCGGTTCCCCTGTTGGAGCGTCTCCAGTTCGTAAGCATATTTAGTTCCAACCTACACGAATTCTTTATGGTACGCGTGGGCAGCCTTACCGACCTTTCCATTGTCAACAAGCACATCCGCGATACCAAGTCGAACATGACCCCTGCTCAGCAGCTTGACGCTATCTACAAACGCTGCCATGAACTCTACCCCATCCAGGAAGAAATCTTTAACACTGTCGAAGCGCGCCTGGCCAAGGGGCACGTGGTACGCCACACCGCCGAAAGCTTAAATGACGAACAGCGCGCTGCACTTGACGCCCATATGGAAACCGATGTGCTTCCCTATCTGTCCCCCCAGGTGGTTAATGCCCGCCATCCTTTCCCGCATTTGGAAGATGGCGCCATCTACATTATCGTGCGCCTGATTGAAAGCAAGCCCACCAAGAACATGACGGCTGCCGAACAAAAGGCGCGCCGCGAAGCACGACGTCTGGCTAAAGAGCTGGGTGCCGAAGGAACTATGCTTGGCATAATCCCCCTGCCCCACCAGGCCAGCCGCGTCATTGAACTGCCCGGTAAGGGCTTCCACTATATTTTGCTCGAAGATGCCCTGGAAGCCTATGTACCCCAGGTCTATTCGATGTATCAGGTAAAGCACACTAACATTATTTGTGTCACCCGCAACGCCGACATTGACGTAAACGAAGGAGCCGATGAGTCCGATGATGACTATCGCTCCTACATGAAGAAGATCTTGAAGAAACGCGCCCGCCTGCTTCCCGTGCGCCTGGAAGCCAAGCGGAAGCTTTCGGAAGTGGTAAGCGAATTCTTACTGAAACGCCTTTCCTTGCAAGAGCATCAGGTCTACGTGACGGGCGTGCCCTTCGACATGGGCTACAGTTTTGGTCTAGCATCCATGATGGACGAACAGCTGGCGGCCAAGTTTACGAGCAAGCCTTTCAGCCCCGCCTGGCCCGCTAGTTTCGACCGCGACAAAAGCATTATCGAGCAGGTGCAAAAGAAAGACGTCTTGCTTTCCTATCCCTACGAAAGCATGGACGCTTTTGTGAAATTGCTGGAAGAAGCCGCGGTCGACCCCGACGTGACCAGCATCAAAATTACGCTCTACCGTCTTGCCAGCCAAAGCCGCTTGGCGGATGCCCTTATCCGTGCTGCCGAAAATGGCAAACAGGTGCTTGCGCTCTTTGAGCTGCGTGCCCGTTTCGATGAAAGTAACAACATTGAATGGTCGCATGCCTTCGAAGAAGCTGGGGCGCAGATTATCTACGGTTTCGCCGACTGCAAGGTCCACAGCAAGATTTGCAGCATCACACGCCGCACCAAGGACGGCATGCAGTACATCACACAGCTCGGCACGGGCAACTACAACGAAAAGACCGCCCGCCTCTACACCGACTTCAGCTTCATTACCACCAACCCCGCCATTGGCAAGGACGCGGTTGAATTCTTCCGCAATATGAACCTGGAAAACACGAGCCGCGCTTATAAGCACCTCTGGGTAGCCCCGCTGCAGATTAAGCAGAACATTCTGGCTGAAATAGACGAACAAATTAAGCTTTCCAAGGCCGGCAAAGCTTGTGGGCTGTTCTTTAAGACGAACTCTGTTACCGACAAAGATGTCATCAACAAGATAGCTGAAGCGAGCCGCGCGGGTGTGCCAGTGACCATGCTTATTCGCGGCATATCCTGCATTGTGCCTGGCGTAAAAGGCCATACCGAAAACGTGCGCGTCGTTTCTATCGTCGGGCGCTTGTTGGAGCACAGCCGCATCTTTGTCTTTGGTCCGCGCGAGGACTGCAAGGTCTACCTTTCCAGCGCCGACCTGATGACGCGCAACCTGGACAAGCGCATCGAAATCGCATGGCCCGTGGAAGATGACTATGTAAAGGGCCAGGTGCTCGAATACATCGACACCTGTTTAGCCGACACGGTAAAGTTGCGCGAACTAAAGAGCAACAAGAAGTGGACAGGCTTGGGAGCTTTGACGCGTGGCAAGAATGGCAAGCGCCCCTTCAACGCGCAGGAGTGCTTGATAGCTGACGCCGCCAAGCGCAGCGCTGCCGCAACGCGCGTACGCAAGGCATCCAAAGGCAAGAAAAAACGCAAGTAATAAAAAAGGGAGCGAGCTCCCTTTTTTAATCGCCTTGCAGCGCTGGTCTTAACGATTGCTATTATTCAGTCGGCAATAGCAGCTGAGCGATTTGCACTGCATTTAATGCAGCGCCCTTGCGAATCTGGTCCATAACCAACCAGAATGAAAGCGCATTCGGGTTGCTACTGTCTTCGCGCAAACGACCCACATACACGTAGTCCTTACCCGTCAGCATAGCGGGCATGGGGTATACATTTTGTTCAGGGTCATCCATCACTTCAACGGAGGGCGCAAAAGCAAGTGCCATACTTGCCTGGTTCACACCCACAGGGCTTTCGAACTCAACATTAACCGATTCACCGTGGCAGCGAATGGACGGCACGCGAATGCAGGTGGCATTTACCCCTAGATTGGGTGCATGCATAATCTTCTGCGTTTCAGCGACCATCTTCCACTCTTCCTTAGTGGAACCGTCTTCCATCATCACGTCAATGCGCGGAATGCAATTAAATGCCAAGGGATGGGCAAACTTTTCAGCCACCATTTCTTCGTCCGCAAGATATGCACGTGTCTGCTCGAGCAGCTCCATCATGGCAGGATAGCCCGCACCACTTGCTGCCTGGTAGGTAGAAACCACCACGCGCTTGATGGGTGCAATCTTGGCCAGCGGGGCCAATGCCACCACCATTTCGATAGTTGAACAATTGGGATTCGCGATAACGCCCTTGTGCCATTCCACGTCTTCAGGATTAACTTCAGGCACCACCAAGGGCACATCTTCATCCATACGGAAGGCCGAAGAATTATCGATCATAACCGCGCCCGCGTCCACAACGGCCTGACGTAGTTCCTTGGAAACGTCGGAGCCGGCAGAAAACAGCGCGATGTCAACACCCTGGAACGATTCGGGAGTCATCTCTTCAATGGTAAGCGGACCCGCAGGTACCTGTCCGCAGCCTTCAAATTCAACTTGCTTGCCTGCACTGCGCGCACTCGCAAGCGCCTTCACCTGCGAAGCGGGAAAATCAACATCATGCAGGACCTTCAAGAATTCCTGCCCTACTGCGCCAGTGGCGCCACAAACTGCAACAACGGGATTGGCCTTCATGCTTGCTCCTTTCAACACCATAATCATACCGCAGGTAGTCGAAGTATCAGCAAGATTTAATACTGTGGAATTATTTGAGAGCCGTAAACGGTGGGTGCATTACCAAAAGCGGCGCCCCATAGAGCGCCGCTTCACAAGCGAGAAGTTTTGCTCACGCTACCGCTCGCCCACTTTACGTAGTGCAAGAATTCCGATTGCAAAAGACAGTAAGGCAAACGTGGTAAGAGGAACAATAGGGTTAGTATCTGCCGTTTTCGCCGATGTCGTTCCCGTTACAGGAGTTTTTGGCGATGCTGTAATAGATGCTTTATAGCTATTAGTAAATATCGCCTTGTCTTTGTCACCCTGGACTTCAGCAGCTAGCTTTCCTCCCTGCTCAGATACAATTACCTTGATGGTTTTCTTCGAGGTATCGTAGGTAATACCTGTCTCGCTTCCTTTAACTTCCGCCATTTCAAAGGTGTAGGTTCCAGGTTCGCCAAACTCATACGTAAAGACAATACTGCCGTCTGTAGCATTTTTTACGGTTTGAGTTTTGTATGCCACGCCTACATTGGACTTGTCCAATTCGGCTTTGACAAATGTCAAACTGAATTCAAACTGTTCGGCCTTAAGCGTAGCGCCTTTCAAAACTTTCTTGCCCTGGATGTCGGTTATGGCAGGCTCGGGCTCTGGTTCGTCTTCGTGATACCCGTCATTGGGATGTTCGTCGAAGCCATCGATAATAATGAACTCTTCGTTATATTCATTCTCCAAGTGAACACCATCGACCGCATCGGGGTATTCCACGGTTGCGAATAGTTTTCCGTCGTTTTCGCTTACTGTAATAACGACCTGGTATTCCTTGCTATCGTACTTCACGCCACCCTTATAAAAACCGGTCTCAAAGCCCTTCTGATTGTTTGCGTCACCTTCAACGACTTCGGTCGCACCTTCCGTTTGTTCACGAATGGTGTAGATAAAGGTACCAGGCGCATCAAACGAAAGATCCTTAAAGGAAATACTTACGCTTGAAGAATAGTCTGCTTCCTCTTCGTTGCGTGAGCCAAGCGTTGTATAGATGGCGTCAATAAGGTTTCCGTCTGAGTCATAAAGGCCGAAGCTAAATTCTTTTTCATGAATGAGCGCGTCCTTTAAGTATTTGACTACCGTCACCTCAATATCTTCAACAGGTTCGGGCTCGGGTTCGGGCTCAGGTTCTTCGTAGACATTAGTAAAGACCGCTTTGCCACTCGCATAGCTAGCCGTGCAGGTAAGTGCTTCTTCACCCGCATCTTCAATGGTAACGGTCACGAGTTCAGTATGGGTATCATAGGTAACGTACTCTTCGTTGCCCGCCACTTCCTTTATCACATACGTCTTCGTACCTATATCTTCTTCCAAATACGCCAGGGGCTCAAAGTTTATGGAACCATCAGCGTTATTGCTCACCGTGTGCAGGGCTTCGCCAACAGGATTACCTTCCTCGTCGGCTTCGTACAACTCAAACTCAAACTGATTATCTTCAAGTTTCTTGCCTTCTAGAACCTTCAAAGCGGACAGAACGATGCTTCCTTCTTTTGGACTAAGTTCTTTATTCACGAACGCAATGTCAAGGTCTTCGCCTTCCCCGTTGAGCTTGCCCTTATATACAAATTTCTGGTCTTCCGAAATAGTAAAGGTAAAGAAGTCCTTGGTCTTCGCATAACCAATAGGAGCTTTCTTTTCTCGAATGGTATAGGTCCCTGCGGGGAGGCCATCGGCTTCGTCCATGCGGTAAATACAGGCATAACCCGACGAATCGGTAAACAGGCTCCGCACCAGTTGGCCATCCTTGTCATAAACATCGAATTCAGCATTGATAAGACGTTGCCCCTCTTCGTTTACTTTTGCAATGGCTAAACCTCCATACATACCTTCGGTTAACCCATAAAAGGACGCAAGAGCCTGATACCCAGCAGGCGAACGGTAGAATGAAAATTGATAGGACTCTTTGTTTGGAATGGAATCATACGTATGCTCTTCTGCCCATGCCATTATTTCTGGGGCGTCTTCAGAATAGTTGTTCGTAAAATGCCAGATATAGTTCTGGAATTGCGTTCTACTCGAAAGCGAACGGGGGCCCCAATAGAAAAGGGCAATCATCGCTTCGCGCATATCGCTACCAAGCGGCTCCCAACCGTGGTTAGATCCCATTTCTTCAAGAAGGTTTTCGTTCGTGCCGGGAACTTTTTCATAGCCTGCCAGGGTGGGATACTCTTTACTCTTATTTAAACAATAAACAGCAAAAACCTGCTCACGGTTATGGGTTTCATACATGTTTCCGCCACTCGTGGGAGTCCAAGTGGCAATATAGGTTGCAGGGTCGAAATCGATATCGGTTACGGGGTAAAGCACCCAAGTTCCGGCAGCCCCGCCAGTCTCTGAAAGATCCATAAGGTCAGCACCAAAAATAGCGTCATCGGATGTTTCGTCTTCGCGATACCAGCTCGCCCCCAACTGGGCGATGTTTTTAATTTTGCTATTCGGGCCAAGCGTCAAACGCTCCATCGACACCAAATTTGCAAGCATGTTTTCATAGTCAATGTCGTCGGTCGAAGAAGAAGTATCGAAGTTGCTTAGGTCAAGGGATTGCAGGTGATTACATTGGTCAAACATCTGCCTGAAACTTTCAACCTTCGAAGTATCAAAGCTGCTTACGTCGATAGACGTAAGCGCGCGACAGCGAGAAAACATGAGGCTCATCGACTTTGCGTTCGATGTATCAAAGTTTTTAACAGAAAGGTTTTCTAGTCCAATACAACCCCTAAACATCGAAGCGAAGGAAGTCACGTGGGAAGTATCGAAATTGGAAAGATCGAGCGAAGTAAGGCTTTCACAATTTGCAAACATGGTCGACATGTCTGTTACTTTTGAAGTATTGAATCCACTTACATCCAGGTTTTCTAAGTCGTAACAATAGCAAAACATAGCATTCAGGTTAGTAGCACTTTCGGTGCTTATGCCTGTTAAATCAACACTCTTTAAATCGCCGCAACGAAGAAACATGCTTGAAAAACTTTCAACCTTTGACGTATCGAGCCCTGACATATTAACGGTCTGTAGGCGCGGACATGTAGTAGTCGTACCGGTGCCCCCAAAAAGGTAGGCCATGTTTTTTGTATTGGATGTGTCGAACCCTCTAAGGTCGGCTTTTTGCAGAGCAGGCATGCTTGAAAACATGTCGTTCATGCTTTCCGGGGCAATAACCGTGCCTTTTACCACTATTTCTTTAACCTGGCTACGGTAGCTTTCCCAAGGGCGCAAGTTGGTGCCATATTCACCACTTACGCCATCCGTTGGTTCAATGGTAAGCACACCATTTGCGTCGATGGTCCAGGTAATACCCTCTTGCGTGCCCGATGCAATATCGCTACCGCCCCTAGTGGGAGTAGTGGTAACGGTGCTGGTTGAATCTTCGCCAAAGGCCGCCTGGGCACATAGCGCAAGGCTTACGCATACGGCTAGAATGGCAAGAATTAACAAGCCGAGATTACGTGCGCGCAAGCGCACGGGAGGGGGTGTTAACAAATTCATGAAATGCCTCCTCGGACCCCGCAATAAGCCCTATAAGTATAACGCCGGCTGGCAAGCGGCGCCACTCATAGTATTCAGCAAAACAACAAAGCCTAGCGGCCTTTGTTTTTCTTGGCTTCAAGCTCTTCGGCCGAAAGCATGGTTTCTTCGAAGACCTTGTCTGAGTCCAGCCCAAAGGCGGTGTGTAGGGCACGCACGGCCAATTCCACCTGGTCGGCCGCCACTACCACGCTCAGGCGGATGGGGCTCGTAGAAATAAGCAGGATGTTCACGTTGGCGTCGGCCAGCGCCGTAAAGGCCTTAGCCGAAACGCCGGGAATGCTCTTCATGCCCGTGCCCACGATAGAAACCTTGGCAATGTTTTCATCTACCACATAGTCGCGCGCACCAATTGACTCAATAACCGCCTTGGTTGCTTCCTTGGCATTTTCTAAGTCTGCTTCAGGGCAGGTAAAAGTTATGTCGGTACGGCCGTCTTCGGAAATATTTTGAATAATCATATCTACGTTGACGGAATTGTTGGCTAGGGCGCTAAAAACACGCGCTGCGATACCCGTTGAGTCGGGCACGTCGCGAATGGTGATTTTCACTTCACTCGTGTCGTGGGCAATGCCCGATATAACCGCATTCTCCATGGATGAATCGGCCTCCTTTACGTACGTGCCTTCGCTGTCAGAAAAGGCCGAACGGGAATGAATAACCACCTTATACTTGCGCGCGAATTCCACAGCACGACTTTGCAAAACGCCAGAACCCGCACTCGAAAGTTCGAGCATGTCGTCGTAGCTTATGGCGTCAAGCTTGCGGGCGCGCGGGGCCACCCGAGGGTCAGCCGTATAAACGCCGTCTACGTCGGAGTATATTTCGCAGACATCAGCGCCGATGCCGTAGGCAACCGCCACCGCTGTTGTGTCGGATCCGCCGCGGCCAAGCGTGGTAATGTCGCCGTTTTTGTCTATGCCTTGAAAACCCGCAACCACCGGAATGCAACCTGCGTCAAGCGCCTGCGTGATGCGGTCGGCATGGATGAGTTCGATTTTCGCCTTGGAATGTTCGTCGGAAGTTTGAATGCCCGCCTGACGCCCCGTAAAACTCATGGACGGATGACCAAGCGCTTCGATGGCCATTGCCAACAAGGTCATGGAAACCTGCTCGCCCGTGGAAAGCAGGCGGTCCATTTCGCGCTTCGGGGGGTTTTTGGAAATGGCGCGCGCCAAGCCCACCAACTCATCGGTCGTTTTACCCATGGCAGACACCACCGCAACCACCTGGTTGCCAGCTTCTTTCATGGCCACAAGACGCTTTGCCACCATCCGGATACGTTCAGGTGATGCAACGCTTGTGCCGCCAAATTTTGCAACGATACGACTCATTGGTTTGCTCGTCCCCTTTTCTTATGCAAGCTATTATCATAGCAGCATATGCCCAGGTAAGCACATACGCACACGCTTCTTCACGGAAATGCTGCGTAAAGGCGCACAAATATGCGGGAAACGGGTATTATTTTGCTATGCCAGCAGTACTTACACATGATTTTTTTGGTCGCGACGTGCTTGACGCCTTTGGCAGCCTCGACAATGCAAGCATTGACGAACGCGACGCATTCTTGCTGGGCAACCAAGGACCCGATCCGCTATTCTTTTTAGCGCTGACACCAACGCAACTTTCGTGGCGCAAGCTGGGTTCGACCATGCATCGCAAACACCCCACAGAACTGCTGCATGCGCTCGGGCAATCGCTCAATATCTTGCGCGGCGACGAAGTCGACATTGGCCACGCCTATGCCTTAGGTTTTCTGTGCCACTACGTACTTGATTCAATGGAGCATCCTTTAATTTATGCAACCCAATACGCCATTTGCGACGCAGGTGTTGAAGGGCTCGAACGCAGCGATGGCCACGAAGTACATACCGAAATCGAACGAGAACTTGATGAAATGGTGCTGTTTGCCAAGCGTGGGCAAACGACACGGGTCTATTCGCCCGTTGACAATACGCTTGAAGCAAATGCCTACGTGCTTGAAATCGTTCACAAGATGTATGCCTATGTTGCACTGACAGTCTATGGCGAAATCATCCAGGGCGGCTTGTTTCCTTTAGCGGTGTCAAACTATCGCTTCGCGCTTTCACTTCTGTATTCCCCACTGGGTATTAAGCGCAGCTTGCTGGGTATGGCAGAGCGAAGCATACGTTCGCGGTCACACTCCTTTTTGCAAGCCATGGCCTACAAAGGCGAAGAGGTCCACGATTCCTGGTATGCGAATAGCGAACATAAGCCTTGGGCAAACCCCTACACCGGTGAAATACGCACCGACTCGTTCTGGGATATCTATGAAAGCGCCATTGAAGCAGCGGGGAAAGCCATCGAACGTTTCGAAACCACGAACTTCACGCTCGAAGACGCACGCGTTATCACCCGCGAAATCAACTTTTCAGGCGAACCAACCGTCGCCACCCTTACCATAGAGGCCTAAAACAATTATCCTTCTTGTGGCCTAGAAGGGTCGGGTTTTCTCTTGCGTGCTTTGGTCGAGCTTTTAGGCGAAAGTAAGCGCGCCTTTAAGAAGGGCGCTCGTCTCATTACTAGGCCAAACAATGCTGGGATGTGGTGAAGAGTGCCCTAGTTATTGCGCCCTTCAATTGCGCGCTTAACTCGCCGTTAAAAAAGCGAAGCGCACGCAAGAGAAAGCGCAAACCTTTTAGACCTCGAGAAGCTTGCCTAAGGTGCGGAAGTCTTCTTCGAGCTGAGGCAGTACGGTATTGCGGTTGCGCAGCGCATAGGCCGGATGAAATACGGGGTAGACTTTGAAACGCCCCGCTTCGTGAATGCGCCCCCGAAGCTTTGTGACCCCAAGGTCGGTCTTGAGAACAAATTGCGTTGCGAAGTTACCTACCGTCACAATAAACTCGGGGGCGATGATGCGCGTTTGTTCACGCAGCCAAGGCGTGCATGCTTTAATTTCATCAGGCAGAGGATTGCGGTTTTCAGGTGGGCGGCATTTCAAGATGTTGGCAATATAGACGTCGTCACGCGTGAGCTTTGCCAATGCTAGCATTTCGGTCAGCAACTTGCCGCTGCGCCCCACGAAGGGTTCGCCCTGCGCATCTTCGTCGGCCCCTGGTGCTTCCCCCACCACAAGTACGCGCGCATGCGGATTCCCTACGCCAAAGACCAGATTTGTACGCCCCTGCCAAAGTGAGCAGCTGCGGCATGCTTCAACTTCAAGTTTGAGTTCGTCCAGCGTCATTTTGCTCATCCCAACAGGCTTCACATACAGGCACGTGCCAAACGATTACACATATACGCGAGGCATACGAAGCGAAAAATCGCAGGCGATTTCGTAGTCAATGGTGCCGATGGTGCGTGCCATGTCGGTCAAAGTCGTAAACGCGTCGCCTTCACGCCCAACGATGGTCACTACATCGCCTACCTGCGGGTCCAGGCGTGGGCGCGAACCGAAGGAGCGCATATCCAC
>JAFUCE010000099.1 GCA_017459805.1 Eggerthellaceae bacterium
CAGCTGGTTCAGCCACAACAACCTGCTCAGCCGCAACAACCTGCTCAGCCGCAACAGCCGGTTCAACCACAGCAGGCATATACGGCGCCACAGCACGGCACAAGCGAACGGCCCAATCCTTCCCAGCAAACACCTGGGCAATAGCTGTGCTACCATAGTAGAAACTTTTATGCAGCTAAGACAGAGGAAAACGCTATGAAGCAAAGTTTAATTGCACAGCGATTAATCACCGCGTTCGTTATCGCGGCACTTTCCTTTGTGCTTTCTGGCTGTGTTAAAGAAGCCAGCACCGACGAAGACATCCTCAACGACGCTGGCACAGCTTCCAATGCGGCTATCGTCCTCGACCCTGACGAAGTCGAAAGCTCATCTTCAGCGCAGAGCTAAAAATCTAATTGGGTAAAGCTTTTTCCGAGCTCGCGCAGGCGTTCTTCGACGTAGTCTTCAACGCGGTCATCAATGGAGTCCAGCTGTTTATTCACCTTAGCAAGTTCTTCCTTAAACGGCTTCATGCGCTCTTTCACTTCACCCTTTTCCGCAAAGTTAAAAAAGCCCTTGGACTTCTTTTCAGCCTTAAGTTCATCAAGTTGCGCCTGAAGTTTGGCAGCTTCTTCCTTTAATTCTGCGCGCAAAGCCACGTCGGCTTCGTTCATGCCCCAATATTCTTGCTCGATGAGCTCCTGATGGTTCTTGCGCTTTTCTTCCCAGCTATCTTTTTGCCCTGGAATCTTTAAGTCTGACTTGCTCACAGGAAAAGACATGCGCTTCCATTCGCCTTCTTTGAGTTCGTAGCAATTCAGATCTTCCACGGAATCTACGACAGCTATGCAGTTGTTGTAAATAAGGGTGTTCTGGACGTACTTTTCGGGTTCAAGCATGGCAATTTCGTCAAAGGCCGCCAGACACTCCTTGGCCTTTTTCACTACGTTGTCCAGCTGCGGCTTGGAAGGATGTTCGAACTTGGCATACTCTTCCAAGATTGCCTGCCATTCACGGCAGAGGGCATTATTGGCATTCCGTACGTCGACTAACATGATGAACTCCTCTCATACGTCCGCTTTTATTAATAGCCGAGTTCGCGACTGACAAGTGTGCTTAAGGCTTCGCCATGGGCCCAGGCACGCAGGTTTTCCACGCAAATATCGACCATGCGGTCAAAGGTGGTTTGTAGGAAGAATTGTCCTGCCACATGCGGTGTTACAAGGACACGCGGGTCATCCCATAGCTCATCGTCTTCTGGCAGCGGCTCACTTTCAAATACATCCAAACCAAGACCGCCCAAATGACCGTCCGCCAGCACGCGCTTAGCGGCTTCCTGGTCGAGCACGTTGCCGCGCCCCACATTCACGAAGTAGGCGCCTGGCTTCATAGCGCGAAGACGATCTTCGTTCATGAGGTGGAAGGTGGCAGCGCTGCCTGGCAGAGAGTTTGCCACGATGTCGGCACGGGGCAGCACGCTATCAATCTCGTCAATCGAAACCACTTCATCACAATAGTCTGGAACAAGGCTTGCGTTGCGGCGCACGCCAATAACAGTGGCACCCAAGGCTTTCATCTTGCGCGCGTATGAACCGCCAATGTCACCAAGGCCCAAGCACAGCACCGTTGAACCTTCGATTGATATATGGCGCGTGTTTTGCTTCCAGAGGTGTTGTTCCTGATTGCGCACGTATTCGGGAATATTGCGCACAAGGGCCAGGGTCTGCGCCAGCATGTGTTCTGAACAGGTAAGCCCGTAAGCCCCTGATGCGTTAGTTAGCACCACGTCTTCGGCTAGTACCCCTGGCGCCACAAAGGAATCAACGCCCGCCCAAGAAAGCTGCAACCACTCGAGGCCATCAGCCGACTTCAGCAAAGCGGGCGGCACAGAACCAATAATGACCTGCTGGCCTGCTAGGTCTTCCTCTGTTACATCGCGCATGAGCTCCACGCTGATGTTTGCGCCGGCGGCAAGTTCGTCATCGGTTGGCACGCGCGTAGGCATGTAGGTAAAGCTGCAATCATACTGACCGCCGTCAACGGCAGCTTCCATGCGCTGCTTGGTTTCATCGTCCACCGGGATAACAACAAGAATGTTTTTCTGCTCAGCCATGACTCCCCCTTTAAATTGTCCATGGTCCTCACTTCTCGCCTTACGATTTTACCCTAGCCCAAAGTCCTACGCACAGCACAAACGTGACTCATTTACGTAAAGATAACAAGGGTAAGCAGTATAATTAAGGGAGGATTGCGAGCTTAAGCGAGCTTGACAACGTCAAGCTCGCAGGACGGCTCCACCTGCTTTGGGGATTCGTTTGGGAGCAGATTATGAAAAAGGTGTTTGCGAAAGCGCTCTTGTCCACGCTGTTGATGGCGGCACTGGTGCCGCTGTTTATCACAGAGGCTCATGCCCTTGATCGAGAGCCGGACTACCTAGGCGCAGACTACATTGGCACGGATGCGAATACGCCAAATCTCAGAGTTGTTAAGGTCGGCGGGACGAAATGGCTCGTGATTGGCTATGACGGAAACGGTGCGCTCAGCGGGACGGGCGAGATCGTTCTATTTGCTGATAATGTCCTACTATCCTGCGCATACAACGATCCAGGTGACGCATACTACGATGGATACGAATACACCAAAGAAGCCATGACCTATAAAGGCAGCACGCTGGAAAGGACCATCGATCAATATGTCAAGGACAACTTTACCGCCGGAGAAATAGAATCCATCATCCCCAGGCAGTTGGAGGCGATGGATATACCTAACGATGATGCGCACGATGATCAATGGTGGGATGATAATTTCCATACAATTGATAAGGTGCCCTATGAAGGAGTAAACGCGCTGGCCTGGCCCCTCAGTGCCAAAGAGGCCTATGATGACGTGCCTCAATTCATTCGTATGTTTGCATCGGAAGAGTACTGGCTAAGGACCTTGGGAAGCGGTCAGTGGCTGGAATTGGAATTAGACGAATGGTTCCCGCCTTTAATGGCTACTGTAGATACTAACGGATATGTAACTATGCAGAATTGGGAGAGCGAGGATCTTACAGACTCCCATGGCGTGCGTCCTGCGA
>JAFUCE010000020.1 GCA_017459805.1 Eggerthellaceae bacterium
ACCCTCGTCGATAATTACCAGGAACCGGATACCCGCATCTTGGGCGGTTGAGATGTGGTCGATAAGGTTTAGTCGCTCGCTTTCCCGCATGGCTGTGTTGCTCTTCTTGTTCAGCCGCTCCCAGTTGATGAAGCACGCATCTCCCGCGGCAAACCCTTCCGTCATCACGTCGTCGAGCGTTTTGGTCGTACACCCATGAACGTAACGCTCCATTTTCTCTTTGCTTTGCAGCTCTAACTCACCTTGTCCAGGTGTAAACCAAATAGTGACCGCATCTCTATCTTGCGCCATGCATTCCGATGCAAACCGGGTCAGGATGATTGTTTTGCCAGAGCCGGTGCAGCTTTTCAAGACAATGCTGGGCTCTTCGTTTCGAGCTGCTGTAAGCAGCTCGTCCACTGCCTGCTCTTGGAACTCCTTCAGTTTGAAGGCCATTGCTAAACCTCCAATTCGCGATAGTAATATTCAGGAATCTCATAGACCTGAATTAGTTTCGATTGGAGCAAGTCAAGCGTCGCAGTTGGCGCAAGGACATCGTGGCCAATGTAGACAGCGCGGCAGTTGGAATCGAGGTTTGCGACTACGGAATCCAGCTCTTCGTCGGTCAACGCTATGGCTGCAGTGGGGTCGCTGTCAAAGTCGATACCGTTCTCAAGTTCTACAAGCTCTCGTACGTGAGGCAATACTTCGTCGGCTATCGCAAAGGTATCTCCATCGTCAAAAGGCACGAAGCCGACCTTGAAGTACTTGAGGGAACCAGGAAGAGGGTCTACCGTGCTGTCGTATACGTCTTCCACTTCTACCTGAATGCGTCCATCGGCTACCTTGATTTTTGCCGTGTCGTGCTTTCCCTCTGCAACCGATCTTGCCTCTTCGGCTTGGGCAGCAAGCTGGACAAAGGAATCCGGCTTTTGAGCATGCCTAGTTTGTATCTTCTGATCGAAGACTAGAGACTTTTGCTTTCCAGAATAAGAATAGCCTTCGACTATACGCCGAATACGCTCATAAGCAACTTCTCGGCAGATGTTGTCTTCGTTGTTGGTGGCAATAATGAATCTGCGGTTTCCCCCATGCTCGTTGTTGTACTGCAGTACTGCATCAGCCAAAGTGGCGCTTCCGGCAAAGAAATCGAGGATGATGCTATCCTCATCGGAGGCAATCTCGATGATGCGCTTCATGAGGCGAGTAGGCTTTGGGGTTTCAAAAGGGATCTTTCCCTCGAAGATTCGTTTAAGTTCCTTTTTGGCCTCATCTGTGTGCCCAACGTCATTGTACGACCAGTAGTTTGTTGGCAGCTTACCGCCGACCTGGTCAAGGTACGTCTTCCTGGCGATGCCCCCAGTGCCGCCTGAAGTGAAAAAGAAGCGAGGCCAAGGGCCTTTTTCGTACACAATTTGCGCGCGCCGGCGCGACTCTTCTAGAGAATCGACCAAAACGATACCTTTTACTCCTTCACGCACGTCAGACGCTGCTATACCACACACCTCGGCACGTCGTGCGGAATCATTCAAGTCGCGGAGCTCATACCTGCACCATCCGTTCATAATGTCTAACATTGTTGCTTGATCGTATCTCCAACAAGCAGAACTGTATGGATATATCAATTCGCCCGTAAATGGGTGCTGTATTGCATAAACCATCCCTTGGTGCGTAACAGCGTTGGGGCCAAATGCATCACTGTTACGCCAAGGAACAGCATCTCCATCGGGATTCTTATACTTTGAATCCATCTCTTCTGTCCGAGCCAAAGCTTTAGGCATCCACTCTGGCACGCGCGAATACACGTAGATGTATTCACATTCGGCAGGGATGCCCTTTTTATCGTTTCGTGGAGAATAGGTTTTCTGCCAACAGATACAGCCCTGGAAGCACTCAGCACCGAAAACATCATCACAAAGCATCTTCAATGGTGCCTGCTCAATATCGTTGATGGAGATAAAAATTGACCCCTTCGTCGAGAGAAGGCGACGCGCCTTTCGAAGGCGCCTGTCCATAAAAGAAAGCCATTTACTGTGCCGGAACAGATCGTTCGAATCGACTATGTCGTCGTCATAGCGGAAGCGCTCTTTTTTCGCCCCAGTGTTGTAAGGGGGATCGATGTAGATAAGGTCGATTCTTCCCGAATGGGTACGCATTAGCAAATCTAGGCTGACCAGATTATCGCCCTCGATTAGGAAGCTAAGCTCGCCTCCGTTTTTCAGGGCAAGACTCGGTTCTTCTATCAGTACGGGAACGGAGTTATCAAGAATGTCGTCTATGGTCTCTCGGTGCTCTTCAAAACGCAAGCCGTATCTTTTCCCCTTCAGTTCCTTCTTCAGTTCATATGCTTCGTTAATTGCTACTTGCTGCTCAGGAGTAACTTCGTAAGTCGAAAGATGCTCGACAATACCATCCAGCTTTTGAGCTAGATCTTCACGATGGTGTTTGGCGACGTTAAATCCGCCCATACACTCTCCCCACTTAAAACGAAACAGACAGCTGTTGATGCAGTAACTAATGTTCTGAACAATTATACCAATGGCATTATTTTGGAATTGCCATACGGAAGCGAAGGGGTGGTGCTCAACCCCCAACTCTAAGCAAGTCGCCTACTCCGTACGCACAGCATACGGAGTAGCACTTGCCGCCGCTCAAACGTCCCCTCTTGTTCCACGACGTCCCCAAACGCCCTGTGCGTACACAAAGTCGGAAGCACAGAACGCAGGGAACGGGGAGAAAAGCTCGCGGCGGTGCGTCTCCCGACGTCCTCCACGTACGCACGGTAGACTTGAATGCGGGGGAGGCCCCGCGCCCCTGACATACAAGACAGGCAAGCCGCTTCCACTGCAAGGCTTGCCAGGATGCAAAGGAAAAGCCATGGAGAAGTATCCCAAGAGGCTTTATGTCAGGATGCCTGCCGAAGACCTGGAGCGCGCCAGAAGGCAGGCCGAAAGCCTCGACATGACGATCTCGGACCTTGTCAGGGTCCTGCTGTCCGTCCCCAAATCCACAGCCTCGGACGGCGCTTCCGCAGGCGTTCTCGTGGTCGACCGCGTCACCGCGATGCGCATCGACCGCGAGCTCAACCGCTGGGGCCACCACTACAACCAGGCCGTGCATGCGCTCAACGTCATCGCCTACTACCTCCGCCTCAACGAGATGGACGCCTTCGACGTGCTGGAGCAGCTCGACGTCGCCAACAGCAAGCTGCAGGCCGTGAGCGACGGGGCCGCTGCGCTCAGGCGCGAGACGCGGTTCCTGACCGGGCGCCACGTCGCGCGGATCTAGGGGACGCCAATGCCGATACTCAAACCGATATCCGGGCACACGTCGTGCCGGGGGCCCTACCGCTACCTGACCAAGGAGGGCAGGGCACTCGCATGCGACTACATCAACCTGGAGAACCCCGACATAGCCGACCCCGCATCCGTGTTCAACTGGGCACGCATCATGGACGCCACGAGACGCAGCGTCGGCAACGACCAGCCCTGGCGCGGCAAGCGCGCACGCACCTACAAGCACTACATCGTCTCGCCCGACCCCGGCGACGCCATCCCCCTGCCTGCGCTTCGCGAGCTGGCGGTGGCATGGGCACAGAAGCACTTCGGCGACTACCAGGTTGCCATCGTCTACCACGACGACAACGCCCGCGGCATCCCCCACGCGCACGTCGTGGTCAACAACACCAACGTCTTCGACGGCAGGCGCCTGCAGGACCCCGACCCGCGAGGTCTCAACCACTCGCTGCAGGACCTTGCCGAGGAGCGCAGGCTGCTGTTCCTGCGCGACGAGCGGGAGGCGGGCGAGAGCCCTGCCCATGCCGCATTGCGCCAGCCGAAGAGCCTGCAGGCCGAGTACGTCAGGCGCGCAGAGATCGAGCTCGCCAACAGGGGCGAGTACTCTTGGACGGCCGACATCAGGAGCCGGGTGCGCATAGCCCGCTCGCTCGCGGACACCGAGGCGGAGTTCAGAAACGTCCTGGAAGTCCTCGGGGTCGAAGTTTCCGACAACTCCGCCAAGGCGCCCAGGGCCGACTGGATATACAGGCTCGCCGAGCACCCCAACCGATGCATCGGCGGCGAGAGGCTCGGGCTCAACTACGGAAAGGAGCACCTGCAGGCCGTGTTCGGGACGGGCGGGACTGGGATGCACTCGGATGCTGCGCGCCTCTCCATCGAGCGCATCGCCAGGAACGCCGTCGAAGTCCGCAACTTAGACGAGCTGCATGCGCTTTCGTGCGCGGTCACGCTGATGGAGAACCACCGGATCGAGTGCCTGGACGATCTCGAAGCACTCGACCCCTCGGACTACCGGCCCGCTGCATGGACAGACCCCTCTCCCGCAGAGCTCAGCGACCTCGTCGCCTACATCGAGCGGTCCGGGATCCTGCCCGAACATGCTCAGGAGACTCCCGCAAGGCGCCCCGCGAGCAGGCGCCAGGAGCAGTACGCACGCGGTCGCGGCCCTGCAAGGCACCACGGCGAGGGCAGGGACCGCCAGCGCGATTGGCAGCCGCCGCGCAGGGAAGAGCGTACCGAAACGCAGCACGAAAGGTAGGAACGAGATGCTGATAAAGACTTTCTACGACAAAGGGCTCGTCGTGGCCTTCGACACTGACCACATGACCGAGTCCCTGCCCCAGAAGGGCAACCTGCTTACCAACTACGAGCTCGACCTGGCGGGCATCGAGAGCGGGGCGCTCTGGCTGAAGACCTTCTACTACGAGACGAGCGAGGAGTACCGCAACGCCACCGGCCCTGGGGGCCTTCCCGTCGCCCGCAGGCGGGACGGCTGGTGCTTTCTGATAGCCGACAGCGATGACCTGCAGCGCCTCGAGAGGGTCACGGTCGACGGCGACACGGTGGCAGCGCGCGTCTCGGGCGAGCTCGTGTACCTGACTTCAGTCGACCACCACTACGAGGTGGCGGAAGAGGTGAACCCGCACATCGCAACCGCGCACAGTCACCTTGTCAGCTCCATAGGAACACAGGGTAGCGCGCAGGCATCCAAAGAGGCGTGTAGGCAGCTCGGGGTCTCCGAGCTTGCGTATAAGGAGGTTGCACGATTAGAGAGGATTGCAGCCAAGGAGCGGTAGGGAGAATAAGGGCGGTTCGCTGCAGTTGCGCATCGCTGCCTCAAAAGGAAATAGTTGCAGAACCTTGAAATGCTTTGGTCGGCAGTCTATTCCTCGTCGTCCTCTGGGTCTTTCTTTGTTCGGCCAAATCGCCTTTTCCTTGGCTTCTCGGGTTTTTTATCGTATTCGCGAATACGACTAATAACGGGCTGCGTCTCGCATTGCTCTAGCCGGTCGATCTCGAGAGAATGTCTAGCCCTCACATAATCCCTGATGAACTGCTTCTCTTTGTAGTCAATCGGCTTTTCGGCGATCATTTTCCCATAGGTTTCGTAGAAGCGAATGTCGTCTTTGGTCATCTCGACATCCGCGTTGACGTAATCAAGCAGAAGGTTTAGGTAGTCGGCCGTCGCATACTGAAAGACCAGCTCATCCTGAATGCCTTCTCTTAGCTCTTTCCGCCTACTGAATTGATAAATCTTCAGTGCCCTGTACTCGACCATCAAGGCTGCAATTTCGTCGTTTTGCTCCTGGACTGCCTGCTCCAAGCGGTCTATCTCTTTTTGCAATCGCTTTACGAGCTTCTGTAGTTTGTTTATTTCGGGCTGCCTTATCAGTATTCCCGTTATCAGCCCCGCCATTCCGCTTAGGGCTCCTGTCAAAACAAGTAGAACCTTATTATTCAACCTCTTCCCCTTTCGGCAGGCAGTTTCTGATATCGTCGGACAGGACCGCCTTGAGCCTCTCGTGCCGTCCAAGGGCCTCGCTACTCCTGGCCAGCAGCTCGTTTGACTCTCGTTCAAGAGCAAGCGTTCTCTTGTTGCTTGCCAACAGCAACGAGGCGAGCGCCTTGGCCATTGCGGTTGCCAGTGGGACGTTGATATAGGGCACCCCATTTTGTTTTAGCGACCCAGCGATGGCCTGTGAGAAAAAGCCCATCGAGTATGCAGTCAGGCGTACTTGGGATGTTCTGACATCATCCGTTATGCCCCTTGCTCTGAGATACTCGTTTACAGCCGCCACTTGGAGCATGCCCCCTGCTATGTCCTGGGCGCGTATTGTTAGCAAATGCTCGTAAATCTGCTCCGCATGGACCTTGTTTCCATATGCCTCCGTGGACAGCTCCTGGACAAGGTCAAGCAAGTGGCTCCAGGGACGGTTCCCCTCTTTAGCGTATTCAAAAACCGCATGTCCTGGGAACGGCAGCCCTTGCTTGGAGAACGTGTCAGCAATCAGATGACGAACAACCTGCAAAATGCCGAAAAGGCCCTTTTGTTCAACCATAAGAGCAAAAGGGTTGTCGGGGTTTTCAGCGAACAAACTCAGCGGATCATGCCCGTAGAATAATCTATGGAAAACCCTCCAGGGGTCATCGTCTCCCTCGAACCGCGTGCTCATGCGATCCATGTAGTCCCCCTTGTGCTCAAAGAGGGCCCCTAGAACGCGCTGTGCGAAGTCGTAGTCTCCACTCTGCTTGTTGGCGGCGTCATGGACTCCGGCGAGCCATTTCTCGAATTCCTCGTTTGTTGTGAGAAAGACGCTTGCGGCAGCCGATGACGTGCAGACGAAATAGTCCCATCCGTCCATATCCGATTGCGGAAAGAAGTCGGCACGCTCTGTCGAAACAAGCTCGATTACCTCCAGATCAACTATCTCGGCTATCTCGTTGTTTGTTCTCGAGAGAGAGTCTTCATATAACACTATCTGTTTTGTGTCCACCAGCTAGCCACCTTCGCCAAAGCTGCACGCCCTTTTTCGGCTCAACGCTATGATACCCCAGTGCTGATGAGCAGAGATTAGCTCCCGGCTAACCCTCAGGTGGCGCGTCGGGCAGATCGTCCAGGCCCAGCAGCAGGCGCTCCCACCATTCTCGGCCTTCGGAGCTGTCCTCCAGCAGATCGAGCATGAGGCCCTGGGCTTCGGGCGGCATCATGCGGAACTCTTCGCGAATCTTCTCGTCCACTTCTGCAGTGCTCGCCTGCATGCGCTCGATGATATCCCGCTTCTCATCCAGCGTGTAGTTCCCTGGGTTCTCCATCGCCAAGTCGGCTGCGAAGTAGGCAACCGCATGCTCTTCCTGGATTGTCCGCCAGTCCTTCTTGGGCGCAGATCCCTCGCCCCGCGAATCAGCCAGCCCTCTGTCCATGTCGCTCACGTCCTTTATCTCAGACCATAATTGTACGCGCGTCTGGGCTGTGCATCCAGGCTGCCGGCAGCGCACGCCTTTCCCCTCGCTTGAGTCCGACCTCCAGCCAGTTGCCCGACCCCTTGCCTGCCTCCAAGCCACGCAGCTTCGCCGGGAACCGCCTGCAGGCGCAAGGGCGCGAAAAACTTTTTGCCTCCTGGTCCACACCCATGGCAAAAACTCAAGCCTTCGGTTTTCGCTTTCCTCCCTTGCGCCGCAGACGAACCCCGCCGCCTCCCGTGGCACGGAGGCCGGCAAGGGGTCGGCCTCACGGAACTAGGAGGTCGAACAACATGACTACGAGGAGAAGGGCAGCGCACCCGCCAGCAGGCGCCATGCAGCTGATCGACACGTGCCGCCATTGCGGGAGCTTCTTCGACCCGGCCGACAGCGCCATCGAGGGCGTGTGCCCGACCTGCGCCGAGGAGCGCTACACCACCTGCCCCGAGTGCGGCGAGACCGTCGAGAACACGAACCTGGTGACGCTGGAGGGCGGAAGGCGCATCTGCCAGTCCTGCGCGGACAGGCTCGCCGTCCTTTGCACCGAGTGCGGGCGCTGGCACATGGCAGACGCCATGCAGCACATCACAAACCGGCACGGCAACCGCATCTGCGAGCACTGCTGGGAGTCCTACACGCGCTGCGAGCGGTGCGGCGGATGGTTCCGCGAGGACGAGATAAGCGAGCGCGACGGCGCCGAGCTCTGCGTCAGGTGCGCCGACGAGGTCGACCGCACGGGCGTGCAGTCCTACTACTTCAAGCCCCAGCCGATCTTCCACCGCGCCAAAGGCGAGCCCGAGGGCGGCTTGCTGCTGGGCGTGGAGCTGGAGATGGACCACGGCGACGGCGACATGGCGGCCTCGCGCATATCCAAGGAGTACGGCACCGACTGGCTCTACTTCAAGCACGACGGGAGCCTGGACGAGGGCGTCGAGCTGGTGACGCATCCCATAAGCCCGGCCGTGATGGCATCGGACGAGGGACGTGCGATGTGGTCGCGCATCAGCGAGATCGCACTCGAGGAGGGGTGCCGCAGCCACGACACGCGCACATGCGGCCTGCACGTCCACGTGAACCGCAACTACTTCGGCAAGGGAGACGCCCGCCAGGAGATGGCCGAGCTCAAGCTGACCAACATCGTCGACCGCTTCTTCGAGCCGCTGACGATTTTCTCCCGCCGCAGGGCAGAGCAGCTTTCCCACTGGGCCAAGCGTCCGATGCTCCCCAAGACCGAGGACGGCTGGAAGCAGCGCGCCAAGACCTGCAGAAGCGTCTCCTGTCACGACCGCTACCGCGCGATCAACGTGACCAATGAACACACCATCGAGTTCCGCCTCTTCCGCGGGACTCTCAAACCAGAGACCCTGCAGGCGACCTTCCAGTTCGTCGCGGGGCTGTGCGCGGTTGCCAAGGATGCGACCGTGGGCGAGCTCGACCGCATGAGCTGGTACGAGCTATGCGACGAGATCATCGAGAAATGCCCGGTTGAAGCGACCGAGCTTGAGGAATACCTGGTCGAGCGCGAGCTCATCACCCCGAAGGAGGAACTGAAATGTGCGTAATCGTCTACAAGCCCGCCGGATGCCCGATGCCCGGCACGCAAACCCTGAAGTCCTGCTGGACAACCAACCCCGACGGCGCGGGTATGATGTTCCCCGCCAATGACGCCGTCCGCATCCGCAAGGGGTTCATGGAATGGAACGCCTTCGAGGATGCCCTCTCCCAGGAGGCTGCGGCTGCAAACCTGGACGCCTTGCCCGTGGCGCTGCACTTCCGCATCGCAACCCACGGTGCGGTGAAGCCCGGGTGCTGCCATCCGTTCCCCGTATGTGGCAGCGCTTCCGCCATGAGGGAAACCGAGCAGGTAGCAAGCGTCGGGTTCATGCACAACGGCGTGCTCTCGGGCCTTCCCACCACCGATGCGGTGTCTGATTCCATGTCCTTCGCCAAGCGCGTGCTCTCGCCCCTGGACCGCATGTCGGGCGACCTGTTCGGCAAGGATGCGTCGCGCATCATCGGCGCATCTGCGCAGGGTTCGCGATTCCTGCTGATGGACGGCTCCGGCGAGGTGCGCACGTTCGGACGCTGGGTTGCCGAGGACGGCATCATGTTCTCGAACGACAACTTCCACAGGCGCCAGAGCTACGGGTTCGGCATCCCCTTCGAGCCCAATGCACCTGCGCAAGCTAGTCTGTTCGATGCCTACGAGGCGTTCGCTGAAATCGATCGCGACAACCCGAAACGCTACGGACTCTACGAAGCCTGCGCCGGATGCGACCTGATGGAGGAGTGCGCCGAGTACCTGCCCTACTGCGCTACCGCTGAGGATGCCGAAAGGATGGCCGCGGCGTGCCAAGATCCTGCCGCTATTCTTCCTTAGCACCATCTTCGGAGGCGCTTACGTACTCTTCCAGCATCCCGTTCTTCTCAAGCCACGATTCAGCCAAGCGGGCGACGGCCATTTCCGTGAAGTCGCTTCTGTCCCTGTTCGTGTCATCGGTGAACGACTCATAGAATTGCCATGCTTCAAAAATCGCTTCGGCAACGTTGTAGTGCGACACCTGGGCGCATTCCTTGGCCCTTTCGGCAATTTGACCAGCTGCACCCATAAAAGCTCCATCCTCGTATTCCTGACCCTCGTTTTCATGACGAAGCACAAGGTCATCGAGGACGAAAATGTCCGCTACCAGTTTGAGGAAGACCTGTGTAAGGGAGTCTTTCTTCCGCAGCGTGCAGTATTCGTCAACTGCGTCGGTATAACGACCCGATTCATCGCTGGCCGAGTCCGCGCTATAGTCCTGCAGCAGCCTGCGATTCTCAGCAACGTCAAGGTTACCCGCAAACGTGGACCATGGCTCTTCGTTGCGCGGGCAAAGAGGGCCTTTGTTGTAAATGTCAACACGAGCACCTTTGCGAATCAGATCGTAATCTCGAAAAGCTTCGTAGTCCCTGCCTTCGGGGGTGTGGTTTAAACAGAATCGGACGAGAACGTCGTATGTGTCGTGGTAATTGGTTAAATAAACTTTCGACCCATCCGAGAATCGTAGGAATATTGTGCTTTCCGAAGGGTCTTCTTCCGTCTCAGAAGGATCAATGGTCGGCTCGTCGAATGCAATCGAATACTTCATGTCGTAAACGTCGCCGACGTTGAGAAGCGTCGGATTCCACCGATGGCAGACATCGCGAAGGTAGAAAGTCCCGCCGTCTGAGATAAAGATCTCGCCTTCCTCGTCCTTGTCATACACGAAGGGCCAGTTAATGAACTCGTCCATCCGGCTCTTTTTGTGCAGCTCGATAAGCTTTTGTCTGAAGTTGTTGAGCTCCATAGAGGCTCCTTCCTGAGTAGATACAACAAGTATAGTATCTACGGCGCGTCAAGGCCGCTAACCAAGAGCCTCATTCCCCCCGATGGGTTTGCGTCCATTGTTCGAGAGCCTCCCTGACAATGTCCCAATCCTGCGCATCCTCGATTGGGAACACTTCCAAGATGGCCTGGTTAGACTCTTCATTGACAACGAAACTGTCCGGGCGATAAAGGTTGGCCTGCAGCTCGGCCACCCCGTTCTCATCTTGTCCGACGGCATAAACGATGTAACTCTTCCCGTTGCCGTAGTAGTCGAAGGTGAGGACTACACTGCAGACGACATCGCCTCCGTCATCGCCCTCTGCAATGAAGATTAGGTTGTCGTGAGGCCTGATTTCTCCGTTGAACTCCACGATGGCTCCTTCCGCCAATTTAAAGGTCGTCCCGGGCGAAGAAATCGATGATCTCTTCAACGTGCACGGGTGCGTAGTCGTTCGCGTCTACACCGCAGTCGTAACGGAATACGCCTTCGGAGGCGTTGCGCTCGTTGTCCTTGCGCCGCCCATGAATGTGCCCGTGGATCATGATGCTAGGCAGCGAGCCATCTTTGCCGTTGTGGCGCGAGCGGTTCCAGGCGAGCATGGGATAGTGGCAAAGTGTCAGCTCCGCCCCGTAGCCAAACCCGTTGGCCGGGAACTCCTCCATCCTGCTCACTGTCTCGAACAGTCCGCTGGCAATCCATTTGTTGGCGTAGGTTGCATCATGGTTTCCCAGGACAAGCCTTTTCTTCTTGCACCGCAATGACTCGATCATCTGCGCAGCGGCCGAAAAGCCCCCTTCATTCTTGTACGCAACATCACCGAGAATGTAGAGGACATCGTTGGTCTTAGCACGCTTGTTAATGGCGGCGAGCAGGGAGCGGTTCATCTCGTCTATGTCGCTAAACGGCCGCTCCTGGAACGAAAGCACGTTGTTGTGCCCCAGGTGCAGATCTGACGTAAACCAGATATCCACCATATATTCTCCTTTCGCCGCACAAGGCAAACCTTACTGCGCGTTTGCTATTCGCCGAAGGCGTCTATCACTCTTGGAAATCTAAGGCATGGCAGAGGTTGTCGCGCAGCAGGCACATAGCCTCCATGATTTGCTCGTGGCTCAAATCATCACTTTCGTTGTTAATGGCCATCGCCGCAAACATCACTGCGGATGGCAGATCAGACAGTACGCTTGACCCTACTTCGTTGATAGTGCAGACAATGTCTCGATAATCCATCGCTTTCTCCTCTCCTGCGGTTGACCCTGGGCGTGAGCACGCCGTCCATCTTTTCGGTGCCTGAGCTTCATTGCTGCCTGTTATTCCTCGAAGATGCTTGCCGGCATCGTGAACCAGCTCGACCTTAGGTGGCCGGCGTAGGAGAGCCTCAGGATCACGGACTCAACGTTCTCGTCGTCTTCCATCTCGATGCGTCTGTAATTCGGGGTGGGCGAGTACCTTATGTCCAGATAGGGGCACCAGGGGCCCTCTTCCATGAGAATCACCCCCGCAAAGGACCAGAACGGCTCGCTGTGGAATATCTGAGCGGGCACTTCTTTCTGCCCAAGGAACTCCATGACGCCGTCCTCTTCGTAGCGCCTCGATAGGTGGGACACGACATGGCTCTGATAGCTTCTCCCCCACTTGCCGCCTTCGTCAGGCATCGACGCCAACGCCTCCCGAATCTCTTTACCTGTCGTTGATATCGGAATTGGCATATGGAACGGCACCTCACCACTCGAATCCTCTTCCGACCCGTATCTGTCGAACACCATGCACACGAGAGGAACGACCAGGCCACTCGGCCTCCTAACGATGTCGTCATATTCTTCAGAAGCAATCCCGTGGTAGTAGGCATTAAGAAGATCTATGAGTCTCTCTGTTCCAGCCATGGCCTCCTCCTTTGCGGCTTTCCAAAACGTATATCCTATGATTCTCTATTGCCATGTTGTCAAGTAGGTCTCAGTGACCCAGCTTGTTCATCGGGGAATCGTCAATGAATCGTCCAAATCTATGAAGTGGCAGATGGCGATGCAGGCTTACGTTCAAAGCGTACTCCGTCAGGCGCCGACGGGTCCGGCACCGAAACGTACTCGTAGCGCTCGCCGCCGACGTGGTCGATCTTCCCTACGATCTCGCCGTCGCGGACGTAGGTGCGCTCTTCGGTGACCTCCTCGACCACCTCGATGTCCAGAGAAGCGGGATGTATCCCGCAGACATAGCCCTTGCAGACCTCGCCATCCCTGATGTAGAGGATGCAGTCGCCGTCGTTGTAGCTTGGGATGTTGTTGCTTGTCGTCATCTTCTTCATCCTTCCTGGTATGCGCTCCAGACCGTCGGGTGTTCTCTAGGTCAACTCATTGCTAACGGGATTCGCTTGCTCGCTATCGAACCCGAAATCTTGCCTCCCCCAGCGGAGGGCGCCCTCATTATCTAGCTTCCAAAGTATTCGCTAGCAAGTATGGAATAGTGGCAGATGTCGACGATGCCGCGGTTGCCGTAGGCCGCCTGGCGAAGGATTCCCTCGAAGGTCATTCCGCACTTTTGCATGACCCTTCCACTTCGTGTGTTGTCAACGTCGTGGTAGCAGGCGATCCTGTTCGCCTCCATATCCTCGAAGCCGAATCTGATCACTCTTGACAACGCCTCTGTCATGATTCCCTGGCCCCACCAATTCCTGCCGAGAACATAGCCCGGGTAGAGCGTATCGGTTCCTTCGTCGACTTTGGTGAATGCGATGGCGCCCACGACGCCCGCGCCCTTGAGGTCGATCAGCCACGAGTAGTAATCAAGGTTTTGGTAGTTGCGGATGACGTCCAGGAGGTAGAAGCGATACAGGTCGGCCACATCGTAGGCTGGCCAGGTCAGAAACTTCGTGACCTCCTCGTCGGATGCGTAGTTGGCGAAGCCCGCCTCGTCGTCATCCTCCGTCGCTCGCCTGAGAACGAGTCTCGCTGTCTCAAGTGTTACAGTGCCGTAGTGTTTCACCTTTCCTCCTCCATACGCAGCATCTTTCTATTCTCCGGCCCCTGACACAGGGTCTTGCATGCCACAGCGGGCGAAGGGCTGCTCGCTCGAGGGCTCCCGCAAATCCTCGACCCTTTGCCCGATCGGATTATTCCGCCGTAGGCTCCACAAGGTCGCTCCAGGTCGTTCCTGCTAGCATCAAGTCCGGCAGGCCGCCTTCGCTGAGTCTCGCTGTCTCGGCTAGTGCAGTGAAACCAGTTCGGGCAATGGAGTAGCCCCCTTGAGCATCCTGCGTCACGTACCCCTTTGCCCGCAGCCCAGAGAGGACCTCGAAGGTTGTCTGGGGGCCTGCGCCCATCTGTTCGCCAATCTCGTCCAAACGTGCAAGCGGCCTCTTACGGAGAATGGCCTCCAAAGCCGCCACCCCCAGGAGGTCAAGTTCGAACTGGGCAACCCAGTCCTCCGCCCAGGGCGAACCTGCGGTAATGAGAAGCTGCCAGTAACCCCCTCGGACAAGCATGTTGGCCATCTCCGTGGTCACGTACAGGTAGTCGTCATCCAACCTGGCTACGCAGCACATCATCTCATCGACGAGCACCCTACAGAAGCAGCTTGAACGGTCGATTCTTTTCCGACAATCGCGTTCGTGAGAGGCCATTAAAGCGTTCTCGAACCCTTCCTCAGTTGTCCTGTAGGCAAATCTCCCTTTCTCGGTGTCGAAGGGGTAGCACTGCTCAACGCAAGCCACCGGGTCATCGTCCATCCCTGTCACCCAGAACTGTGCCTGGAAAGGCCTGACTTCCAATCTTGCCAAACTCAAACCATCCACCTCCAGCGTCCTTCGACAATACCGAAATGGTCGACAGGCAGGCTGCGCCAGTCGTCGGCATCAACGCAGTCGAAGCAGTCGCGAAAGTTCCCGTCGATGAAGCCGACACTCACGGGTGGGTGCCAGAGCTTCTCGTCCC
>JAFUCE010000100.1 GCA_017459805.1 Eggerthellaceae bacterium
AGCAAAATCCAAACAGGTGCCAAGGACGCAATCAGGATGTATATAGCAAGAACCAAAATCCACTGGTTGGGTGTGAGCGCTATGGGATGGAAAGACATGCCCGCGACCACGCAAATAACCAAAACGACAATTGCAAGGGAAACGTGCGATGCCCCGGGGAAATTACGACCGCGGAAAAACAGACCCCACAACACGGCAACAAGAATGTAAAACATCGAAACTGACGCGGTAGTCATATTGCGTTCATCGGTTACTGGATTGCCCGTAACGCCAAAAGTACCTGCAACAATTGACGCAAAGGCTGCAACAATAAGTACCAGAGTAAGGTAGGCAAAAATGGTAAAGAGCGTTTTGGCGGTGCCATCCATGTTGTCACGCACTACGATGGCAAGCGTCTGACCTTTATGGCGCAATGACGCAAACAGGCTGCCAAAATCATGCATGGCACCAAAGAAAATACCCCCGATAAGCACCCAAAGTGTTACGGGGAGCCATCCAAAAATTGCTGCCTGAATAGGACCATTGATGGGGCCGGCACCCGCAATAGATGAAAAATGGTGTCCCAGCACGATATAAGGTTGTGCCGCCACATAGTCGACGCCATCGGCCAATTCGTGCGCTGGGGTCACCCGCCCTGGGTCTATTCCCCACTGCTTGCTTAAATAGCTGCCATAAAAGATATAGCCCAAAAGGAGGACGACGACAGATATTATGAGAAGCGCCATAGCGTTCATAGAGTCCAAGTATTCCTTTTGCTCATACGTTTTCTTCCAACAACACGTTCCGTATATGATACCAAAGAACTGGTGTTTTATTAAGAAGTTGCAGGTAAGCGCATAGCCCATCAGTAATGCACGGTGCCCTATTTAAGTCTGGAAAAAAGAGTGGCCCGCCAAAGCGAGCCACCCTTAAGGCCTATGCGATTAAGCGCATTATGCGGCAGCCTGGTTTTCAGACTTCGCATCGCTGCCCCACAGCGACTTAGCGCCACGAACAGCAAGGACGATAGCCAGAACAAACAGCAGGCAGGCAATAACCAGACGCAGGCCAGGTGCAAAGACGTCGCCGCCAGCGGAGACGAGGCTGAACTGGGCCATGATGGTTTGTACCAAAGACGTCAGGGTTACAGCCAGCATGAAGATCATCGGGAAGTAGAACATGCCGTTCTTGCGTCCCATGTTCTTCAGCCAGGTTGCTACAGCCAGCAGAGCCAGAGCTGCAAGGAGCTGGTTAGCAGCACCAAACAGCGGCCAAATGATGCTGTAACCGCTCATGCCAAGACCGATACCGAGGATAACGGTAATGATGGTCGCAACATAGGGGTTCGACAGCGTCTTGCGCCAACCAGTAACGGTTTCCAGAGTTTCGCCCATGGGGATCCAGAGTTCCTGGAACATGTAACGAGCGAGACGGGTTGCCGTGTCAAGAGAGGTCAGGCAGAATGCCGATACAGCCAGAATAAGCAGCTGGTAGGAAATGCCCTGAGCACCTTCGCCAAACACGGTTGCAATCATGCCGGACAGACCAGAAGCGAATACTGCCGTCGGAGCAGCAAAGCCGCCAGCCTTGTACTGGGTCCATACGAAACCAACAGCACACAGAGAAATGATAGCCAGCAGGGATTCGATGAGCATGCCGCCGTAGCCGATGGGCTGTGCATGAGCTTCGGAATCGATCTGCTTGGAGGTGGTGCCAGAAGCTACCAGGCTATGGAAGCCAGAAATAGCACCACAAGCAATGGTGATAAACAGAGCCGGGAACAGGAAGCCCGAAGCACCAGCGCTGTTTACAGCCTGCTTCAAGTCTTCAATAGCACCAGTAAATGCAACGCCTTCAGAAGTTGCATAAGCGCCTGCGCTGTCCATGAAGTACTTCACACCGTCAGCGTCTTGCATAACAGGATTGCCAGCAGCGTCAACAGCAGCGTTGCCTACCTGGAAGCCCGTGAATGCCGGGATTTCAAGGTTAGCAGCAGCACCGCTCAGGCCAGCACCAATGATGCCGATGAAGGCAAGAATAATCATGCCATACAGCAGGTAACTGGACAGATAGTCACGCGGCTGGAGCAAAATCCAAACAGGTGCCAAGGACGCAATCAGGATGTATACGGCCAAAATCCACATCCAGGTGCTCGCCGGAAGGGCGATGGGATGGAATGCCATACCAGCAGCAACACAGATAACCAGAACAACAATTGCCAGGCCAATGTTAGCAGCAGCTGGAATCTTGCGACCACGAAGCAGAAGACCCCAAATAACAGCAGCGCCGATAAAGAACATTGAAATCGATGCGGTTGTCATGTTGCGGTCGTCGCCTACGCTTGGCTCGGCAGGATTGTATTCTGCAGAAACACCAAAGGTGTTCGCCACGATGGAGGCAAATGCAGCTACAACCAGAACGAGTGTCAAGTAAGCGAAGATGGTGAACAGGGTCTTAGCGGTGTTGTCCATGTTGTCGCGAACAACAACGGCTAAGGTCTGACCCTTGTGGCGAATGGAGCTAAACAGCGCGCCGAAGTCGTGCATAGCACCAAAGAAAATACCACCGATAACAACCCACAGCGTTACTGGAACCCAACCGAAAACGGCAGCCTGAATCGGGCCGTTAATCGGGCCTGCACCAGCAATTGAGGAGAAGTGGTGGCCAAGCACTACGTACGGCGGAGCGGCGACGTAGTCAACGCCGTCAGCCATTTCGTGGGCTGGAGTGGGCCTGCTTGGGTCAACGCCCCAAGCATTGGCTAGATACTTACCATAGAAAACGTACCCGCAAACGAGCACTATGGCAGCAATAAGAAGCAATATCATTGCATTCATCTAACTCTTCCTCCTTAGATATTGCCTTGGATTTATGCGCCCGCCACTAGCAAGCGACGCATACAATCCCCCTACTCTTTGGACCAAGCATTAGCTTCCAGCGTCTCGCGCAGGTCCTTACCAGCACCGTTTGTGTACACGCGCTGGTTGGCCAAGTCGATTGCCGCAAGCTTTAAGTCGGCCCAACCTTCAAGTCCAAACTTGAAGTTCTTGCGAAAACGTGCTTTGCGCACCGCCTTCGCCACATCATCGCTGGTGCTGTCGGCTATCAGCACCAACGTGATGTTGCTAGACATGTGATTAGGTTGAGGCTTCGCCTTCTTGACACCGTGTTCACACATGTAGGACAGCCAGTCTTCAAAAGTGTCTGCATCAAGTGTGTCCACGGTTTGAAAGAAAATGTACTCGTGAGAATCCACTTCCCACAGTTTCGCCCTCTTGACTAACACATACTGTTCGCCATGAGTGTGAAACTCGGCGTATCCAGGAAAGGTTCGACCCTCAAATTCGTGGTCGCGGTATACGTCGAACCAATTCTGGTGTGCCAGCAGAAGCTTTTCAAGAACATCTTCTTTCGTTAGAACGGCGATTTTTCTCCCCCTTTTTCACACAACCCGTTCATGCAAGATACACAAACTGTACCACAATTTCAACACAATTGGAAAAAATTTTTGTAAATGCGGGTAATTTAGTAGGAATTTTTTTCGCTGCAAAAACCGCTAAATGTAGGGGTATGTTCCATTTTCGGCGCTATATATGTAAAGTCGGGACGCTCGTAGCACTCCAGCAAGTCTAAGGGCAGTTGATGGCAAAGCACGCAAAATAGCAGTTTCTGGCAAAGCACGCAAAATAGCAGTTGCTGGCAAAGCACGCAAAAGGGCAGTTGATGGCAAAAAATGACGGAGTTGTACGGGTTGCAGCGCGAAAGTGGCAAGAAATGACGGTATTGTACGGGTTCAATAGGAAAAATCCGTACAACTCCGTCATTTTATGCCACCAAGTCTTGAAATGTTTGCATATTGCAGGCAAAGCCGCAGCGTCTGGTCGTCTCAGAACCAGGGGGTTATGAGCTGTTGTGTCGCAGGTCGCCCATGGTGAGTTAGCGAGCGCAATAATTTAACTCGCAGGTTGGCGCTAGTAAGACCGTTGAAAGCCCACAGGTCCACCAAAATGTAATAGGTCGCCCATGGTGAAACAGTGAGCGCGCATCTGGTGAGTGCAATAAGCCCGCCGCGCGGCCGAGCGTACTTCGTACGTGAGGGTAAGCGCATAAGGGCTTAGTGTGCCAGCAGATACGCGCGCAACGGCAGGACGTCTCATACGTAGATTGCGCTGATTGTAAATCAGCGCAACTTAAAAGTACGTGAGGGTAAGCGCATAAGGGTTTAGTGCGCCACCAGATACGCGCGCAACGGCAGGACGTCTCATACGTAGATTGCGCTGATTGTAAATCAGCGCAACTTGAACGCGTGGATACCTTTAACTGTTATGTCTTTGATGCCGAAGAAACTTTTAAGGTCAAAGAAGATTTCATCGTCGAATTCAAGCCCACGCGTAGTAACGAAGATATTTTCCAGTTCCCCACCGGGAATGGTGTGTATATAGCGATACTTTTCGTTTTTGAGATCGTCGATTTGTTGTTCCGTAATAGGTTCAATCAACAACTCGGGTGGGCCCGCTTCGACCGCTGTTTCAACAACGCTTATCTGCAGGTTGGAAATCCCCTTCTTTTGAAGATAGGCCATGAGTTTGTCGCTGTAGCTAATATTCATAAGCGCATCATACTATAGAGCCAGTACTTTTTTGCTGTTGTATGCAAGCTGGTCGGTCAATGTCGCAAAGTCCATATTGCGCAGCTCGGCTATGTGGGCACCGGTTAGGGCAAGCTGCGTTTGCATGGCGGGCGGATTGTAGTCTTGCCCTTCAGGCGGGTAGTCAGTTTCTAACAAAAGCTGCTTGAGCGGAATCTGGCGCGCATACTCACGACCACGTTTCGTTTCAAGCATAAACGCATTCACCGAAAAGAAACACTTGGCCTGCACTGCTGCGTGAAAACTCGCGCTGTCCCCCGAATACCAATGGAAAATGCAGGTGCAGGTATCAAGGGTGCCTGCTTGCTCCAAAACTTGAAAGACGTCAGGCGCCGATGCGGCGGCATGAAGGGAAAGCACACGCCCACCTGCTTGCGCACAAGCCTGAGCAATACGGGTAAAGGCATCAATTTGGCGCTGCATGGCCTGTTGGTCTTTGGCATACCGGCGACCAAAGTCGAGCCCCACTTCACCTATATAAATAGTAGAAGGAATACGGGCAAGAAGCGCTTCAAGTTCTGCTTCGCCTGCGCGCCCATCGGCTACCCACCAAGGGTGAAGGCCAGCGCCCCAGCGCACTGATGACGATGAAGAACAATCTGCCCCCTGTTCATGCGGCAAAACAGAAACGGCAAAAGCGCCCGCACCCAAAGCTGATAGTTCCGCTGCTGCCTCTTGGGCATTTGGCGCAAAGTCCAAATGACAATGCATGTCAAAGAAAACGGGCTTTGATACTGAATCGGGCATGGAAATATCCTTCACGCGTTATGCGCCTATTCGTCCTTGACTGACGGACGCGGGCGCACGCGGTTTCGCGGCCTTTTAGTTGATGAAGTTCTTGGCCTTGCCGGCTCCGCATGAGGCTCGCGACTTTCAGCTGCAAAAGCAAAGCCAAGGCGCACGCCAATGTATTCAAGCCCCAGCAACAAAAAGAGGATGGCCATGACAATAACGTAACTCACAACCGCACCTTCAAGCTGGCTCACCCTGATGAGCATATAAGGTATGACGAGGGCAAACACAAAAGTAATCAGGTACAGCTTGGTTACCACGGCTTGCCGACGCATGACGGTAACAACCTGATACAAGAAGTCGATGCCGCCGGTAATACCACCCGCCACAAGCATAAGATAGCTCAATTTACGGAAGGGCTCGAAGTCGAGCCCATAGAGGAAGCTGAGAATAGGAATACCAATCCAGCGCATAAGAAGAATGGCGACAACGGTTATGAGCACAATGACGCCTAAGGCCACGGCAATAAAGAGGTCGAAGCGCTTGCGGCGCGACAGGTCGTTCCAGGCGTCAGCCATGCGCGTCAGCAACGGCTTATACATAAAGCCAACTATCATCAGAATGGTTTGCGCAGGGAAATATAAAGCGTTGAAATACAGCTGGTTGTCGTACGTAAGGACGCCTTCCATCATGAACTTGGGCATGTTGTCGATGAAGGCGTAGAGGAACAGGGCCAAAAACACTGGTGCACAGTGCATGAACAAGCGCCCCAGGCTTGCAGGGCTAAATTTGCCTGACTTTGGCGTTTCGAGCAGGGCAAGCGGCAAGGTCCCCAGCACCAAGCTCAGTACTGCAGCAATCGCCATCGCAATACTGGCTGCCTCCAGCGAACGCGTAAAAAGCAGGAAAGCAGAAAAGAATACGAGCACACCCAGCGATCGAATAGCTTGCGAAATACCCGCGAGGTAGAGTTTATCCATTTGCTGGAGACGGCCCTCGTAGACGTCGGCCATGCCGTCTATCATTTTGTAGACAAACACGGCCATCGACATGGTGGCCATCGCCGAATCGTATCCACGGAAGCGACAGAAAAGCCAACCAGCGAGAATCATGATGGCGCAGGTAATCCAGCGATTAACTTGGTAGTCGATAAACTGATGTGCTTCGTCGCGGTCGGAAACTTGATAGGTGCGCACGCCATAGTTCGCCACAAACATGAGCAAATGCCCCGCAACAAAAGCAAGCGCGAACTTACCCGCTTCTTCAGCACCAACTAGTTGGGTAATCACAACAGTCAGGACGGGAAACACAATGCCCCAGGCACTTAACCCAATGGTATTCCAGAGAAAGTCGCGTGAAGTCTGATTGCTTTCATATGCTTCATCGGCGGCAGAAAGGCCATCTTCGCGCATGGCGCCCAAGATGCGCCCACCCCAGGTGCGAATCAGCCGCTCGATTAAAAGCGGTTTACGCGCCCGAAGGAGCCGCTGCATGCGCGAACCCCCCGCAGAGTTGCGCTGCGGGCGTTGGCGCCTGGGCTCGAATTCTGTTTGGCCATTGTTTGACATACAAAGCTAGTATATTTCGCCCTCATTGTACCTGGGCGCAATTATGGGAAACCTGCACAGAGCTCACAAGTTTTTGTGGAAAGCGCGGTGTATAACTAAAAGATAGTTCTTTAGTAGCAAAAATACGCCACCGTAGCCACCTGGATTTTTTAAAAAAACGGGGTAAAACATCCCGGTTAATAAGTTTTCCCCATTTGGGCTAAACCACAATATATAGTGTATGAAGGTTCTGTGAAGCACCATATATTCTGCTTTAACACGCTCAAAAAACTGCTATTTTAGCTTACGCACTCAAGAGTGATTTGTACAAACACAGCACTTAAAAGCACAAGAAACAGAGTGCACACGCAATGGACAATCGTGAAGGGGTTTTCGAGCTTGCCTAAGCGTGCGCACGCCACAACAAATGTAGGAAAAATGCAAGAAGGAACGGGGTAGATTCATGAAAGTTATCAAGCGCAACGGGTCTGAAGTCGAATTCGACGTTACAAAAATCGTTAATGCCATAAGCCAGGCAAATGCTGAAGTACCAGAGGAAAACCGTCTTACGCAGGCACAGATTTTAACGGCTGCCAACAACGTAACGGCTGAATGCGAAGCCTGCGGTCACGCCCCTGCCGTGGAAGAAATCCAGGACATGGTGGAAGACCAAATTATGGCCCACGGTGCTTTCGAGGTCGCGCGCAAGTACATCATTTACCGCTATGTGCAAAGCCTTAAGCGCCATTCGAACACGACCGACGAAAAAATTATGAGCCTCATCGAGTGCAACAACGAAGAGGCCAAGCAGGAAAACTCCAACAAGAACCCCGTTGTTAATTCGGTGCAGCGCGACTACATGGCTGGTGAAGTGTCCCGCGACATTACCATGCGCCTACTTCTTCCCCAAGACGTTGCCGAAGCTCATGAAGCGGGCATCATCCACTTCCACGACACGGACTACTACCTGCAGCACATGCACAATTGCGACTTGGTCAACCTGGAAGACATGCTCCAAAACGGCACGGTTATTTCGGGCACCTACATCGACAAGCCGCACAGCTTTTCGACCGCCTGCAATATTGCCACGCAAATTATTGCCCAGGTGGCCAGCTGCCAATACGGCGGTCAGTCCATCACCCTCGCCCACCTGGCTCCCTTCGTGGATATTTCCCGCAAAAAGATTCGCCGCCAAGTCACCGAAGAAATGAATGCCTTGGGCGTTGAACCTTCCACAGAAAAGCTTGAGCAAGTGGTCGAATCGCGCGTACGCGACGAAATCCGCAAGGGCGTACAAACCATCCAGTACCAGGTGGTAACCCTGATGACCACCAACGGCCAAGCTCCCTTCATTACGGTTTCGATGTATCTTAACGAAGCCAAGAATGAACGCGAAAAAGAAGACTTGGCCATGATTATCGAAGAGATGCTTGTCCAGCGCTACGAAGGGGTAAAGAACGAAGAAGGCGTGTGGATTACGCCTGCTTTCCCCAAGCTTATCTATACCCTTGAAGAAGACAATGTGCGCGAAGGAAGCAAGTATTGGTACTTAACCAAGCTGGCTGCGAAGTGCACGGCTAAGCGCATGGTGCCTGACTATATTTCTGAAAAGAAAATGCTCGAGTACAAGATTAACGGCAACGGCGACGGCGACTGCTACACCTGCATGGGCTGCCGCAGCTTCCTGACCCCCGACCGCAGCGGCAATGGCTACGATAATGTGGCCAACGCGGGCAACTACGAACCGGGCAAGCCGAAGTACTGGGGCCGTTTCAACCAGGGCGTGGTCACGCTGAACCTGGTCGACGTTGCCCTTTCCAGCGCAGGCGACATGGACAAGTTCTGGGAAATTTTCGACGAGCGCCTTGAGCTGTGCTATCGCGCCCTTATGTGCCGCCACGAACGCCTCAAGGGCACCCTGTCTGACGCCGCGCCCATCCTGTGGCAGCATGGTGCATTGGCGCGCCTGGAAAAGGGCGAAGCCATCGACAAGCTGCTCTATGGCGGCTACTCCACCATTTCGCTGGGCTATGCTGGCCTCTACGAGTGCGTGAAGTATATGACGGGCCATTCGCATACCGACGCCGAAGCCACGCCTTTTGCTCTGCAGATTATGCAGCATCTCAATGACGCCTGCGCGGGCTGGAAGGCCAAGACCAACATCGACTTTTCCACCTATGGCACACCACTTGAGTCCACCACCTACAAGTTCGCCAAGTGCCTGCAGCGTCGCTTTGGCATAGTGGAAGGCATTACGGACAAGGGCTATATCACAAACAGCTACCACGTGCACGTGACCGAAGAAATCGACGCCTTCAAGAAGCTTGAATTCGAAGCCATGTTCCAGAAGCTTTCGCCCGGTGGAGCCATTTCCTACGTGGAAGTGCCCGACATGCAAGACAATATTGAAGCCGTACTTTCACTCATGCAGTTCATCTACGACAACATTATGTACGCGGAGCTGAATACCAAGTCTGACTATTGCCAGGTGTGCGGTTTCGACGGCGAAATCCAGATCGTGGAAGACTCTGGCAAGCTGGTGTGGGAGTGCCCCCA
>JAFUCE010000101.1 GCA_017459805.1 Eggerthellaceae bacterium
ACACGGTAATGGCCTGCTGAACGGCGTCTTCGCTTGCGTCAGGTGTGTAAAAGCAAATGTTGTCACGCAAACTGGCATGGAAGATATAGGGGTTTTGCGGGATGTAGAGGAGCTGCTTTTGCCAGCTAGGCAGCTGCAGGCTTGTGAGCGCTGCACCATTGGCTTCAATGGTGCCGCACGTAGGTTGCGCAAAGCCACCGAGGATGTTTACCAGTGTTGTTTTGCCCGATCCTGAAATGCCTACGATACCAATCTTGTTAAAGCCACGGGCTTCAAAGCTGATGTCGTTGAGTGCCAGGTAGTCGGCTGCATCATCGTTCGCACCATTCTTTCCTGCGTCGAGTTTAGGATACTGGAAGTTCACCCCATCAAAACGCAGCGTCGAAGCGTCGTGCCAAGTTGCGACCTCGCCCGTTTCTCCATCCTCTTGGCTGCTAGCAATCATGGACGTAATAGACTTCAAGGCGTTTTTGCCGTCAAGGGATGCATGGAAGTCGCCTGCGAAGTCGCGAATGGGCTTAAAGTAGTCGGGCGAAATAATAAGCACGAGCAGGGCAGGGAAGAGCAGCATGGTTCCGTCAAGCAAACGGAAGCCAAGCATGAGCGAAACGGCCGCTACGCCGAGGGTGGCTATCAGGTCCAAAACCGCGCTCGAAAGAGTGGCGACTTTCAGTGTCTCAATAGTGGCACCGCGGAAGTCTTCGCTCGATTTAAAAATGTGTGCGCCATAACCCTTGCTTTTACCAAAAACCTTCAGGGTTTCAATACCACGCAGGGTATCGATGAAGTGGTTGGAAAGTGCGTTGTAGCTTTCATATTGTCGTTGGGCACGGGTACTTGCTTGGCGGCCGATAATAATCATGAAGAAAATGATAACGGGGAAGAATGCCAGCAGAATGATTCCCGAAACCAGGTCGTGGCTAAAGACTATAATGAGCAGCGGCAGGGGAATAGCAATAAGCCCTACTATTTTTGGAAGAATAAGAGCCAGATAGGTCTCAACCTGCTTGATGCCATCGAGTGCGCCCTGGGTAACGGCCGCGCTGCCATAAAGGGACACCATGCCCGTTTGCGAGCCAAAAACGCTATCGAGAAGCTGCTCGCGTAATTCCTTGGTGCGTTCGCGTGAAAAACGCGCCAGGAAGCTATCGCGGATGAATTGAATAAGCTGCTTGCCAATGAAACAGGCCGCAAAAATGGCGAGGAGGCTCGCTTGATTTGAAAGTACGCCGCCTTCCCATAGATTGGTAATTGCGCGCGCCAAGGCATAGGCTTGCCCGATGACACAGGCAGCTTCCGTCAGCGCAAAAAGCAGCAGAAGCCCCATAACCATGCCCACCTTGGGCAGCGCAAAAAGCGACTTGTCTATCAAGAATAAACCCTACCTTCTTAGAATCTAACGGCGAAATTCTATAAGAAAACACCCTGCTCGCTATTCGGGCAGGGTGCTCGTCATATTTCCTACTTTTACCGCCTAGCTCAGCTACATTACAGGGTGTATTTCGTCGCTTTTTAGCAGCTTCAGGCAGAATTGCGGTGCAAATACTACTTCGTGCCGAAAATGCGATCGCCCGCATCGCCCAGGCCAGGCACGATGTAGGCGTTTTCGTTCAGTTTTTCATCAACCGCGGCTACATATATGTCGATGTCGGGATGCGCTTCTTGTACCGTAGCAATGCCTTCAGGGGCAGCTACCAAATTCATGAGGCGAATCTTGGTGCAGCCGTGGCGCTTCATACTTGTAATGGTATCTGCCGCGCTGCCGCCCGTGGCAAGCATGGGGTCAACTACAATCACTTGAGAGTTTTCAACACCAGTGGGCATCTTGCAATAATATTCAACGGGCTTGTGCGTTTCTTCATCGCGATACAGGCCAATATGTCCTACGTGGGCAAAGGGCATGAGTTCAAGCAAGCCGTCAACCATGCCAAGCCCGGCGCGCAAAATGGGAACGATGGTAAAAAAGTCTTCCTTGAGCATAGGGAAGTTACCTTTGCAGATGGGCGTCTCGATTTCGACCGTTTTAGTCGCGAAGTCGCGCGTGACTTCATAACCCATCAGAAGCGATATTTCCTTGAGCAAAATACGGAAATCCTGAGGTTTGGTATCGACCCTGCGCATGCGCGAAAGCTTGTCGGAGATGAGGGGGTGGTCAAGAACATGTACTTCAGACATTTTGTGGGCCCTTTCTGGTCGATGATCTTGTTTTGTCTATTATAATCATCGCTTAGAGATTATGCCTCTGTTGCGGTCAAAACATCTCCAAATGCACTACTTGTTCCGCGCAGCTGCAATATGCATTTCGAGAAACGGAGATGAAATGGCCAAAGACGTTTTAATTAACGACGTGCCCACCATGGGCGCCCAAGATGCCCCCGAAGCGGTTTACGATGCAACCACCTTAGGTATTCCCAAGATGGTTGTTTTTGGATTCCAGCATATGTTTGCCATGTTTGGGGCAACGATTCTGGTTCCTATTCTGACCGGTCTTTCGGTTTCTGCCACCTTGCTTATGGCAGGCCTTGGCACCTTGTTGTTCCACTTTATTTCAAAGCGCAAGGTTCCAGCATTCTTGGGTTCTTCGTTTGCCTTCTTGGCGGGCTATTTTGCCATCGCGCCAAACGGCGAACCCGAGCTTTTGCCCTACGCCTGCCTGGGCGTAGCATTCGCTGGTCTTCTATACTTGTTGCTTTCCCTTTTGTTTAAGGTCTTTGGCGCTAACCGTGTTATGCGTTTTTTCCCACCCGTGGTTACTGGGCCCATCGTTATTGCGATTGGTTTGATTCTGGCGCCTTCAGCTATTAATAATTGTTCAGCAAATTGGCTTGTGGCCATTATTGCTATTGGCACGATTATCGTGTGCAACATTTGGGGCAAAGGCATGATTAAGATTATCCCCATCCTGATGGGCGTTATCGTGTCCTACTTTGCCGCGGTTCTCTTGGGTGAAGTTGACTTTTCGGGTGTGGCCGAAGCTGCCTGGATTGGCCTTCCCGTTATTTGGGATAACACGGTATTTGGCCTGGTAGGAAGCGGTATGGATTCTGGCTTGGCCCTTACCGCCATCATTACCATTATGCCTATTGCGCTCGCGTCCATGATTGAACACATCGGCGACATCTCCGCTATTAGTTCAACCACGAACCGCAACTTCATCGCTGAGCCTGGCTTGCATCGCACACTTTTGGGCGACGGCCTTGCCACGATTATGGCATCACTGTTTGGCGCCCCAGCAAATACCACCTATGGTGAAAACACAGGCGTGCTTGCGCTTACCAAAGTGTTCGACCCGCGCGTGGTGCGCCTGGCAGCTTGCTTCGCCATTGTCTTTAGTTTCTGCCCGAAGGTTTCGGCACTCATCGGTTCTATGCCCTCTGCAGTGGTGGGCGGTGTTTCCATCATCCTTTACGGCATGATTGCTGGCGTTGGCATTCGCAACCTCATTGAAATCCATGTGGATTTCGAAAAAGGACGCAACGTTATTATTGCAGCGGTTATTTTGGGCATGGCTATTGGTATTGCCTACAGTGCCGCTGGCGCCATCGTCATCCCTGTGGGCGAAACGGCCGTTTCACTGACTGGCTTGGCCGTGGGTTCGCTTATTGGTATTTTGCTTAATGCCTTCCTTCCTGGCATGGAAGACTACCGTGTTGAAAAGACGGCACCAAACAGCGCCGAGGGCTGGCCGCTTTAGGCACGCTGCTTAAACCTAGGTAACAAGGAGTAGCACCTTCATGGACTTTGCCGCCATGGCAGAATACATGCCCCTGTTTATTGAGGCCTTTTGGTTGACCTTGCGCATTGGACTCGTGGGCATACTGGGCTCTATTCTAATTGGGCTTGTAGTTGCTATGGTGGTTCATTTTAAAGTCCCCGTGCTCAAGCAAATTGCTGGCGCCTATGTGGAGTTGTTTCGCAACACGCCCTTGCTCATACAGCTCTTCTTTATGTATTTTGCCCTGCCGCGTATTGGTGTGCCCATTACGGCTGAAGCTTGCGGTATGCTGGGCTTGGCGCTGCTGGGCGGGGCCTATATGGCCGAAAGTTTTCGCAGCGGTCTTGAAGCGGTTGAATCCATACAATTTGAAAGTGCGCTCGCGCTTGGTATGACACGCGGTCAACTTATGCGCCATGTGGTGCTGCCGCAAGCGGTCACGCTTTCCATTCAATCCTTTGTGGCAAATATCATTTTCTTGCTCAAAGAAACGAGCGTTTTTTCCGCCATCAGCTTGATGGACCTTATGTTCGTTGCCAAGGATTTAATTGGTTTGTATTACAAGACCACCGAATGTCTTGTGCTGTTGGTTATTTTTTATCTCATCATGATTTTGCCCGTATCCGTGTTGGGCACCTACGTGGAAAGGAGGTTGCGCCATGGATCTTTTGGGCCTGCTGGGGCTTGATGTATTGCTCAAAGGAACCAATGCGCTGCGCCTCCTGGGTGGCCTTTGGGTTGCGGTGCGTGTCAGTTTGATTTCAGTTGCCTTCAGCATTGTAGGCGGCCTCTTGTTTGGCATTTTTATGACCTGGAAAAACCCTCTTGCAAAGGTCATTTCACGCCTCTATTTGGAAGTCGTGCGCATTATGCCGCAGCTCGTGTTGCTCTTCATCGTCTTTTTCGGTGGCACGCGTGCCTTAGGTCTAAACATTGATGCGGAATTGTCAGCCATCATTGTCTTTAGCTTCTGGGGTATAGGCGAAATGGGCGACTTAGTGCGCGGCGCGCTTGAAAGCATCCCGAAGCACCAGTATGAAGCAGCTGAAGCGCTTGGCCTTAACCGCGCGCAAATGTATAGACATGTGGTTATTCCTCTTGCGGTGCGCAGGCTCATTCCCATGTCGATTAACCTGGTTACGCGCATGATCAAAACGACCAGTCTCATTATGATGATAGGCGTGGTTGAGGTCATGAAGGTGGGCCAGCAAATAATTGAGGCAAACCGTATGACCAGCCCAAACGCGGTGTTTGGAATCTATGGCATCATTCTCTTGCTATACTTTGTGGCATGTTGGCCCATCAGTAAGCTGGGCGAACACTTAGAAAGGAAGTGGGCAGCTTAAAATGGCTGAAGGCGAACTCCATATTGAACATTTGCATAAGGCCTACGGTGACCACGTGGTGCTTGACGACATTAACTTGGTTGTAGAACCAGGTGAAGTGGTTGTCGTCATAGGGCCTTCGGGCTGTGGTAAGTCGACACTGCTTCGCTGCATCAATGGCCTTGAAGAAATTCAGGGCGGGCAGATTCTTCTTGACGGGGATGTGGTCGACGGGTCATCGAAAGACATTGCCTCCTTGCGCGCCAAGTTAGGTATGGTATTTCAAAGCTATGAGTTGTTCCCGCACAAGACGGTGCTTGAAAACGTCACGCTGGCACCTACCGTGGTGCAAAAACGTCCCAAGGACGAAGTTGAAGCAGAGGCCATAGCCTTGCTTGAACGGGTGGGGCTTGCTGACCGCGCGAAGGACTTCCCGCGCCAGCTTTCGGGCGGGCAGAAGCAGCGCGTGGCCCTCGCCCGTGCGCTTGCTATGAAGCCCGAGATTTTGCTCCTTGACGAAATAACGGCGGCACTTGACCCTGAAATGGTGCATGAGGTCCTCGATGTTATCTTGAGTCTTGCCCGTGAAGGTAAGACCATGATTATCGTGACGCATGAAATGAGTTTTGCGCGTGCCGTTGCCGACCGCATTATCTTTATCGACGAAGGCGCTATTGTGGAAGAAGCTGCGCCTGCGGACTTCTTCGACAATCCCACAACGGAGCGTGCCCAGAAATTCCTGCGTACCTTTGAGTACGAAAAATAGGGTTCACAGCTTGCAGTAATATGCTTTTGCGGGTGCTAGTTGCCCGCAGGGATGTCCGCAATAAAGTCGAGGCCGCCAGAGCCAACGATTGCCATGTTTTGGGATTCGGTGCTTGCGTCGCCAAAATGCCACCACTCGCTGGCAACTTCATAGAAACCTGCAGATCTAAAGGCTGCGTGCAGGGTCATGCACGCTTCATTTGACGAAACCGCATCAGTATAGAGCTCAGGACTTATGGCCGATGGGTCAAGTTGTTGGTAGGTCAGGTGCCCTTCGTCACTAAAGGTATCGAAAACCGTAGGCATGGGAATCACTTCGCCGTCAATATTGCATACGCCCACATCGGCATCGGTGCCAAAGTTGTGCCCTGAAGGGCCGTCGGCCACGTACCATGCAAGTGCCCAGCCACCAAGAGCTGCCTGTATGTCTGGACTTGCATGATAGGCCGCTTCAAAGTCGTGTGAAAGCGCCCATTGTGCGCGCATGGGGCGGTACGCATCATAGACTAAAAGTTTGTAGCCGTTTTCAGCGAGGATACCAGTTACCGTTTTGAGTTTGAGAGTGGTGTAATAGGCGCAGGGCGCAATATAGCAATCAATATTCCAATAGGGGTTTGGTCGCTGGGCATATACGTAGCCTTCAATTTGCTCACCCGTGATACCAGGAATGGCAAGCCCTCCGCAGTTGCTTGTTGAGGCATAGCTGTACACGATGTTATACACCGCTTCAGGCAACATATCGGGAAGGTTAAGGAGCAGATAGCTTGGGTCGACGGCGATAATGTTTTCGCCATATTTGATTAGTGCTTGGTAATCGCTCTGGATGCCCTCGCTTTCGAAAAAGCTTCGTTGATCATCTTCGCTGATAGCTTCACCTGATTGGTGGGCACGTATTTCGAAATCGGGGGCATAGAGTAGCTCGACCGCCGTGCCAACGTCGATACCTTCGATGGGGCTAATAAGCCACGCGGTGGGAAAGGCGAGTGTATCCCAGCTTATGTTTTCGGAGGCGCTGGCGTCGGATTGCGTTTTGTCCGATGAGCCAGCTTCCTTGCTTTCGCTGCTGTTTTCAACTGGTGCAGAACCTGCTTGGGCTTGTTCACTGGAGCCGTCTTCTTGGATACGTTCGGCTGCCTCTCTATTTACTACTTTGTCGCCAACGATTTCGATAGGAGGTTTTTCTTGCGTTTGGGCTGCGCCTTGGTCGGGAGCATCTTGTGGAGCGCAGGCCACAAAAAAGCTTGCACAGGTCAAAAGAAACGCGCAAAAAGCTATTGCAAAATACCGTGAGCGAATTGTTTTGTGTGTATTCATGTATACCGATAGTACACGTTTTTATATAAGCATGATAGCTTGCTTCATAGTTTTATTAGCTAAAGAGAATCTTTATACGGGCTCGCCTGGCTTTTTCTCGTATAATACTCGCGTTATTTAAGGCATAAGGAGTGCATTATGTTTAAGAAATTGGCAGTGTTTTTAATGGCTGGTGTATTGGCAGCTGGTGTTTTGGCTGGTTGTGGCGGTGGCGCCCAGGGTGGTGCGGCCAGCGGCAATAGTGGAGCCATTTTCCGTACGCTTGACGAAATTAAAGAGAGCGGCACGCTGGTCATTGGGGTATTTAGCGACAAAAATCCCTTTGGCTATGTGGACGAAAATGGCAACTATGCTGGTTACGACATCGAACTTGCTGAACGCCTCGCCCAGGATTTGGGTGTCGAAATCGAATACGTATCGACCGAAGCTGCTAACCGCGTGGAATACCTTGAAACGGGGAAGGTAGACATTATCCTCGCTAACTTTACCGTTACGCCCGAACGTGCCGAAGCGGTTGACTTTGCATCCCCCTATATGAATGTAGCGCTGGGCGTGGTGAGCCACGAAGACAATGTAATTACCGACCTTTCGCAGATTGGCGATGGGGAAGTCATCGTTATTACCGGCACCACGGCAGAAACCTATTTGACGGAAAACAACCCCGAAATCAAGTTGCAGAAGTACGACACCTACGCAAGCGCCAAGACCGCCTTTGAAAACAAGAATGGTGTGGCCTGGGCAAATGACAACACCGAAGTTATTGCTTTTGCCAATGAAGGGAGTGGCTACACCGTGGGTATTGAAGAGCTTGGTAGCTTGGACACCATTGCTCCTGCCGTGAGCAAGGGAAACACAAGCCTGCTTGAATGGATTAATGAAGACATGCACAAGCTTGGTCAGGAACAGTTCTTCCATGCGGCGTACGAAAAGACCTTGCTCGATGTGTATGGTGCCGACTACGAAGATACTTTGGTGGTAGAGCCGTAATTCTATTCCGCCGTTCTTACGAACGGCAGAATAATCGACGTTGCGCTTAATCTGCTGGCACCCTAAGCCCTCCGTGCTTCACTGCTCGCACCTAAGTGCGCTCATTTCGCCAGTCGGGCTTATTGTACTCAGCAGATTAAATGCTCACTGACCCTTCGACAACCTATGACATTATCGCAGTGAAGGCATGTGGGTGACGGCTTCGCCAAGGTAGTTCGCAAGGCGTTCAGTATAGAGGCTGTAGTACGAAGCGTTTCGCTTAATGCGACGGCGGTGCATGTAGGGCATCATGGCCCAGATAAACGACGGTATGCCAATGACCAACAAGTAAAGCGGCCCAAAGATAAGCGACTGAATGCAGTGGCCATATTCATGGACAACCAGGCGCGGGTCGGCGCCAGCCGTTGCTTTACGTTCCTGGATGAACGAATCGCTGCGCGGTGTGCGGGGGTCTTTCGCCACAAACATAAAGAGACCCAAAGAAACGCTCGATTTGTATTTCCAAACCGTGCCAAGCGCACCATGAAAAGTAAAGCGGGGGCAGCCCATGGTGACAAGATACATGATGGCCCCAGCCGCTGTTTGCGGAAAGCCCCAAATGATTTGCCCTATGGTGAACAAAAAACGTTTCATGGTGCTAGTGTAGCTTTTTTTGCAGTTCTTGAGGCGAACTGATTCGTGGCTGTTGACCTGTATAATAAAAGATTGAAATAAGCATGCACGAAGGAGCACGAATGCCTGAAAAGATTCAGATGAAAACGCCGCTCGTGGAAATGGACGGCGACGAAATGACGCGCGTAATTTGGCAGATGATCAAAGATAAGCTCATTTGCCCACACGTGGACTTGAAGACCGAATACTATGATCTAGGGCTTGAGAGCCGCGACGCAAGTGATGATGCTATTACGGTTGAAGCTGCCGAGGCAACAAGGCGCCTGGGTGTGGCTGTAAAGTGCGCCACTATTACCCCCAATGCAGCGCGGGTCGAAGAATATAACTTAAAGCAAATGTGGAAAAGCCCCAACGGTACTATTCGTGCTATCCTGGACGGCACCTGTTTTCGCGCACCTATTGTGGCGGCTGGTATTGAACCAACAGTGACTACCTGGAAAAAGCCTATCACCCTAGCGCGCCATGCCTATGGCGACTTCTATAAAGGTGTCGAAATGCGCATTCCTGGTCCAGGAAAGGTCGAGCTTGTCTATACCGCGGCTGATGGCAGCGAACAACGCGAGACGGTCCACGAATTCGAAGGCCCTGGCATTGTTCAAGGCATGCATAATTTGGATGCCTCC
>JAFUCE010000102.1 GCA_017459805.1 Eggerthellaceae bacterium
ATTTTAGTTACACAGCCTCAGCCATTTGGCGACATTGAAATGACCTACATTGAAGGGTCGGGGGACTTATTCCTCGATGGCGACAACGCTATTACAAGCGATGTTGCTGGTATTACAGAAAGCGAAGGGAACTAGATGTTTCAAGGACTTGAACCGGCTCAAATTCGTGGCGCAGTTGCTGCCATGCTTTTTGTAACAGATGAACCTCTTTCTACCATTACCATGGCCGACATGCTTCAGGTTGAGCCATCCGAGGTAGAACTAGCCTGCGTCGATTTGCGTGCCCAGTATGAGGCAGAAGAAAGCGGTATTCAGCTGCGCGAAGTTGCGGGTGGTTGGCGTCTTTGCACCCATCCTGCATTCCATGAATTGCTCGAACACTATGTTTTGTCCTGGGATACCCGCAAGCTTTCGCAAGCTGCTTTAGAAGTCCTTTCTATCATTGCCTACACGCAACCGGTCACTCGTGCTGGTGTTGCTAATATTCGTGGTGTCAATTCCGACAGCTCCATCAATTCCCTCATCGAAAAAGGCCTCGTCCGCGAAGCGGGTGTCGAACAAGCTCCGGGCAATCCTACGCTTTATGCTACTACGCGCTCCTTCCTTGAAAAGTTTGGTCTGAGTTCTTTGAAAGACCTGCCCGACTTAGACCAGTATGCGCCCGACGAAGAAACGCGCGAATTTATTCGTATGCGCCTTTCGGCTGCGCGCGGTTTTGCCACTCTTGATTTAACTGAAGACGACCTCGACTCCGCCCAGAACTTCGATGCAGAAGAGCTATCTGAGCAAATGGGTGATGCAATGCAGGCTATGATGAGTGAAGCTTTGTCCGCCGCTGCTGGCACTGTTGAAAAGATTGACTTCGACGAGCTTGAATTCGAGGAATAGAGCATGCCTGAAGGCTCGACGGATCAAAACAGAGCATCTCAAGAAGAGCCTCGCATCTTTCCTATGCGTCTCCAAAAATTTCTTGCCCGTTCTGGTGTTGCAAGCAGGCGTGCTTCGGAAAACCTTATGACCGCTGGGCGCGTGAAGCTTAATGGAAATGTCATTACGCAGCTTGGAACTAAGGTCGATCCACTTAAGGATATAGTTGAAGTCGACGGCGTTGTAGTTGTCTGGGGTAGCGAAGCTGTTTATCTAATCCTTAATAAACCAGCTGGCTATCTGACAACAATGTCTGATCCCCAAGGACGTCCCTGTGTTGCTGCTTTAGTTCCATGTGAAACCTATCCTGGTCTCTATCCCGTTGGGCGTCTCGACAAAGACACGCGCGGTCTCCTCCTGTTTTCAACTAATGGCGAAATAGGGCACGGTCTTCTGCATCCAAGTCATCACGTTGAAAAAACCTACCTGGCACGCGTTGAGGGTGTGCCACGGCCAGGCGAACTCGAAAAACTACGCACAGGTGTCATGCTCAAGAAAAACATCGATGGAGTCTTGATTGATGAGGGTGTTACCGCACCGGCTAAAGTTGATCTGCTCAGTCAAGACGAAAAAAGCGCCCTGCTAAGAATAAGTATCCATGAAGGACGTAACCGCCAAGTTCGACGTATGTGCATGGCAATCGGACATGAATGTCTGGACCTACAACGCATTTCATTTGGTCCTATTAAGCTTGATGACCTACCCGAAGGCCAATGGCGCGAACTATCGCAAAGTGAACGCGATTCCTTGTTGTCGCTTATTTCTTAATTTATGCTACGATGAACTCAATTGTTAATTAGATTATAAGTAATTGATAGTGCGTCTTTGCTTTGGGTAACAATAAGGAGTATGAAGTATGGCTCAGAAAGTTGAAAAAACTATAATCGAACCATTAACAGCACCACTCGATGGGTCTACCACTGTTCCTGGCGACAAGTCTATTTCTCACCGTGCTGTCTTGTTTTCGGCAATGGCCGAAGGGACCTCACGCGTGTCTGGTATTTTGGATGCCGAAGACGTTCGGTCGACCATCAGCGCGGTTCAGGACTTAGGAGCCGAAGTAAGTCTTGAAAAGCAACTTGATGGAAGTTTGGCGGGCGGCATTACGGGCTGGGGGAGTGCTGGTCCCCAACAACCAAAGTCCGCAATCAACTGTGGCAATTCGGGTACAACAGCGCGCTTGCTTATGGGTACGCTTGCTCCTTGGCCCATAACGGTTGAAATAACGGGGGATAGTTCTCTTTGCAAACGCCCCATGCGGCGCATCACGGCACCCCTCATGAAAATGGGCGTCCACTTTGACCCAGCGGGGGCAGAGACGCTTCCTATTACTGAAACGGGAGACACGAAACTCAAGTCGATTGTCTACGATGCTCCTATGTCATCTGCTCAGCTAAAAACTGCCGTTCTTCTTGCTGGTCTTGGTGCAAAAGGTAAGACCACCCTGAACGAACCTTCGCCCTCGCGCAACCATACTGAACTCATGCTCCCTGAATACGGCGCTGAAACAACCGCTGCCGAACGCACGGCATCAGTAAAGGGCCCCTTTACCTTAAAAGCTGCTGAAGTTCACGTCCCGGGTGACCCTTCCAGCGCCGCTTTCTTAATTTGCACTGCCTTATTAAAAGAGGGGAGCTCAATTCAGGTTGAGGGGGTAAGCCTTAATACCGCTCGCATAGGTTTTGTGCGCACACTTGAACGTATGGGTGCAGACATTTCTACTACCCACGTTGGAATGGCAGGCAAGGAACCTTATGGCATCATTTCAGCGTGCTATACCGCTCTCTTGCGTGGTTGCGAAATACCCGCAGACAAGATAGCTACCATTATCGACGAGGTTCCCGTTCTTTCCCTTGTTGCCGCTTTTGCGCAAGGCATGACCGTGTTCCGCCAGGTCAGTGAACTGCGTCATAAGGAAACCGATCGTATTGCTGCCATTATTGAAGGTTTGGGCGTCCTTGGTGTTGATGCATGGATGGACGGGGATGACCTTTTTATTGAAGGCCAGCCTAATCTCGTACTTGAAGAAGGTCTCGAACTTGACTCTAAGCGTGACCATCGCCTTGCCATGACCTGGGCGCTTGCGGGCCTGTGTGGCAAAACTCCTGTTACGGTTACCAATTTTGACTCGGTTAAAGTCAGCTTCCCCAACTTCCTCGATGCTATTACAAGGATGACCCAATGATTATCGCAATAGATGGCCCTTCGGGCGCTGGTAAATCAAGCGTTGCAAAAGCAGTGGCGAACAAGCTCGGTTTTGCGTGCCTCGACACGGGTGCGATGTATAGAGCTGTCGCTTGGCAGGCTTTGCAAAATGGCATCGACCTTAACGACAGCGAAGCTCTGGGTTCCATTGCACGCGATTACAAGATTGAGTTCGGTACTGCCGAGGGCGAAGCGATTCCACGCCTCGTATCAATTAGCGGCGTTGACGTCACCAATGAAATACGTACTGCGGAAATAGACAAGGCAGTAAGTCCCGTTTCTGCTGATATGAGCGTGCGTGAGGCACTTGTTTTACAGCAGCAACGTATTGGTAGGACAGGTAATTACGTTGTAGAAGGTCGCGACATAGGGACCGTTGTTTTCCCTGATGCTGAACTTAAAATTTTCCTTACGGCTAGTGACGAAGAGCGCGCCCGTCGTCGCGTACTCCAAAACGAGGCTCGTGGGGTAGGGTCCACTGATTTTGAAGAAGTGTTAGCCGACATTCGGCGTCGCGACGAATATGATTCGAACCGCGCTCATTCTCCTTTGCGCGCTGCTGACGATGCGATACTTATCGACTCAACCAACTTCACTATAGAAGAAGTAATAGACCAAATCTGCGAATTAGCCAACAAGAAAGCTTAATTGAGCATGTTTCTTTCACGTGAAGAAATGTTTGATCGCTCGCTGGGCGGAATTTCGCAGGAAAATGAAGTCCCACACTGGGCGGGCAACATTGCCTATGTTGTTGTTGCCCTCGTTCTTAAGCTGTTCTTTCGCTACCGGGTTGAAAATAGGGAAGTCCTTCGCGCCTTTAAAGGTAAGCAGGGTGTCATTGTTGCTTCTAATCATACTTCGTATCTTGATGTCGCCTTTATGTGGTGCGCCATTCGTCCTGCCCAGTGGATACGTCTGATGGCACGAGATTCCTTGTTTGAAACCGCCGGTGGTTTTGGGGGGCAAATAATTGCCCGCGCTGGTGCTTTTCCAGTAAAGCGTGACAGCGCCGATAGAACTTCTATTAAACGTGCGGCCCGCATGCTTAAAAATGGGGAAATGGTTGGCATTTTCCCTGAAGGGACGCGTCGTGGAAAAGGCTCGCAGGAACCCGCTATTCATGGCGGCGTAGCTCTTATTGCAAAGATGGGTAATGCGCCTATCATTCCTGCCACCGTACGTAATGCCGAAAAGATTAAACGTAAGGGTGAGCGTATTCGTTTCCCCCAGGTCTCTGTTGCTTTTGGCAAACCGCTCTATCTTGAAAACTTCAATTTTGTTGCCAAAGAAGATAGGCTCGAAGCATGCAGCTGGTATGTCATGCGCGAGTGCTATGCCCTGTTTTATAACATTCCAGCAAGCGAAGTTGATATGCCCCAATTATTCCCTCACTCTAAAGACTACACACAGCTTTTTGCCGAGCATCCTCTCGACACTCTTATAAGTACACCTGACGCCAGCAGCGCCAAGGAGGAATAACGTGGAAGTAATTCTTGCTGACCATGCTGGTGCCTGCTATGGTGTTAAACGAGCCCTTGACTTAGCCTATGAGGCAGCGGGCGCATCTACAGGGGCGCAGACCCTAGGGCCGCTTATTCACAATTCCGGCGTAGTCAAAGAGCTCGAAGAAAAGGGCATAGGAGTAGCTTCGACCCTCGACGACATCAGCGCTGACACCGTTATTATCCGCAGCCACGGAGTTACGCCAGAAGTTCTTGATGCACTCAATGAAAAAGGCTGTCATATTATTGACGCTACCTGCCCCCATGTGCTTCGTGCACAAAAAGCCGCTCTCGACCTTTCCGAACGGGGCAACTGGGTTCTCGTCCTTGGCGAAAAAGGACACCCTGAAGTGGATGGATTGAAAGCGTGGGCTGCGTGTGGCGGGGGCAAGGTGAGTGTTGTATCGTCTATCGATGAACTCCCAGATAATCTTGCTGAGCCCATAGGTATTGTGGTTCAAACGACGCAAACAGAGGAGCTATTAGAATCTATTACGCAAGAACTTGCGAATCGCGGTCTCCATTTTGAACTTCATAACACCATTTGTTCTGCTACGTCTAAACGACAAAATGCGGTAATAGAACTTGCCCAGAACGTTGATGCCATGGTAGTCATCGGTGGTAAGAACTCGTCAAACACGACACGCCTTTTTGAGCTCTGCCAAAAGTACTGCCATCTGGTCTTTCACATAGAATCTATTGATGAACTTGATAAAAGCAGTTTTCTCGATGTAAAAACCGTTGGAATTGCTGCTGGTGCATCTACTCCCGATCCCCAAATTGCTTCAGTTGTAGATTGTTTGCGCACTTACTAAATAGGGTGCATTTTTGGCTAAATCACGCTATTATTTGCACATAGCTAAAGACATTATGTCTTTGAAACGGACAATAAATGGAGCTGCTCTAATGTCGGGAATAAAACGCCATTTCATCACTGTAATTACAAGCATCACCCTTCTTTTGCTTGCTGCATCTTTGCTATGCTCAATTCCAGCTGCCTATGCCGACCCCCAGGTCTTTGCGGTTACTTCTGAAGAACTTTTTGCTCAAGCTGAAAGCATCATGCAAGAAATTGATGCACTGCAGACAACGATTAATGAAGAAACGCGCCACTATGACGAGGCGCTTTCGGAACACAATACCGCCCTTGAAAAGGCTAACAAGGCTCAGGCTCGCATCGAAGAAGAGCAAGAAAAAATTAATTTTTACAAAGGTGAACTCTCTCAGCTCGTAACAGAAATGTATAAAACTAAAGATTCCACTTCTTTTTTGGACGTTGTTCTCGAATCGGCTGATATTG
>JAFUCE010000005.1 GCA_017459805.1 Eggerthellaceae bacterium
CATAGACTTTTTGGGCAGCACCGGATGCGTTGTTATAGGCACGGGTAAGCGCTGGGCCTGCAATACTAGAAATACCACTTAGCGCCTGGTTAAACATATTGCCTGCATTGCTCACAAATGATGCAAGGCCACCTTGTTGCGCAGTAGTAACGGTAGAAGTTGCGCGCCCATAGGTAGTTGTTGGCGCAGAGTAACTACTTGGCGAAAATGTGCGAGCAACAGCTGGCGCCCTATAGCTATTGCTAATACAGCTTCTAATGTTAGATACCACTTGCCGCGCACCGTTATACACATTCGAAACAGCAGAGCGCACAGTATTGAAGGTATTGCTTGCAAAGCTTCTTACCGATGTCGCAACGCTTGAAACGGTGCTCTTTATGCCACTCCACGCTTTATTAACCAGACTCCCTAGGAAGTGGCCCGTGGGATCAACGTAGCGGACTGGATTCCCTTGAGCATAGGCATAAAGATTTAAGGATTGGGGGTCAAAGGCATCACCAAGGTAGGTATCTTCTACACTAAATGAGCCAAGGGATACATCCAAATAGCGTGCCCGCAGATAAAGCATATTTGTTGCAGGGCTATATTCTTCTGAGTCGTATCCAAAGAAAGGCGACTCGGTATAGGTACCGCGCAAAAGCTCGCCATAAGCACCCCAGGAATAGTGAGAAGTAACTTTATTTGAGCTTAGCGCTGCCGTAGTTGAGCCACGCCCATCAAGCAAGTAATAGGTAGCTGAAGCTCCCTGCAAACTTGCTAGGCGCGTGTTGCCGTAGAGATGGTTAGAAGTGCCCGTATAAGAGCTTTGCTGACACAAAACTTGGGGAACACTGCCAAGGCTTGAATTGACATATACAATTGATTCGAAGTCTTCACCAATTTCGATGCGCTCAAGCGGGATTGTTCCCCACCCATCAAAGTACGCGTCCTCGGCATAGCTTTTAACCTGGGCATTCGTTGCAGGAAATGAATCTGCAAGAGTTGATAGTGGCAAGAAATCTGCAGAAGCTGCATTAGCACCACTTGCAATGGCGGCGGGGCTGCCAATACCCAAAGAAGAAATAGCGCCCAGCTTCATGCCAAAGACCACAAGTAAGAGCGCATCTGCTGTCTTGGGGCTTAACGCCGAAGCTCCGCTAGCTATGGCTTCATTATTGGTACCATTTGCCTTTTCTTGTTCGATCTTTTCAGGTAGCACCGTAACACTGCGATGGCGCGTTGTTTGGAAAACGCGGTTAGAGTCGCCATCATAGGCTGCTGCCATCACAGCCCGCCCGCCTTCACGCACAACTTGCAAGCGGTCTTCTACGCCATATTCAAAGCTGAGCTCTTCGCTACCTTCTGCACGCTGTAAGATAAGCCTTCCCGCGTCATCGTAGGTATAGGTGGTTGCACCGGACATACTGCTTGTAGCAAGGGTAAGCTTGTTATCTTCATCGTAGGAATATGTAATAGTTTCTTGTTTTGTGCCCGATACGCGCACTTCACGCACGCGGTTACCCACAGCATCATAGGTATAGTTGCGCGATATTGTGCCCGCATCCCCATCTTCGCTAAACTCGACTAAGCGACCATCACTGTCATAGGCAAAGCTGCGGCTTGACTTTACTGCTTTGCCGCTTGTGTCAGTTTCTAGCGCGTCCTCACTTGCAATGTCACCAGTCTCTGAGTAGCTATACTCATATGACGAAATGGTTTTGCCTTGCGCATCAGCATTGACAACACTTATAAGCTGGTCAGCTTCATCATAGGAGTAGGTAGTACTTGACTTATCGGGGCGAATAAGACTTGTAGGCGCCCCTTTCGCGTTATAGGTATAACTGTAGGTGCCATCGGGCGCTTCAACGCGTATGAGGTTTCCAGCTTCATCATAGGTATATCTTACAATCGTATCATCGGGATATATAACTTCTGAAAGGTTGCCGTCAGCGTCGTAAGCATAGCTAAGGTTCGCTCCTTGTGCATCAGTTTCTAAAGTGACGCGCCCCAATTCGTCGTAGGTATAGCTTGCCTTGCCTATTGAGTCTGTGCGGGCAGTTGCGCGTGAGAGTGCATCGCGCGTGTAAAGAACAGGTTCTTCCTGAGCAGGCCCTGAATAAGACTTTTCGATAAGAGCATTAAGCTCATCGTAGGCATAATGCACGGATGAGCCTGACGGATCTGTAATGGTAGTTATGCGCCCGGCAAGGTCACGCTCGATTTGTGTGAGTGCACCAGAAGGATTTGTCTTGGAGCTAAGCTTGCCTTCAGCATCATAGGCGTACTTGGTGGTGTGGCCCTCGGCGTCGGTTTGGGCAACAAGGTTTCCAACTTCATCATAAGAATATGAAGTTGCAGCACCACTCGGAAGGGTGGCTGAGGTGAGGCGCGAGAGAATATCATAGGTGTAGGTGCTTGTGTTTCCCGCCGCGTCCCTTACTGAAGTAATATTTCCCGCCGCGTCATACGCAAATCGCTCGGATCTATCCAGCGCATCAGTTGCTGATACAATGCGGTCGGCCTCGTCATAGGTAAAGCTTGCCTGGGTATTGCCAAGTGCATCAGTTATCCTGGTAAGCCGTGAGTTTTTGTCATATGCATAGCTTGTGGTGTTGCCCGCAGCATCAGCCTCACTAACCAGGTTGCTAAGCCCGTCATAGGAATAGGTTGTAAAACGGCCTTCAGGCGTGATTTGGCGAAGGATGTTACCGCGGTTGTCATACGTAATAACCGATGTCCCACCCTTTGCATCAACGTATTTAGCAAGGCGCCCAAGCTTGTCATATTCGAGACTTGTTTTAGCGCCTGTCGCATCAGTTGAGCTTATAAGCTGGCCAAGCACGTCATATTCATAGCTTGTCGTGCCCCCCTTGGCATCTATTGCGCCAACAAGGTTGCCAAGTGCATCATATGAATAGCTTTGTTCACGTCCTAAATTGTCACTTTCTTTTACCACATTGTCGCTTGTGTCATATTCAAGGCTGCGCTTATACCCGGAAGGTGTGGCAATGCTTATAAGCCGGTCAGCTAAGTCATATTCGTAAGTGTATGATGCCCCATTTGCAAGGGTTATACCTGTTGTGTTGCCGTGGATATCAACAATATATTCAGTCGTGTTGCCAAGTGCGTCGGTTTCACTTAAAAGCGCGCCATGCAAATCATAGGTATAGCTCTTACTTGCACCAAGTGCATCTGTTGTCTGGACCACGTTTGAATAGGCATCGTATGCAGCGCCTACCCCAGCTCCTGTACCATCGCTTGTGCTTGTAAGGCGCCCGAGCGCATCGTAAGTGTAGGTGCTCGCATCCCCTTCGGGGCGTATGATGGACAAAACATTTGAGATGGCATCATAGGCAAGCTCTGTCGCATTGCCCAGTGGATCGGTTTGTGTTGTCAGGCGGTTAAGAGCATCATAAGAGTAGCCCCACTCATAGCCATCGGCGTCAGTCATCCCAATGAGGTTTCCTGCGGCATCATATACATTTTTAACTTGAGCGCCTTCAGCATTCACTTCTGATATAAGGCGGCTAGCTTTATCGAAGGTAAAAGCCGTTGTAGCGCCTGTGGCGTCAGTTACTGTCGTGATATTTTTCGAAGCATCGTAGCCAAGCCTTGTTTTTGCCCCCAGAGCATCAGTTGAAGAGACAAGATTGCCTGCCGCATCATACTCAAAAGTGGTTTTTGCGCCATCAAAGCCTATCTCTTCAACAAGCTCTCCCCACTCGTTATAGACCGATTGCGCCTTGCGTCCCAAAACATCAATTTGTTCAATAATGTTTCCCGCTTCATCATAGGTATAGGCCTCACGAGCGCCGTATGAGTCTGTAATAGCTACAAGATTGCCTGAAGCGTCATAAGACATCTCAAAGCTAAGCCCTGCCGCATCAACAAGAGAGACCATGTTGCCAAGCGCGTCATAGGTCGCTGCCTCAACTTCGCCTGTTGGAAGGGTAGTTTGAGTAATGTTGCCTAGTGCATCATACGCATAAGCCCACATGTTTCCGAGGGCATCTGTTTGGCTCGTGAGGTGGGCTGCTGCGTCATAGCCAAAGCTTGTGGTATTACCAAGCTCATCTATTGTTTTGACAAGATTGCCCACCGCGTCATACTCATATCTCTTCTTGCCCCCTAGAGCATCGATTTCGCTGACAAGTTGAGAGAGTGCGTCGTAGGTAAATGTTGTCGTATTGCCGTTTGCGTCAGTCGTGCTTGTAATGTTTCCAAGCCCATCGTAGGTAAAGGTATTTGTATTGCCCTCACCATCGGTTTCGCAAATAAGGCGCCCTTCTCCGTCAAGAGCATAGCTTGTGGCTCTGCCTTCAGCATCTGTCTGCGATACAAGGCGTCCAGCTCCGTCATAGGTAAAGCTTGTTTCATTGCCAAGCTCATCAGTAACTGAAACCATATTGCCGGCTGCATCATAGGCAATAGCAACTTCGCGCCCAGCAACATCGATACTGCTTAGGCGCCCAGCAGCTGTGTAGCTATAGCTTGCCTGCGTGCCTCGTGCATCTGTTGTCGTTGCAAGCTGAGAGCCCGGGTTGTAGGTATAGCTAATTAAAGCTCCATTTTTAAGAGTCGTTGATGCAAGATTGCCACGGCTGTCATAAACATAGCTTTGCGTATTACCAAGCGCATCAGTAACTGAAGTTGGTTTTTGGAAAGTGGCTTCATAGGTGTAGGTCTCGCTTGCTCCATTAGCAAGGGTAATGTTTAACAAATTGCCGTGGCCATCATAGGTATAGTTCGTCATATTCCCCAGGGCATCGCTTGAAGATATTTGATTACCACGAGCATCGTATACATACTGCAGGGTTGCACCCGTTGGACCTTTCGCGCTCACAAGGTTGCCAAGCGCGTCATAGCCAAAGTGGGCGGTATTGCCGGCCGCATCAGTGGCGGCAATTACCTTATAAGTCGCATCATAGGTAAATGTTGATATGTTGCCATTAGCATCAGTAATAGATTTGGGAAGGCCTGTTTTAGAAAGCACGTATGAGGTCGTAGCACCCGCTCCATCAGTTTCAGAGACCACGCGCCCGCAGACATCGAAAGATACACTGCTCGTATTGCCTGCTCCATCCGTAGTTTTAAGAGCGCGTCCCATTTTGTCGTAAGCAATAGTGGCAACATTTCCGCAAGCATCGCTTACCCTTGTTGGGCTTGCTCCCGAATAGCTATAGGCAATGCTTACCCCATCGGCATCCGTTTCGCGTGTTTTACGGTGCTTGGCATCGTATGTGTAGGTGGTCGTACCTGTAGTAGTCGAAGTAGTTTTGGTGAGGTCACCAGCTGTACTGTAGCTATGCTCCACCACCTCGCCATCAGGATGCATAGTTTTTATCAAGCGGTTTTTCGCATCATAGGCATAGGTAGTTGTAATGCCATCGGGCGATGTTTGGCTTACACGGTTGCCATTTGCATCAAAGGTGTACGTCCAACCATCGTTTTTAATAAGGTTACCTTTGTTGTCGTAAGCCCTTGTTTCAACATAGCCATCAGGATAGGTGATAGATGTGGTGCGCATAAGCGAGTCATACGTGTATATAGTTTTATTCCCTGCCGCATCGGTAGCTATAGTTTTCCCATTTGAATAGCCAAGAGTCGACACGCCGCCCAAAGCATCAACTTGCTTGGTTACGCGCCCTTGGGAATCATAGGTATTTTGACAAACGGTATTGCCATCAGCATCGCGCCAGGAAAGCATGTAGCTATTCCTGTCATAGGCATAGCGCACAACACCGCCGCAAGCATCAGTGACCGATACGAGATTCATGTTGTCGTCATAGGAATATTTTACTTTTGAGCCGTCAGGCAGCGTTGCTTGCTTGATAAGCCCAAAATCACCATAAACAAATGAATAGGTATAGCCAAGAGGCGAAGTGACAGATGAAACTTGCTTGTTGGCATTGCGCGCAATTGTTGTCTTCATACCACGTGGCGAAGTTATTGATTCGAGAAGCCCCCAGCTATCGAAAGCTCGAGAGGACCCGTCGCGGTTTTCAATTACGTAGGTGTCGGGTTTGTTGTTTTTCGATATCACCTTGAGTGTTAGCGACGGGTCAAGTGCGCAGGTGTATAAGCTTCCTTGCTTTTCAAAGAAGAGCACCTTGCCGTCGCTGGCGGTATAGGCAAAGCTTCCATTTTCAAGTTTTGAAAGCGCATCTGAATATGCAAAGCTCCAATTGCGACCAAAGGCAGAAGGAGCGGCCACGGCTTTTGAATTATAGGTACGTGCAAGCTCGAAATCTTCTTCAACTTCAGGCACACTTGCGTCAACAGCTTCAAGTACGAAGTTGCCCGTGTTCATGTTAACCGGCTCAAAGCCATATTCGCAGTGAAGGCCGCGACCAATAAGGGCTGCATCAATGCGCTTCTTTTGATCGTCACTGAGCTCTTTGACTGAATAAGGTTTTTTCGTTTTAGGATTGCGCACAAAAAGAGTTTGCCCCTTGACGGAGAGCATATCGGCAACGCCATTGTCTTTGGCAAGCTGGTTGAGCGTAACTCCGTAGTGGTTCGAAATAGATGGTAAGGTATCGGTTCCCTTAGCCCGATACACCAAGAAAGTATCTGATTTTACGGTTTTGCCAGATGTTGTGCCAAGAGCAGGTGTAGCGCTAAACGAATAGATAGTATCCAGGTCAAGACCCACCACAAGCCCTGATTGCCAATTCGAATCTTTGAGGTGGTATTTTGTGGCCTTGGGATAAGTTGTTTCATATGCGGTGCTATCAGGATAAAGTTTGCTACGTGAAGCGGCTACGCTTCCCTTTTTTGAGCCGGGAGTAAGCACCCATGACACCTTTGAGCGCGGGGTGGCAAGCCCATCGGCAAAGGCGCCGTCAACCTGTGTAAGCCCTGACTTTGTTTGCTCGACAACAGGGCGCAGGTTAATGGTGGTCTTATTAAGCGAGTAGTTATCGTCAACTGGGTTAGGAATTGACCAATTGATTTCAATACGCGGCGGGTTTTCGGTTTCTTTGTTGCTAAAGATTTCGCATTGCATATTTAGCTCATCTTGGCTACGCAAGGAAAACCCGTGTTGGCTATAAGCATTTGCCGCCCAATTAGATACCACATCACGAATATCGAAAGAGAGGTATTTTTCTTCGGTTGCTGCTTTGGCTGAAGCTACAAATTGCGTTCCGAGGCCAGTTTGTTTTTCCCAATTGAGTGTGTCAAAATCCCATGTATCCGTTATGCGATAAAGCATGAAGTTTGTCTCGCCATTGGAATACGTTCGCCTCTGATGAATTGATAAGGTAGCTGAGTTAATACTCACATCATCAAGCTCGGCTCTAAAGTCATAATCAATCGCAAAATACATGCGATACATGCCGTGGCCCTGCCCATAGTTAAACGCACCCGAGCCCGTTGCAATGCCGTCATCATAGCCTGCTGCAAGATAAGGCGTCTCACCCGTTATTGTGTCAAAATCGCTGTGCACAGCAGTTGCGCGAAGCTGCGGAGACGCAATGCGAATGCTGGGATCAATACGTACAGGATAGGTGCGCTCAGAAGCATTCACCCACCCCCAATCCACTTCAAGCGACAGTATGTTTTTGCCTTCGCGCTTATCAAGAGCTAGGGCAAGCCCCATGCTTGCCGCCCCTGTTGCATCCTCCATTGAAGGTGCGGCAAGGGAAAGTACCACATCTCCTGCCCCATCGCGCACAATGGCAATATCGCCTTCCATGGCAATAGAAAATCCCTTAGGTAGCTTTATTTGCGTTTCGAACGTTTGGGGCTCAACAGGGTGAGCCACTACAATGTCTTCTTTTAGTACTGAGCCAACGAGCGTGTATTGAAAGTCAATTCCTTCACGCACGTTGGCATAGCGTATGGCACTATCTTTGGTAGCACTTGCAGAAAAGTCACCATCGAGTGGGATAAGCTCGACAACATCGCCACTGTCTAGTTCAAAGCTAAAGCCTTTGTCTTTGCCATCCATGCTTGCAGGAAGCATAGCCACAAAGGCGTTAGCAGCGTTTTCATAGACAACGTCGTCTCCTTCGCGCTGTTCAATAAGCGTGTTGTCTATTTCTTGAATGTGGCCTTCATCGTCAATATAGGCGGTATCGACACCACCAATAATGGTCGTAAAGTGCAACTCGTCTAATTGATAGACAGTGGCATCTTCAACAATATCAACGGGCGTGCCTTCAACTTCGTCTATCTCGTAGTAGTCGACAGGCTCTACTGGTCCTGTTTGGTAGGGGTTTAGTGCCTGATCCTGGTTACTAGCGTCATCGCCCGATTCAGTATCAGAGACATCAACACTTAGAGCTTGCGAGCCAGATGTGTTACTCCCTTGCTGTGTAGCAAGACCTTCTTGTATGTGGACAAGTGCTTCTTGTGCACTTTCTTTTGCATAAGCAATGGATTCTGCGCTTACCAAGCCAAAGGCAAGCGTAAAACTCACAACGCATGTTAGAGCTACCTTGGCAGTTTTTCTCCCTAATATAGAAAATCGTGCGAGGTCCGCACGAAGTTTTGGACGAA
>JAFUCE010000103.1 GCA_017459805.1 Eggerthellaceae bacterium
CGATAATGCCAGGAGATGATGTATCTCTTCGCCTGTCTCTTCATCAAGAATCGCAAATTCCCGGTCCTGAACTCTATCAGCTGCACCACCCATTGCATTGTGAAGGATGACTCCTTCAGCCATGAGATACTCGCCATTAGCCACGTTAGGAATGTCCAGTATCAGGGGCGGCAACAACGAAGACACCGCAAGCCAGAGCACCACAGTAGCTCCGATGCAGCCAGCCTTGATCCATTTCCAGTAACGTTTTGCCCATTCTCGATCTTTGGCATCTTCGAGTTTGATCCATGAGCCTTTGTTGCGAACAAGGGCAGCAGTCAGAAGAACACACATGACCGCGCTGACAGAGAGCTTGATTACCTGCAGAATGATGATTCCTGAATCCATGGCGCCATCACCTGCTAAAACCTGAACTCGGCCTTGTGCTGCATGACGTAGTCGTAGAGAAGGGCGTGGGTCTCAGGCTCGAGCTCGTAGAGCTGCTCGTTCAGATCGCCCAGCTGATCGTAGATCTCGCCCTCCATCTGGTGCATAGACCTAACGGCTCCTCCCACCTTTTCCAGCAGAGGCAATGCCTGCGCCCAAATATCGGCCGCCCTGTCGGCTCCGATCGCCCTGAAGGACGCTATGCCCCTCTCGATTCGTTTCACGTCTCCAGTAGTACTCTCGTGGACGCCGAACTCGAAGACCTCGGCGTTGATGTCGCTCAGATCCCAGACGTCCTTGGCCACCTGCTCTGCAGGGGAAAGCGCCGTCTCGTGCGACTTCCACACCAGCCAGTTGTAGAGACCCGGCAGGAAGCTGTCGGGGTGCCCCTCGCGCTCCCAAACGTAGCCCTGGATACTGTCCTCGTCGTCTAGGTCAAGCCCCGGATGTGCCTCGGCGAGCGCCTTCGCGTAGCGAGCCTGCGGCCGCTTGATAAGGATATGGTTGCAGAGAAGAAAGATCAGGGTGAACGCAAGCATGAGAAAGGTGAGCAGCACGACGAAAAAGTCGAGCACCTCGACGTTGTGGGGTCCGATGATGAAGATCACTACGCATGTAACGACCACATAAAGTGCGTATGTCGCCATAAGCGCTATCGCGGCAATCCTCAAGCCCCTCTGGCGTCCCACCATGGTCGCCTTGAAGTCGCGGTGCTGCTCCAGTAGATGCAGCAGCGGACCGTCGGTAAACGAGTCTACCATCTTCTTAGGCATTGTCTGCGCGCTCATTGCCTCGCCTCTTCTTGCACTGCACCGAAGACGAACTCTCCCTTGTGCTGCAGGACGTAATCGGCGAGCTTGGCTTCCGTCTCCGGGCGGCACTCGGCCAGGCGCTCCTCCAATTCGAGCAGGCGGTCACGCTGAGCTTCGGTGAAGGCGTATGGGTCGTCGAATTGCCCATCGAAGTCGAACGTGTACAAATCCTCTTCGTTATCGAGGGCATCCCGCGCCGTGCTGAAAGGCTTAAGCTCAGAGAAGAGCGCTTTGACCTCGCTCCACGCCTGCGCCTCGTCGGCTGCGCCGATCTCCCGGAAGCTCTCTGTGGCATACTCCAGGAGCTCAAGCTCGCCTTCGCGCAGATCGTTCAGACCGTAGAGCTCGCCGTAGACGTTGTTGGTCATCCACACGTTGAGGAAGACGCGCTCGGCATGCGTGTAGATGTCGCCGAAATCGCCGCGTATCTTGCGCTGGTCGCCCTCGCGCTTGAGCAGCTGGAACAGGTTGGGCAGCAGCTTCTCGGGCTCGTTCGCGTAGCTCCACACGTAATTCTTGATGGCGTCCTCGCTGCTCACGTCCAGCCCCGGGTAGGACTTCGCGAGCGCCGCCTTGTAGCGCGCGTAGGGCTTCGACGTGCTGCTGCGGATGCCGAAGATGATGATGGCGCCGAACAGCACTACCATCGCGAGCAGCGCACCGCCCAGAATCATGGCGAAGTCCCTGTCCACCTGTGACGAGCGAGGGTTGAGCAGCTGGAACGCCACGTAGAGCGCCGCCGCGCCGAACACGACCGCGAGCACGGCGAGCGCAATCCTCTGCGTGCGCTTGCGCTTGGCGATCTCGGCCTCCATCCAGCGGCTCGCGTCGATGATGCCGTTGAGTGACGCCGTGCCCCGCTCGATGCTCTCTATGAACTTGAATTCGTTGTCCATGGGCTCCTCCGGTTGCTACTCGATGGCCAAGTCCACGTAGGTCCGGCCACCTTCCTCTCGCTCCCTGTCGTAGACGTGCTTGCCGATGATCGAGCGCAGCTTCCTTATATCCTCGATATCCGGAGAAGCGAATTCTAGGTAGCATGTCGTCGAGTCGGCCGCGTTCAGCTCCTCGTAGAAATCCGAGACATGGCAGTAGAACTTGTCTAGAACATCTTCGAGCGGGTATTGTGAAATGTTCCCCGCATTCTGGCCTTCCCCAAGCTCCGACTCCTGCTCGAAGGACAGCGACGTGACGTAGAGGCGCTCATCGTCCTGCATCTGGTAGATACCCTCTTCGACAGGCGCATACAGAGGCTTCTTGAAAAGCCCGCCTGTCTTCGTCGTCGTGTACTTATCGGCTTCGAAAGATTGGATGTTTTTCACTATGCCTCTCCTTGTCCTGTCATGCAGTGGCCGAAGGCCTTTGCTCCTTGATCTCCCGTGCAGCTTCCTGCAGCTGCTTTCTGGTTTTGCTCTCCAGCCTTACGCGCTGGTATGCCTTCGCCAGGCAGCCGAGCACGATGGATAACACCGCGCAGGCCAGCTGTTCGACCACGAGCACGGTTAGTCCGTCTGAGAGCAGCCCGCTCACGCCGTAAGACAGGAGGAGGGCTGCAAGTCCGAAGAGAACCACCCGCCCGATGGTCCTCTTCCTCTTGTTCTCCTTTGACGCCATCCCCTGCTCGACCAGGTCATCCAGCTCGGCCTCGCTGATGACGATGTCGTCGTATGCACCCGGAGGCGGTGTTGGTGTGTTGCTTTTGTTATCCATTTGCTCCATATCGCTATCTTCTAGTTCTCCTCCGCCGATGCGAGGTACCACGCGCGAGACTCGGTCAGGGGGCCATCCAGATCAATGCCGTAGTCGGTGGCCCAGCCGTCCGCCACGTTCTCGACCTCGTCGTCGTAGGCGTAGGACGATAAACTTGCGCGCAGGATGTATATGGCGTTGTAGGACGAGATCGCCTGGGTGTCAGCCATGACAGCGGCGTGCAGGTCGGCGAACGTGGTCGCGCCGTCAGAGCCGGTAAGGCCGTCTGCGTCGATGACGTACAGGGTGAGGTGAATCGTGTAGAGATCTTCCTCTTCCGGCTCGGCGAAGGTGCGCTGCCAAAGGGCCTTCTGCAGGTCTCTGATGCCCTCATCCACTGAATCGGGCGTCTCTGCGAGCGCGCCGCGCGGCACAATGACGTTAATCAGGTGCGAGCCGGAGTTGTCCATCCCCGAGAGCGCGATCGCCTGACCTTCGGCGAGGCCCAGTTGCTTGGCGACGAAGGAGGACAGCTCGGCGTCCGCCTCCAACTCGCGGGTGGAGCGCCAGTCATAGAACTGGTCGTCTTCGATGGATGCCAGAGAGCCTCTTAAGGCTCCCACTTCGGCATCAGCGCTCATCGTCTGCTCGAACAACACGTCGGCGGGCGCGAACTTGAAGGAATCTGCCTTGCACATGTCCATCAGGATGGCCTTGGGCACATCGCGGGCAGGCACGACCTCGGATTCGCCTAAACTGTTGCTCATACTCGGGAACTCTCTCCACCGAAACGCCGGTGCATCCGGCGCGAGCAGGACGAGCTCGAGCCCCTCCATGCCTGTGGCTTCAGATAGCTCGATCAGCGTCCTCGTGAAGTTATCGGAATCGCGCAGGGAGTCGACCTCGCCCGGCGACCACACGTAGATCCTCTGGTACAGACCATCCATAGCGTACTGGCGCCCATCGATAAGTTCGCTCTCCCATACGAGGGCCTCCTGCTCCTTTCGCTTCTGCAGCGTGGCCAGGCGCTCCCCGTAGTTGGAATACATCCTCGCGGGGTATTCCCATCGCCGGTAGCACACGTCCACACACAGACCCGCATCAGGCCCGCTGTTGCACACGAGGCTCGTGATGAGCTCGTCGGAGCCGCCGTGTTTCTCCTTCATGGGCACCACGTAGTCCCACTCGATATCGGCATAGGGGTACGAGAAGGAGATGATCCCCCAGTCCTCGCCGGTCTCCTTCTCTATGTAGGTTTCTGCAAGCTCGGCCATGCGCACCCACAGCTGGGGACTGCTCTCATGGTCTGGCCCGTAGAACACGGGGTCGTCCAACGGCCAACTGCCCGCTTCGAGCTTGTCGCGGAAGGCATCCACGTAGGCGGCCGCCTCGGCGTGGCGCTGCTTGCGGTCCTGGTACGCGGGCCGCTCGCCATCGATAACGCCCCCTTTGACGAGACCGTTCTCGCTCTTGTCCAGGTAAAAACCCTCAAAGCCCGTGCGCAGGATGTCGAAGGTCTCCAGGTCGCGCTCGGTCACATGGGAGACATGGACGAAGGCCTTCACCTCTTTGGTGTCATTGGGCTCTTCGGAGCCGAAGAAGTGGGCATCGCACGACCTCAGAAGGAAGAGCATCGCGAGCGCTCCCAGGACGAGCAGGACGGCCGTGCCGATGCCGAGCCCGATGGCGACCTTGGCTCCCGTGCTCATCTTGCCTTTGCCGTCTTGATTAGGCTGCGGCTGGGGCGCATTGTAGACGCCCGGGGGCGGTGCTGGCGCATTGGTGTTGTAATCCGTCTGCTGCATTTCGCTACCCTTTAGCTCTTTCCTTGTCGCGCCTTATAGATGAAGAACACGCAAACAGAAGCAAGCGCTGGGGCAAGAGACAACGGCGGAAAAGCAACGGTGTATCCAGCGTAGCGAACCAAGTATTCGTCTATACCGAGTCTATTGCCGAGCAACCCGAACACGGCAATGCAAAGCAGCCAGCACCACAGCAAAACGAGGGCAACGACTGCCGCGACACCGGTTGCCTGCGTCGGACGTACGGCGAAAACTACAAGGATGATCGCAGGGACGGCCAGGAATAAGCCGAACGCGCCCAAGACGCGCTGACGCATGAACGTGAGCTCCGGGTCGACGGTCGGAGGATAGCTTTGGATAATGGAGTTCAGGAATGCGAGAAGACCTCCGAACGCCACGAATAGAAGTAAGCCGCTAAGGAGTCCCAGGATGACGCGTGGTGCAATGGCGCGACCGCCACCTGAAGGGGTCGTTGAGCCCTGTCCTTGAGGATGGGACTGGGATGCATGCCCCTGCATCTGCGAATCAATGTATATGCCTAACGGCGGCGTTGGTGTATTGTTCTTGTTATCCGTCTCTTGCATGTTGGTTGCCCTTTATTACATCAAGTCCACCGCAATGAACTTCGAATCCGCCAGCGCATCCTTGTCGACGCCCAGCACCTTGGCCACGGCGGTGAACCGGAAGTCGTAGGAGCCCGTGTAGACGTAGCGTTGCTCGCCGATTTCTTCGTAGTGCTTCAGGAGCCGCTTGTAGTGCTTCTCCTTCACGTTCTTGAGAAACTTGGCGAACTCCGCGGACCTCTCCTCCTGACCCTCGGCTCTGATTGCCAGCATGAGCCCGTCCGTGGCGGTGGTGACGTCGCCGAAGTAGCCCGTGTCCTTGAAGTAGAAGTCCTTGTCTGTCGAAGCCTGCCCCTTAAAGAGAGCGTTTCTCAGAAGGTCCATCGAGGCATCGACATACTTCTCGTTCACCAGCTCATCTTGCAGAAACGATATGTCATCGGGCTCAAGATCGAACAACGTGGCGAACGCAAGCGCCCTGTACACCAAGCCTCCGGTCAGCTCGCTTCGTTCGCCGACGCTCTGGGCGTGGGCGAGCCTCCGCAGGTTGTGCAGGTAGCTCAGCGCCGCATCACGGACTTCCTGCTCGTCTGCACGCAGAACGTAGAGCAGCTTGACCCTTTGGTTCCGGTGCCCCTCGGTGACGATGTACGAGCGCTCCCTCGCATCGGGGTCGTCCCGAACCTTTTCATCGACTTCTGCGAGCCAGTCCTCGATGCGCTTGAGATGCCCAAGGTAATACTCCTTGGACTTGAAGCCGTCGCGGGGCTCTCCAGGGAAGCGGGCATTCTCGAACGCCTTCTGTTCGGACCCGCTATCCTTCTTCTTGAATCTGTCAAAGAAAGTCATGGTCAGCTCCTGCTTTCCTGAAACACCCTTATCACGCTTCATCTCCCGCCGTTACAAAACAGCGATGCCCTTCGAGCGCAACTCGTCCATGAGCGCCTCGTCGCACATCGCGATGTACTCGACCTCTTTCAGGTTCGGCAGAAGCGCGCAATCCTCAACGCTTTTGACATCGAACTCGTCGGATTCGCCGTCCCAGTCCGGCATGAGGTAGAAGTAGATCCTGTTGCCGCCGTCGAACGTAAGCGAGGTCACCTGTGCCAGATCGGCATCGGTAGGTTCGAGCTCTTCGACGAAGCGCACCATCTCGGGAATACACGTGTATGTACCCCACTCATAGGCATCTTCGGTAGAAGCCTTCAGTTCTTCCAGCGCCTTCCCGAAACTCGTTTCCTTGCCCAAGAGGCCATCAATCACAACCAGTTTGAATCCAAAGTCTTTGAACATGTCCATACCCTTAGCTTTCTTCTCCGTATATCCACCAGCGGCTCACTGCTGCGGCTCCGTTGTGCTCGAGTCTATGACGTTCTCGATGCCCTCGCGCAAATCTCCAAAGCGCCCGTTAATCGAGTCCTCTCCGTATCCTGCTGCATACCCGCCCGCACCATGCGTACCTTCCGTCGTTTCGATCAAAATGTAGTAGGACGACGCATCGGAAACGCCCTCAGGAGGATCGATTTCCTCGGGCAGTGTCATGAAGTCGACCCGCTTCGTCAAATCGTCGATGCTCTGCCAGTCCGCCTCAGAGATGTAGAGGTGCTCCACGTTGTCGGAACCCTCAATCATCTGAATGAGGAATTCCTTGTCAGATGTATCGGAATCCAACAGCAGCGTACGCTCCAGGGTCAAATCGGGCTCGAAGGTGAAAACCTCTGTCCGATCCACATCGCCACCTGTGCGATAAAAGACAACCTTGTAAATTTCCATGTCGTGCGGTGTGCCGCCGGTGCTGCAGCCCGCAAGCGCGGAAACGGCGAGTATAGACATGATTAGTAATGCGGCAACGCGTTTCGTCATCTGTGATTCACCCTCATTATTCCCAGAACCCGTCTGTATCGACGACGTTCTCGAAGTACTCGTTGAACTCCTCGACCCTCTTCTTCCAATCGTTCATCTCGTCGGGCTCGTACCACACCTCGCCGTCTCTCTCGTAGCGGGAGTACGTTATGTTCATGACGAGGACCATCGTCTTGTGGCGACGCGCATGCCAAAACGTGTAGCCCTGCTCTTCGACAACGGCGTTTTTCCATGTTTCCGCGTCAGGGATGTCGCGGAACCAAAATGCATTAGGGTCGTGAGAAATCCCTGGGCCAAAAGTTTCGGTTACCTCCGTTTTCCCGCTCAGAGCCTCGCCGTCCCCGATCCAATGCGCGCCATTTCCGAAGTCGTCAAGGTACGCCTCGAAATCCTCCAAGACAGCGATGGCTTCGCTCTCGGTTTCGGGCGAGACGATTATCCAGAGCCTGTCGAAGGGCTTGCTGCCGTCCTCGCCGTTCACATACACGACCACATGGTCAGTGTTATCTCCCTTGTAGAACGGAAGGTCGGAGTTGTGAAGCATCTCGTAGGAATCCGCACCGAACTCCCGGGCGACTATCTCCTCAGCGTCGTAGAAGGCGTCAAACACGCGATCCTCCTGCTGGAAGAGGCTGCAACCTGCAAGCACCAACGCGCTGAGCAGGCATATGGCGAACATGGTTGCGATTTTCCTTCTCATCTGGCACCTCCTCTTCTACCGGTACATCGGCCAGGTGAAGTCGTCGGCGCTGCCGGATTTCGACCAGACAGTGAACCAGGTGTCCATTTCCCAGTCACCGCTCGGATTCTCTTTGAAGATGAGAATCGATGCTGAGGCACTGTTTCTATCGACGTAGAGCACCGCCGCCTCATCGTCGCCCATCGCTTGCAGCTTTTCCCTCATGCCCGGACTCGAGACATACAGGTCGATGCCCTCGCCCTTGTACTTGATGACCTTGAAATACTCGATGTCCTCGTAGTAGCCGATGTCCTTGTATCGATCCTCGAATTCCGCTGCATGCTGGCTCGTCAAAGCATTCACCTGGATACGGGGCACTGCGATGAAGGCGCCAACGAGCAGGGCAATCAGCACTATAACGATGAATACAGTTTTCCGTTTCATTGCTTTTCTGCCCTCTTCATGCTTCTAGATATAAGGAATACGCACACAGATGCGGCCACGGGGCCCATCATGTTGCCCATAACTATCCTAGGGGCGCCGAACGCTATCTCGGCGGTGCTTACCCCAGCCAAAGAATCGGGAAAGGCGTCAATCGTTGCATACAGCATCGCGGCCAGCCAAATGGCAAGGCCGATTATCGCAAGTATTCGGGTGGTGGGTGTTGGCCGCACAACGAACGCCAGCAGGAGCGCTCCCACAGCAATCGCTCCAATAAGCATGATTGCAAGCTCCGCATGAGATTCAGCCACTATAGGCGCTCCGAGCAGGATGGGAAGGACGAATAGTCCAACGATAATGCCGAGGATTATGCGCGGCGCCATCGCAAGGCTGCCCCTGCTAGGAGATGCTGCTGGCTGCGGCGGTTGTTGCATCGGCTGATACGGCTGTGGAGCTCCATACTGCTGCGGAGGTTGAGGCGGTTGCGTCATTTCATGGTCTTGCATCGTTACTCCTTGTCCGCGTAGTTCATGATCGGGTCGGCGTCGGGGTCGTATTAGCGTCTGTCCTGTCCTTGAACAACATCATTGCTTCCACTCCCTCGGGGTGTGCACCTCTACGATGGGGATGTGCGGGAAGTGCGCCTGCACGACGCGCTTTGCCTCGGGTGCGTCGTCGTAGGAGATGAGGCCGGTGGCGTAGGCGTGCTTCTCGTCGCAGGTGAACACGAAGTAGTTGTAGAAGTGCATGTAGGTGTTCCCGTCGCCCGAGAGCTCGGGGCCGAACTCGACCGGCTCCATCAGCATCTCGATCTTGCGCACCTTGGACTTGGGGACGTACACGGGGTTGCCGTGGTCCTCGACCACGATCCAGTTCTCCGACGCCAAGAAGAGTCCCGGGCGGAAGTCCTTCTGGAAGAAACGCAAGGGGCGCTCGAAGTCCTCGGACTCGACGGCAGCTTTCAGTTCCTTGTAGCTCATCTCGCCCTTGACCACCTGCATTTTTGCCAGCTGGTTTGGGTTGATCAGCAGGAATGTGCCGGCGCCGAACAGCACGGTGCCGATGGCGCCCACCACGATGCCTGCGGTCTCCTTGTAGTAGATGCCCAGCACCAGGAAGAAGGCAGCGCAGGCGAGCATCAGGATGCAGAAGGCCACGGCCCTGCCCCAGTTCTTGTCTCGATCCCTCAGCTCGACCTTCACCGGCCCGCCACTCTCTCAGGATTGCACAGAAACGCCGCCCACATCGTGGACAGCGTCGAAGCGGCATTATGTCCGCAGAGTAAGCTAATAAACCCTTTCCTTATCCGTCTATTTTCATACCTTGGCGAAGGCCGGGGTTCATCTGCGAGACGCGAAGATGAAGAGCATCCACCGAGGTCTGGCAAACCACAGAGAGTCCTCATAAGGAACTTCCCCTGAAGGCAGATGCCCCTCAGCTCGAAAGTTCCTTATTTGAGGCTTCGAATCACCGAAGCCCTCTATGGTTTGCCACTGCTTATTTTATCAGATACGGGTATTTCGCATGCGCGTCCTGCGCTAGAAGCAAACCCATAAGCCACTTTGATGGTCAAGAATGATAGATAGCTGTGAGTACCATTTGAGTATATGGTTTTTGGCCACGTGGGAGACCAGAGCGGGCGTCAATGCACGAGAGCGGACTGCAGCACACGCCAGCAATCAATTCCCTCATAGAGTGGGAATAATTCCGCACTTTATCGTGAGGTAGATTATTTAATACATTGAGGTAAGGTGCTTTCTCCTCTGTCTACCTGATGTGCTCTCGTCACCTGCAAGCCAAAAAACGAACTTGGTACTCAAAGCGGCTTCTGGTCTTAAGTCCAGAAGCCGCTATTCGTAGTCAAGGCGTTGGTTACAAAACTAATACTCAAGCTCATCAAACTCATTTTGAGTTGTTGGCTTCAGAAACGAACGAACCGCACTGTTATCGCTATTTGCTTTCAGGCCCTCTAATATGCCAACGCAAACAACACTCATTGCGTATTCGTCGCCAGTAAGATAAAGATCCTCAAGAAAAGTGCTTACCCTTTCAAGGAAGGGCATGTCATTTTCCTCTACCGCCTTTTCGATGTGTGGACGGAACACGTCCTCGTACGTGAGAAAAGCCCCCGTAGCCATTCCATCCTGCCATGAAACATACTTATCGAACTCTTCCTTAAACTCAGGAAAAGCTTCCAACATCTTTTCGTTCATCTGCTTTTCATTCATTTAGACACCTCCAAGTGCGTCTTTAAGATCATCCCTTAAACGTTCCAGCAACAACCTATCTGGATGGTCGGGGTTATTAGCAAGTATTCTCTCAATCTGACGAAGACGCTCGCGGCCTTTCCGTATATGATCCCTTCCGCCAATCAACTTGCCAGTACGGAGCTGCTCGCGTATGGCATCTGCAGTTCCACCATCGCCGATATCGGCTCCTTCGCGATACAGCTCATTCACAATGCGCTCTGCCTCAGAAGTCGTTGCTTCAGATAGGAGCGCCTCACGCTGAGAACCTGTGTTATTGCCAGAAGATATTGTACCGCCTCCTCCGTCAGAGCGCCCCGAGTGGACAGACCCAGAAGTTCCGGGAAACAATCCACCACTACTGTGACCGCCCATTACTCCTCACCGCCATCGGTATGGCGATTAAGGTTCCCACGCCCCTTTGCAGGGTAGATATGAACAGGGATACCTTTATTCCGCGGATAATCAGCCACGCCATACTGGTCGCTACCGTACCAGAGCAGGTTCTTAGGTTCGAGGTAGTCAACGATGTTCTTCACCGACTTCTTGAGCATTTCGCGGTCGTTCAAATCACGGACCATAGAGCGAGCACCAATGGCTATGGTCGAATGCTTCGGAAAGCCCGCCAGTACTGCATCATGGTTGCCATCTTCACAGCGTGCTTGAGGAACCGCGCAGGAGAGGTTCTTCTGCAACCAGTACGTGCAAACGGAGTTCCTCCAATGGTTGTAGTCTTTGAGCGCAACGGGGAAGTCATAGCAAACGCTATAATCTAGTCCGAGAACCCCCTGGAATTTGCTGAGCTTATTTAGATACTGCTTAGGGTTATTCCAGAAACGCTCAATAGCACAATCATCTTCGAAGAAGTGCACGAAACAATCAAAGTCATCCCATTTTGGATGCATTGCATCCGAAAAGGCAACTATTTTGTCTGGATTAGCATGAACTTCCGCAAGCTTGGGCATATCCAACGGCCCTATGTACGGGTTATAGGACAAAACGTGTTGATGGCTCAGTCCCAGTCCGTCCTCCATGGGCTTGAGTGGTGAA
>JAFUCE010000104.1 GCA_017459805.1 Eggerthellaceae bacterium
AATTCGTAAAATAGTTGTAATTTTGCACCCGCTTAATTGCAAAACAGAAGTTTAACGTAAAAAATAAAAGCAAAAAGAACATGATTATTGTACCAGTAAAGGAAGGCGAGAACATCGAGAAGGCCCTCAAGAAGTTCAAGAGAAAGTTTGAGAAGACAGGTGTTATTAAAGAATTACGCCGTCGTCAGCAGTTCGACAAACCTTCTGTACTGAAGCGCCTCAAGATGGAACACGCTATTTACGTACAGAAGTTGCGCGCTACCGAAGAATAAAAAAAGTAGCCGATTTATTTGGTAGTTTGCGATTTTCTTCGTAAATTCGTTGCCGAAATAAGGAAGCAACGACGATGATAGATAAATTCATAGACTACCTGCGGTACGAGCGGAATCGTTCTGAGCTCACAGTGGAAAGCTATGGGCGAAGTCTGAGAGATTTCGAAACGTACTTTAAAAATAGGGATAGTCAGCTTTCATGGGAGTCGGTAGATTCTGATATCATCCGTGATTGGATGGAAAGCATGATGGATAAAGGCGACATGGCATCCACAGTAAACCGCTGTTTGAGTGCCGTGCGTTCTTTTTATCGTTTTGCTTTGTCACGAGGACTGGTAAAACATGATCCTTCTCATATCGTGAAAGGACCCAAGAAACAAAAGATGTTGCCGCAATATGTACGCGAGAATGAAATGGATCGTCTGCTCGACATTCCAGAGATGTGGGGAGACGCTTATAAGGATATACGTGCGCGTACCATAATTATATTATTATATGAGACTGGTTTAAGACGCTCGGAACTGACAGGGCTGAATGATGCCGATGTCGACTTTGTGAGCCGGCAGTTGAAAGTGACGGGTAAGCGCAATAAACAACGCGTCATTCCCTTTGGTGACGAAATGGCAGCCGAACTGCAGCGCTATATACTCGCGCGTAATGCCCAGTTTGAAAATCGTACGGAAGACGCGCTCTTCCTGAGTGATAAGGGGCGCAGGGTGACGCCTAGTCAGGTGTATGTGACGGTGCGAAAGTATCTCTCCAAGGTGACAACCATGAAGAAACGCTCGCCCCACGTGTTGCGACATTCCTTTGCTACGGCGATGCTCAACAATGGGGCAGGAATTGAAAGCGTTCGCAAACTGCTGGGACATGAGAGCGTGGCTACCACGGAAATTTATACCCACACTACGTTTGAACAATTAAAGAAAGTCTATAAAAATGCCCACCCTAGGGCTTAACTAACCTTTTAAAAATAGGAGGTAACTATGGAAATTAAGATTCAGTCAATTCATTTTGACGCTACTGAGAAGCTACAGGCGTTCATCGACAAGAAGGTCGCCAAGTTGGAAAAAACCTTTGAAGACATTCAAAAGGTAGAAGTGCAATGTAAAGTAGTTAAACCAGCTACTGCACAGAACAAGCAGGTTAGTCTTACCGTCACTGTTCCTGGAACGACACTTTTCGTGGAAAAGATCAGTGATACTTTTGAGGAAAGTACCGACCTTTGTGTGGATTCTATGAAGGTTCAACTACAGAAATACAAGGAAAAATTGCGCAATAGATAAAAAAAACCAAGAAAAGTTTTGGTATTTCGAAAATAATGCCTACCTTTGCATCCGCTTTCCGACATTCACAACGTTTTCGGGGGGCGGATGCTTAGTGAAGCCTCTTTAGCTCAGTTGGCCAGAGCACGTGATTTGTAATCTCGGGGTCGTTGGTTCGAATCCGACAAGAGGCTCTGCTTTGAGCAAAGAGAAAATAAACAAGGGTGGTTTCCAGAGCGGCCAAATGGGGCAGACTGTAAATCTGTTGTCTTTCGACTTCGGTGGTTCGAATCCATCACCTCCCACACTCAGAATTGTTTTTGCGGAATTGAGTGCAAGCCGAGCGCAAAAGCTCGCTTTTGCTGAGGCGAAGCCGAGATGCCGTACTTGCGGAAATAGCTCAGTTGATAGAGCACTAGCCTTCCAAGCTGGGGGTCGCGGGTTTGA
>JAFUCE010000021.1 GCA_017459805.1 Eggerthellaceae bacterium
CGCAATTTTCGCTGTTACCGAAAATTGCACTTTACAAACTGACGAGCGTCAAGCGAGAGCGCATGAGTGCAAACAGCACAGTGCGCTGTTTGCACGAACAGCGGAAGCGGTCGCGACTTAGGCATTGCTTAGCCCTCTTATAAAAGGATTTACATGGACCACGTACTTAAGAAATATTGCCCACGGATTGACTTCGACTCATATGAAGACTTCTTCGAGAACTTTTCCATTGACGTTCCCGAAGACTTTAATTTTGCCTATGACGTAGTTGACGAGTGGGTTAGTGTTGAGCCTGAAAAGAAGGCACTCGTTTGGTGCAATGATGCAGGCGAGGAACGGACCTTTACGTTTACAGACATAAGCCTTCTTTCCAATCGGGCGGCGAACGCTTTCGTCGAGCTTGGCATTGGCAAGGGCGATGTAGTCATGTGTATCCTGCGTCGCCGCTGGGAATACTGGGTGGTTGCTATGGCGCTTTGCAAGATTGGTGCCACTATTATTCCTGCTACGCTCCAGCTCACAACGCACGACATTGTCTATCGAGCAAATACGGCTAACGTGAAAATGCTCGTGTGCGTCGACGACGACTATGTGGCAGGTCAGGTAGAGGCGGCCCTGCCCGAAGCACCAAGTATCGAAAACAAGGTGATCGTGGCTGGGCAGCGTGAAGGCTGGCTTTCATTTGATGAACTCATTCAGAGCGCTTCCGATAACTGGCAGCGGCCTGAAGCTGATGCCGCTACCACAAGCAAGGACACCATGCTCATCTATTTTACGAGCGGCACGACGGGAAACCCCAAGGCGGTCATGCACAATTTTGCTCATCCGCTTGGCCACATTATTACGGCAAAGTATTGGCAGCAGGTTCAAGAAGACAAGCTCCACATGAGTGTGACTGACTCTGGCTGGGCAAAATTTGGTTGGGGCAAAATCTACGGTCAGTGGATATGTGGTGCGACCATCTTCTGCTACGACATGGATAAGTTCGTGCCTGCCAAGCTTTTGCAGAAAATGCAGGACTATAAACTCACGACCTTCTGCGCCCCACCTACTATGTATCGCTTTATGCTCCAGGAAGACGTGGCTGCGTACGACCTTTCGAGCATTCAAAACTTTGCGACGGCAGGCGAGCCGCTTAATGCTGAAGTTACCATTCAATGGGAAAACTTTACGGGTAAGAAGATTCGTGAGGGCTTTGGTCAAACCGAAGGCCCCGTGCTTTTGGCTACCTTCCCGTGGATTGAGCCAAAGCCAGGTTCCATGGGTAAGCCTTCGCCGCTGCTTAATATCAAGCTGCTCGACGACGACGGCTACGAAGTTGACGAAGGCGACGAGGGTGCCATTTGCGTGACAGGTCTACGTGAATCCTATCCGCCGGGCTTGTTCGTGGGTTACTTCAACAATCCTGAAAAGACCGAAGAAGCCGTAGGTGGGGACTACTACAACTTGCACGACATGGCTTGGCGCGACCACCAAGGCTACGTGAGCTTCGTGGGGCGCAACGACGATGTTATAAAATGTTCGGGCTACCGTATTGGGCCCTTTGAAGTGGAATCTGCGCTGGTGAAGCACCCCGCAGTGGTGGAATGCGCGGTCACGGGCGCGCCCGACCCGGTGCGCGGGCTCGTGGTAAAGGCAACCGTTGTGCTTGCAAAGGGCTTTGAACCCAGCGACGACTTGACCAAGGAACTGCAGACCTTCGTGAAGAAAGAAACCGCTCCCTACAAATACCCACGCATTGTTGAATACGTGGACGAACTCCCAAAAACTGTCGGCGGGAAGATTAAGCGCAAACTCATTCGAAGTCTCGATGGCGTTATAGAGGATGACACAAAAATCCATTCTCCTGCGGGCGACAAACACAACCCCGACGATTCATATTAGGACTTGGTACTCCTGAAAACGACAATGTCGGCGCTTAACGGCAAGCTAAGTGCGCAAATGAAGCGCACAATCAATGGGTCCGGTTTCATCTCATCCCTTCACACGACCCATTAATTAAACTAGCGCGCTTCCATTGCCTACGCCTCGGATAGTCGTTTCAGGAGTACCAAGCCCAAAAGAACATACATAAGCACGTAGGTTGGCGTAGTAAAACAGCGAGCGCGGCACTCTCGATGTCGTAGGTCGCCCATGGTGAAACAGCGAGAAGCGATGGCGTGCTTCAGATTGGCGGGAAGGCTGAGGAAAGCGTACTTCGCTACGCGACCGAAGCCTGGAGCGCCAAGATGGAGTGCGCCATTGCTTCGCAGCGTCATATTGTATGTTATATTATTTGTAGTCCTTTAAGGGCGGTACAGCGAGACCGACAAGGAGTACAACATGAGTGAAGTATCTCACGCGCCACAAAGCGCCCAGCTTAAGTCTATCTGCATGGACGCAATAGAAATCGAGCGCACCCTTACCCGTATTGCCCATCAGATCCTTGAAGCGAACAATGGAGCTGAAAACATTGCCCTGGTTGGCATTGTGACGCGCGGCGACATTCTCGCAAAAAAGCTCGTAGACAAGATTTCCGAAATTGAAGGGATAGACGTACCCTTTGGACACTTGGACATCAGCTTTTACCGCGATGACTTTGCCACGCGCTTGGCACCTGCGGTTCATGAAACCCGCATCAACTTTAACATCGACGGTAAAGACATCGTGCTTGTTGACGACGTGTTCTACACGGGGCGTACGATCCGCGCCGCCCTTGACGCCCTTATGGATTTGGGGCGTCCGCGCACGGTGCAGCTTGCGGTGCTGGTCGACCGCGGACATCGTGAACTGCCCATACGTGCCGACTTCGTGGGCAAAAACGTTCCCAGCGCATCAGATGAAAACGTGCGTCTTTACCTTAAAGAAATCGACGGTGTAAGCGAAGTTGCTATCCTTCAGCTTGAAAAGGGCGCGCGGGCGGGAAGCGCTCCTGTTGCACCTGCTCCCGCTCAACCAGAGGTGGGTGAATAGCCATGGCCTTCAACCATAAGCATCTCATAGACATTACCGAATATTCCGCCGAAGACATAATGACCATTCTAGAAACGGCTAAGACACTTTCAGAAGTAAACGAACGCCGCATCAAAAAGGTGCCCACCTTGCAGGGCTATACCGTGGTCAATATGTTCAACGAACCATCCACGCGTACGCGCTCCAGTTTTGAACTGGCCGAAAAGCGCATGAGCTGCGACACCGTCAACTTTGGCGGCAGTTCGACTTCGGCCGTGAAGGGCGAAAGCCTCGTTGACACCATGGAAACGCTCAACAGCTACAAGATCGACTTGGTGGTCATTCGTGACAAACATGCGGGCGCGCCCCAGTTGGTAGCCCAGCATACATCGGCCCATGTTATTGACGCAGGCGACGGCAAGCACCAGCACCCCACGCAGGCTCTGCTCGACCTCTATTCTATCTGGGAAGAGAAAGGTGGCTTTGAAGGCCTCAACATAGGTATCGTGGGCGACATCTTGCATTCGCGCGTGTGCGGCTCACTCGTTCCAGCGCTTAAGATTATGGGCGCGAAGGTAACTCTGGTGGCTCCGCAGACGCTCCTGCCTGCTCGCCCTGATGTGCTTGGTGCCGACTATGTTTCGAGCACTTTGGATGAAGTCCTACTTGAAATGGACGTCATGTACATGCTGCGTGTGCAGCGCGAACGCCTGGAGGGTGCACCATTTCCCAGCGAGCGCGAATATCATATGCTTTATGGGCTCACGCAGGCGCGCGATGCGCTTATGAAACCCGATGCTCTTATTTGCCACCCTGGTCCCATTAATCGCGGTGTTGAACTCGACTCATTTATGGCCGACCATCCCACGCGTTCAGTCATACTCGACCAGGTCTACGCTGGTATTTGCACGCGCATGTCGGTTCTTTATTGGCTTCTTGGAGGAAATGAAAATGGCTCTGCTTCTTAAAAATGTATATGCGGTTGATCCGCAGCTTTCCATGAATCAAATTTGCGACATCATCGTTCGCGACGGCAAAATAGTCGAAGTGGGGCAGGACCTTTCCATTGAAAAAGGTGAAACCCGCGACATGGGTGGGAAGTACTGCATTCCTGGTTTGGTGGACATGCATGTGCATCTGCGCGACCCTGGACAAGAACACAAGGGCGACATTGCAAGCGAAACCCGCGCGGCAGCTAAAGGCGGTTTTACGGCTGTGTGCTGCATGCCTAATACATCGCCTACCATCGACAATGCCGACGTGGTCGAATATGTGCTTAAGCGCACGGCCGAAGTAGGGAAGTGCCGCGTGCACGTAACGGGGGCCTGCACGAAGGGGCTTGCGGGCGTTGAGCTGTCCGAAATGGGCGACATGCGCGCCCATGGTGCTGTGGCCTTTACCGATGACGGGCGCGGGGTGCAAGACAGCGGCATGATGCGTCGCGTTATGGACTACGCCAATCAATTTGGATGTGCGGTCATGAGCCACTGTCAAGATGAAGGCCTTGTTGGCAAAGGCCAGGTCAACGAAGGTGTGGTGTCTACGCGTTTGGGCATGGCTGGTTGGCCAGCTGAAGGGGAAGAACTGCAGATTCAGCGCGATATTGCTCTTTCGCGCCTTACGGGTACCGCCCTGCATATTCAGCATATCAGTACACGCCGCGGCCTTGACCTGGTACGTGCAGCCAAAAAGGAAGGCCTGCGCGTGACCTGCGAAGTAACGCCCCAGCACCTCTTCCTTAACGAAGACCTTATTGGCGCGGACTACAACACGAACTATAAGGTGAACCCGCCCCTGCGTACTCAAGATGACAACGAGGCGCTTATTGAAGGCATCATTGACGGCACCATTGACTGCATTGTCACCGACCATGCGCCCCACGCGCCCTGGGAAAAGGACTGCGAATTTGAAGAAGCACCCTTTGGCATGATAGGTCTTGAAACCTGCCTCGGGCTTATTTGGACGCAGCTTGTTGAACCAGGTGTTATTGGGCTTGACCGCATGATTGAACTTATGGCTATCAACCCACGCCGTATCCTGGGTGTCGAAAAAGTGAGCTTTATAGAAGGCAGTACGGCAGACTTCACTATTTTCGATAACGAGGCTACGTGGACAGTTGATAAAGATTCCTTTGAAAGCAAGTCGGTCAATTCGCCTTTCATAGGCGCCGAACTCACTGGTCGTGCGACCGATGTGTATGTAGGTGGCTATGCTACCTTGCAAGATGGCTGCATAGTTGATTAAACACGGTGAAAGGGGGTCCAGATGGGTAGCGTTAAACGGCTTGAAGAGACAACTCAAATTGTTTCGAATATCAAGGCTGCCGAAAATCTGTACTTCATCGACGTGCATTCCCCCCAGATTGCTCAAGCCTTAAGGCCCGGGCAGTTTATTCATATGCAGATTCCTGGCATGCCCGACAAGATCTTGCGGCGTCCGTTTTCTGTATATAAAACTGATGCTGAGGCTGGCACCTTGTGCGTGCTTTATCAGGTTGTGGGTGCTGGCACCGAACACCTCAGTACCCTAAATGCAGGGGAGCGCTGCAGCCTTATAGGCCCCATTGGAAACGCTTGGGCACCACCAGCGGGCGCGCGTTGTTTGCTGGTCGGCGGCGGCGTAGGGGCTGCGCCCTTGTTTATGCTTGCGCAGGAGCTTGCTCAGGCAGCACATGGCGTGCATGTGGTCTTGGGCGCTCAAACCAAAGATGCGCTCGTGGCACTGGCTGACTATGAGGCCCTGCCACACACCACGCTTTCCGCGGCAACCGATGATGGCAGTTTTGGCTACGCTGGTTTCTGCACACAGCCGGCCCAGGATGCCATAGATTCAGGTGAGTACGACTATGTAGCTGTTTGCGGCCCCGAGCCTCTCATTAAGATAGTGTCTGGGCTGGCGCAAGACGCGGGGCTGCCGTGCGAAGTGTCGCTTGAGCGAAGGATGGCATGTGGCATCGGCGCCTGTTTAAGCTGTGTGGTTGACACCGTAGAAGGCAAGAAGCGCTGCTGCGTCGATGGACCTATTTTCAAAGCAAGCGAGGTGGTGTGGTAATGGCAGGCGTGGAGATGTCTGTAAACCTGGGTGGCTTGCAGATGAAAAACCCCGTCACGGTTGCTTCGGGAACCTTCGCAGCGGGGCGTGAATACAACGACTTTTTTGATATTGCCCAGCTTGGCGCCATAACCACTAAGGGCGTTTCACTTCATGGTTGGGAAGGCAACGCAAGCCCCCGCATGGCTGAAACGGCCAGCGGCATGCTCAACTCCATCGGCTTGCAAAACCCTGGTGTTGCCACCTTGCGCGAAAAAGATCTTGCCTGGCTGGAAAGCAAGGACGTGCCCGTTGTCGTTAATGTGAGTGGGCATAGCTTCCAAGAATATGTTGACGTTATTGAAGCCTTGGAAAGCGACACGCGTGTGTCTGCCTACGAAATCAATATTAGTTGCCCCAATGTTGATGCAGGTGGGATGACTATAGGAACCGACCCTACAAGCGTTGAAGAAGTGGTGGCGCTTTGCCGGAAAGCGAGCAAACGCCCGCTCATCGTAAAGCTTTCTCCTAACGTCACCGACATTTGCGAAATTGCTCGGGCTGCTGAAAGCGCTGGGGCCGATGCTTTGTCGCTTATTAATACCTTGCTCGGGATGGCCATAAACGCCAAAACCAGCAAACCAGAATTGGCGCGTGTGGTCGGTGGCCTTTCCGGGCCAGCGGTTAAACCAGTGGCCCTTCGTATGGTGTGGCAGGTTTATCAGGCGGTGTCTGTGCCGCTTTTAGGAATGGGCGGTATTTCAAACGGCACCGATGCCATTGAATTCATTTTAGCTGGTGCGACGGCAGTGGCCGTTGGGACAGCGAACTTTGTCAACCCCTGCGCTGCTCTTGATGTAGTTCATGGTATAGAAGCTTACTGCGAAGAGCAGGGTGTGGCGGACGTCAACGAACTCAGAGGAGCGCTCCTATGCTAGATCTTTCAAATACCGAAGCGCAGAATCGGATTATCGTTGCGCTTGATTGTCCCTGCGCCCAGGCGCTCGACATCGCACAATCGCTCAAAGGTCGGGCATCGTGGATTAAGGTCGGTATGACGCTTTACTACGCGGAAGGCCCCGCTATTGTTTCAGCGTTTAAGGACATGGGCTTTAAGGTTTTTCTCGATTTGAAGTTCCACGATATCCCGCATCAGGTGCGGGGTGCAGCGGCTTCGGCAACACGCGCGGGGGCAGACATGCTTACCGTGCATTCGCTCGGTGGTACGGACATGATGCGCGCAGCCCTTAAAGGCGCCCAAGAAGCGGCGGACGAAGCGAGCATGCAGCGCCCTGTTCTTTTGGGTATTACGGTGTTAACGAGCATGAGCCAGGTCCAGCTTGAGGCCTGTGGCATAAACAGCAGCATTGAAGATCAGGTTTTAGCCATGGCGGGCCTTGCGCAAGGCGCAGGGCTTGACGGGGTAGTGGCGTCGCCTTCAGAAGCTGCTTCTTTGCGCCAGGCACTTGGAAGCGATGCCTATATTGTGACTCCGGGCGTGCGTCCTCTTGGCTCAGACATGGGCGACCAGCACCGTGTGGCAACGCCTGCGCAGGCTTTTGCTGCGGGCGCTTCGCATATTGTTGTTGGCAGGCCAATCGTGGCTTCTGCAGACCCAGTGTCTGCCTTTGAAGAAGTTGCTCAAAGCGTCTAATAGTTCGTGTAAGCCCTGTCAAGGCATATCACGTAATTTCATAAAAGTGCTGTTCACTTCAAAAAAACTGTTTATATCGCACGCTCATTGTGCTAGGATTAAACAATCGTTGTAGGAGACAAAAGGAGTACGTATTATGGCTATTCCACAGCTTAGTCCCGCAGAGCGCCAGGCCGCTCTTGAAAAGGCAAAGGCTGCTCGCATTAAGAGAGCACAGGTTCGCGAAGACTTAAAATCTGGCAAGCTTAGCCTGAAGAAGGTTCTTGCTATGAAGGACGATCCGGTTGTTGGTCGTATGAAGGTTTCCACCTTGATTGAAACCCTTCCTGGTTATGGTAAGGCCAAGGCTGAAAAAATCATGTCCGAGCTTCGTATCGCTGAAAGCCGCCGTCTGCGTGGTTTGGGCGAACGTCAGGAAGCTGCATTGCTGGAGCGCCTTAGCTAGTGGCAAACGGTAATCTATTTGTTATTTCTGGGCCATCGGGTGCTGGAAAAGGCACGCTGGTGGCCCGTGTTTTAGAGCGGGTACCCAATACTTGGGTATCTGTTTCTGCGACTACACGCAAGCCGCGCAAAGGTGAAAAGCACGGCGTTCACTATTATTTTTTAAGCGACGAAGAATTTGACGCCATTATTGAAGAGAATGGCTTCCTTGAATGGGCGACTGTTCATACTGCGCGCTACGGAACACCGCTTCAGAGTGTTTTAGACCACATTGATGAAGGCATGCAGGTCCTCCTTGAAATAGATGTTCAGGGTGGTTTGCAGGTTAAAGATAAGGTTCCAGATGCTCACCTGGTCTTTATCGAACCTCCGAGCATGGAAGAACTGCGCGAGCGCCTCATAAAGCGTGGTACCGAAACCATAGATGTGATAAATGCGAGGATGAAGGTCGCCGAGGTGGAAATGCGCGAGAAAAAGAAGTATGATTTCGTGCTTATGAACGACAATCTTGATGAAGCAACGGATAATTTGCTTGAATACATTGAATCCTTTGCTCGCAACAACGAAGAGGAATAGAACCATGAGCCTTATTGAACCGAAGATTGAAGACCTGCTTTCCGAAACCGACCAGGACCGTTTCCTGCTGTGTTCTATTGCTTCACATCGCGCACACGACATTAATGACATGCTTCGCAAGCAGCGCGACCGTGCCATTCAGTTGCAGATTGCATCTGAAGTTGCTCGCGCATCAAATAAGAAACCTCTTTCAATTGCCTTTGACGAGATTTCAAGCGAAGAGGTTTCCTACAACCCCGAAACCATCGACGCTCGGGCGCACTAACTTATATTGCATATATGGCTGACTACCAGCGCATATGCCTGGTTCATTACCACGAAATAGGCTTGAAAGGGCGTAATCGTTCGTCTTTCGAAGTGCGCCTTGTGCGAAATTTAGAAGCCTTGCTTGAGCCTTTTCCGGTCGTGCAGATCAAACGCATCTCGGGACGCATTTTAGTAGTGCTGGCAGGCGACTGTTCCTATGAAGACGCCTGTGGAGTTGAAGACGCCATTCAATACATCCCTGGTGTCGCCCGCGTTTCCTGTGGATATATCTGCGATAGAGAAATCGATATTATCAACGATGCGGCAGCTTGTGCTTTGCACGATGTTGGTGTTTTTGAAAGCTTTAAAGTTGCTGCGCGGCGCAATCATACTGACTTTGCGATTGATTCCATGGAAATGAATCAGATTGTGGGTGCACACTTATGCGAGCAATTCCCCCAGGCCAAGGTGAAAATGAAAGAGCCTGACGTTGAGGTACGTGTTGAAGTTATTCAAGGTGCTGCTTATGTGTATGCCCGTTCATTGCGTGGCATTGGTGGTTTGCCCGTAGGGGTGAGTGGACGCGTTATCTGTCTGCTTTCTTCGGGCATAGACTCACCCGTGGCATGCTGGCGCATGGCGCGCCGCGGTGCGGTGTGTATCGGCGTGCATTTTAGTGGCCGCCCCGCAGCGGAAGCCACGAGCGAATACCTTGTTGACGATATCGCTCACGTTCTTGAAAAAACGGGCTGTATTGCGCGGGTTTACGTTGTTCCCTTTGGGGAATACCAGCGCCAAATTGCTGCGCTTGTACCACCTGATTTGCGCGTCATCATATATAGACGGCTGATGTTTAAAGTGGCCGAAGCGCTTGCGCACAAGGAGCGTGCACGTGGCCTGGTAACGGGTGAAAGCTTGGGACAGGTTGCGTCTCAAACGCTCGACAACATTGCTGCTACCAACGATGCGGTCAGCCTTCCAGTACTGCGTCCGCTGATTGGCTCTGACAAGCTTGAGATAATCCAGCAAGCGCAAGATTTGGGTACCTTTGATATTTCAAGTCAGGATGCAACTGATTGCTGCACTTTGTTTATGCCACGTAACCCCGAAACTCATGCGAAGCTCGACAAGGTGCGCGAAGCTGAACAGCTCTTACCTATCGATGCTTGGATTGAGCACATTCTTGAAGAAATTGAGGTCAAGGACTATTCCTGCCCCGCTTATACATCCTAAGTGTTGACCTCGGCCGATGCCTCATTGATAGCTTTTTTGTGTGCGCTGTGCAACATGGGCGAGCGTTTTTCGATAGCTTTTCGATAGATTTATGTAAGAAAAAGGGTGAGCTTTATGCTCTAGCATGGGCGGTCTCATGCAAGGAGTGCGTCCATGCCCTTTATCGAAACCGCCGATTCTCTTCGTTCAGAAATGCATATAAGCGACGTCAAGATGCCGCTTCTTATTGGTGTGCTTGTTTTGGTATGCACGGCAGCGTTTTTCTTCGGAAGTAATGTCGCCTCGTCTTTGGCTGCAACCAGTTTCGAGTTAGAGAGTGCCGATGATTCGTCAACTTCCGATGGTGAAGAAAGTGGGGCAGAAGCGAGTGCGATGTCGTCTGCTGACAAAGCGCACAGCCAAGACAGCGCAGCTTCAAGCAGTATAGTCCAGGTATTTGTTTTCGTCAGTGGTGCCGTTGCGAACCCAGGCGTATATTCCCTTTCTTCCGATGCACGGGTGGGGGACGCAATCAATCTTGCAGGCGGGTTTAGCGATGATGCAGCAACCGAATACAACAATCTTGCGCGCCTCGTATTAGATGGCGAACAGATTCATGTTCCCACGCGCGAATCGCTTGAAAATGGGGGCGGGGATAATCTTGAGTCTGCACTTAGTGCACCCTATGCCAGCGGGGCAGGGCTCGGATCGGATGTGGGGGTGCGCTCTGGCGGAGGCGGGCAATCTGCGCTTATAAATATAAACACAGCAAGCCAGGCTGAGCTCGAGACGCTTCCAGGTATTGGTCCATCAACTGCACAAAAGATTATTGCGAGCCGTGAAAGTGATGGCCCCTTCAACAGCATTGAAGAACTGAGTAGAGTTTCAGGCATCGGCGAGAAAAAATATGCTGCGGTAGCTGATCTTATATGCGTATGAGTGACCAGTTCTTTGTCCAGAAACCAGCGCTCACGCCCCTGTTCTTTTGTGCCGCAGCTTTGTGGGCGAGCTGTGCGGCGGGTCTTGTTGTGCTCGAAGCAATTACTGGCGCAGGGCTGCATGCCTTTGGTTTTGCGGGGCTTGCAGTTGCGATTGTCTGCGCTGTTTTGCTCGTCCGTCGGGGTCTTTCAAGTGTTGTTTTGCTCGTGCTCGGTGCTGGCCTTGGTATGATGTGCGCGTGCGTCGGAGCGTTGCATATGCACCTTGCTCAAGATATTGCACATCGAAATGGTCTTACCCAGTACCGTTTTCAGATAGTTGAAGATGTGCACGAATCTGAATACGGTCGCTACAGCATAGCCATTGCAAGCGATGAGGCGGGGAATAGTTTCCGGGTACGTGTTAATCTACCTGCAGATTCAGATGCGCTGTGTTGGGACGTGTTTTACAAGCAATGCTCAATCCGCGCTCCTTCCCAAGCGGCTCAGTCTTATTACTGGCGCAAAGGCTGCGTAGGAAGTATTACGCCCTATGACCTTGACCTGCGCAAACCTAAAGGTCCGCTCGGCCTTATTGCGCACATCCGTGAAGCAGGGCTTTCTGAGTATCAGTCCTCCTCTGGTGAAGGAGTACTCCTATTACGCTCGATTGCCTTTGGAGACAGGGGCTCGCTTTTTGCTAGTCCTTTCTATGGCACGGTAAAGCGTTGCGGTTTGGCTCATATAGTTGCGGTTTCAGGCGCCCATCTTTCCATAGCGGTTGCAGCCCTTGCCCTCCTTTTGCAAATACTGCGCTTTCCAAAACGCCTGTCAATCTGTTTCCAAGCGGTGTTTGTCGTTGCCTATGTTCTTTTCACAGGGGCGCCTCACTCTGCTGTTCGCGCATGCGCCATGGTGTTGTGCCTGCTCTTCGCTTTTTTCGGGAAGCGGCGTAACATGGCACTTAATTCGCTTTCCGTATGCATCATCGTCTTTCTTGCCTTGCAGCCGCAGTTAGCTCTTTCAACGTCGCTTGCTCTGTCTGCTGCTGCCACCTTAGGTATCGTATTGTTTTCAGGCTATTTTTCCTGGTGGATCTATACTTTTTTGAATTGTGCACGTCCGCTTTGCGAAATACTAGGGATGACTTTTGCGGCCCTGTTTTGCACCTTGCCTATTACGGTTTCTCTCTTCGGGCAGCTCTCTTTTATTGCTCCGCTCTCTAATGTCTTGGTAGCACCTGTGTTTGCCATACTCTGCGTAGGGGGTATGCTTGCCGCTGTGCTCAGTGCGCTTTTTCATGCACCTCTTTTTTGCGTGCTTGCCGTAGGCTTTGCGCAATTGTTTTGTGACACCCTCACCTTGCTTGCCAACGTTCCCTATGCTGCAACGGTTGTTTCTGCTCCGTGGTGGCTTATTGCGTTTACGACCCTTTCTGCAGGTGTCGCAATTATTAAGCTATGGCCCCGCCCAAGCTGGAAAGCCGCTGCTTCACTGGTAAGCAGCCTCCTTGCTTTTGCGCTCGCCTTGATCGTGTGTGCCCCGACAAGCCACGGTACCGAAATTGTGATGCTTGATGTTGGGCAGGGTGACGCTTTCGTGCTACGAAGCGGAAAAGATGCCCTGCTCATTGATACAGGTAACCAGGATAGCGCCGTGTTGCAAGCGCTTGCGCGTTCAGGTGTACATCATTTGGATGCTGTGCTTATAAGCCATCCCGACAGCGACCACTGCGCAGCACTTCCCAGTATCATACAGTTTGTCGAAGTCGACCGCGTTTTGGTTGCTAAAGATTTATTAGACTGTTCTTGCTTTAACTGCCGGTCGCTTCGCCTTTCGGCAGGGGACATTCCTCTTGTAGGCCTTGAATGTGGTAGTGCCTTTTCCTGGGGTGCTTTTTCTGCTCGGGTGCTTGCGCCCGAAAGCTTTGTTGATGAAGGTGGTAACGACGACAGCCTTGTCGTGCGCATTGAAATAGATGCGAACTCAGATGGCGTGGGGGATGCGTCGGCGCTTTTTTGTGGCGACGCCGAAACCGAAGTGCTTGATACGCTTGCTTCAAAAGGCGAGCTCGATTCGGTTGACATTCTTAAAGTTGGGCATCACGGATCGAAACATGCCCTCAGCCCTGAATTGCTTGAGGTGTTGACACCACGTATTGCCCTCATAAGTGCCGGGCAGAATAACCGCTATGGTCATCCAAACCCAGATACGCTTGCTTTGCTTGAAGAAGCCGAGGTTGAAATACTGCGAACCGACACGAGCGGGGATGTTGTGTGCATAATTGAGGCTTCAAGCTTGAAAGTAAGCACGCTTAGGTAGAATGAACACATGGTCAAAAATGCAGAACAACCTCTTTTAGCTGCCTATCTTATTACGGGTACTGATGAACTGAAACGCCAGCGCGTTGTTGAGCGCTTGCGCGAACGTATCGAAAAATCGGGCGACCTTTCTTTTAATTCTGATACTTTCAATGGGGAAACGGCAACGGGGGAAGCCATTGTGGCAGCGTGCAATACGATGCCATTCGCCTCTGATGTGCGCTTAGTTCAGGTGGATGTGGTCGATCGACTGAAAAAGGACGACCAGGAACAGATTATTAGCTATCTTGAGTCCCCAAGCGAAACAACCGTTTTGTGCCTTATCGCAAGCGGTCTTGCTAAGAATACGCGCCTGTACAAAGCGGTTGCCAAGATGGGGCCGAATGCCATCATCGACTGCGCGCCTCCAAAATTACGCGAGCTGCCTACCCAGGTTCGGGCTATGGCAACGTCACATGGTGTAGTGATTACCGATTCTGCTGCCAGTTTGCTGGTGGACCTGATTGGTGAAAACACCGTGGCCCTCGATGCGGAATTGCAAAAGCTCGCCCTTGCTCACCGTGGAACTGACCCTATCAACGACAGTGAAGTTGCTGCGATGGTAAGCCGTACCGCCGAAGCAAAACCGTGGGAGTTTGTGGATGCCTTTTCGTCGCGTAATGTCGAGAAGTGTTTGATGTTGCGCACCCGTATGGAATCAACAACACCTTACGCTTTACTTGCCATGTGCGTGACGCGCATCCGCGAACTTATTGCTGCGCGCAGCCTTGGCGAACGTGGACAGATTAATACCTTGGCATCCTATTTGGGTGTTCCAGACTGGCGCGTGAAGAATCATGCCCGCTGGGCACAAGCTTTTACGGGCGAAGAACTGCGCCTGGCACTCTTGCATGCGCGCGATGCCGAACAAGCAATGAAAAGCGGGACCGATCCTGAAACCGCATTCCAGGATTGGTATCTTTCCGTGATTGGACGTTTGTAAGGGCGCCTGCCGCACGGCCTTGCGTTGGGCATTTGAATATGTGTTTGTCTCAAACAAAAAAGCCACATGAGGTGGCTTTTTTGTTCTTGATATGCGGATGAATCCGAATACTTATTCTTCAGCAGCTTCCTCAGCGGGAGCTTCTTCAGCAGGAGCTTCCTCAGCTGCTTCTTCAGCAGCTTCTGCTTCACCTTCAGCAGCTTCAGCTTCCTCAGCAGCAGCGGCCTCAGCTTCAGCAGCGGCGGCTTCGGCTTCTTCCTTAGCACGCTTTTCAGCGGCAGCAGCCTGAGCCTTCTGAGTTTCTTTGCGGTTCTTGTCCTTAGCTTTCTGGGCTTCTTCCATAGCCTTCTTGCGTTCGGCCTTGGCAGCAGCCTTCTTCGGGGCACCGGTCTTATTCGGAGCCTTCTTTTCAGGAGCCTTGTAGCCCGCAATGTCTTCAGCACTTGCAACTGTGTTGGCAAGCTTCATAACACCGCTCTTGCGGTTAGCAGCTTGGTTCTTATGCAGAACGCCCTTGGTTACCGCGCGGTCCATCAGTTTGCAAGCCTTATGGGCTGCAGCGATTGCTGCGGCACCGTCGCCAGCGGCTACGGCATCTTTGACAGCACGGGTTGCAGTCTTGATTTCAGCACGAACAGCGCGATTACGCATGCGCGCTTTTTCGTTCGTTAAGTTACGTTTTTTCTGGCTTTTAATGTTCGCCACTTTTGTTCCTCCAAATGTTTACTGACTATTTGTTTTAAACGAAAACCACGAAATAGTACCACATGAACACGGCTTTTGTGTTCAATTGTTTGCAAAATAACCTTCCGACCACAAATTCGCCGCAGATAATGCCGTCTGGGCTTGTCTCGATATCTTGCGCAGGGCGCCCCCCGTGCGCATAATCCTGCGCTACATACGGTATAGTAAACAGGTTATGAGTATAGACCCGCAATACATACGCAACTTCAGCATCATTGCTCACATCGACCACGGCAAGTCGACCTTGTCCGACCGTGTTTTGGAACAAACGGGTACGGTGGCAAGCCGCGACATGACTGAACAGTTGCTTGACTCCATGGACATCGAACGGGAACGCGGTATTACCATTAAAAGTCAGGCGGTGCGCGTGGACTATGTGGCAGACGACGGGCAGACCTATCACTTTAATTTGATTGATACGCCTGGTCATGTGGATTTTACCTATGAAGTGTCGCGGTCCCTGGCGGCCTGCGAAGGCGCAGTCCTTGTGGTTGACGCAACCCAGGGCGTGGAAGCGCAGACGGTTGCCAACGCCATGATGGCAATGAACGCCAACCTTGAAATAATTCCACTCATTAACAAGATTGACCTTCCTTCGGCCGACACGGAACGGGTGCGCGCTGAAATCGAAGAAGCCCTGGCGCTTCCGGCAGATGATGCTGTGCTCGCAAGCGGCAAGACGGGCGAAGGCGTACACGACTTGCTTGAAGCGGTGGTATATAACATACCGTCCCCCGTGGGCGATAAAACAGCCCCCTTGCGTGCTTTGATTTTCGATTCGTACTTTGACGCCTATCGCGGCGTGGTGGCGCTTGTGCGCGTGGTGGACGGCCAACTGAAAACAGGCGGTCGTGTGCGCATGATGGCAACTGGCGCCGAAGCACTTGTGGAAGAAGTCGGCATTCGCCGTCCTGCTGAAGTGCCCTGTGAAACCCTTGGGGTGGGTGAAGTGGGCTACTTTGTAACCGGACTCAAGGATCCGGCTCAGGTCAAAGTGGGCGACACCATTACCTTGGCAACGGGTGGGGTGGAAGAACCACTGCCTGGTTATCGCGATGTAAAGCCCATGGTGTTTACGGGGCTCTTTCCCATAGATTCTGACGACTATGAAGATTTGCGCGACGCTTTAGAAAAGCTTGCCTTGAATGACCCTGCCTTAGTCTATGAACCTGAAACGAGCCATGCGCTGGGCTTTGGTTTCCGGGTGGGCTTTTTGGGCCTCTTGCATATGGAGGTCGTGAAGGAAAGGCTCGAGCGCGAATTCGATTTGGATTTGCTTGCGACTGCTCCTTCGGTTGAATACCACGTTTACAAGACCGATGGCAGTATGCTGTCCCTGCATTCGCCGCAAGAAATGCCCGACCCGGGCGAAATCGACCACGTGGAAGAACCGTATCTGGAAGCTAAGATTCTTATTCCGCCTGACTACGTAGGTGCGGTGATGGACCTTACGGTAGCGCGCCGGGGGAGCTTTAAGACGATGAATTATCTTTCGCCCACCACGGTCGAAATGCTGTGGGACATTCCTTTGTCTGAACTTATTTTGGATTACTTCGACAAGCTGAAGAGTTCAACCAAGGGCTATGCGTCGCTTGACTATGAACTGGCGGGCTACCAAACATCGAATTTGGTGAAGCTTGATATTCTGCTTTCGGGCAAGCCCATTGATGCGCTTTCGTTTATTGTGCATCGCGACAAGGCCTACGACCGTGGGCGCGTACTCTGCGAAAAACTGAAAGCCATTATTCCGCGCCAGATGTTTGAAGTGCCTATCCAGGCAGCCATTGGCGGGCGTGTATTGGCGCGTCAGACCGTGGGTGCCAAGCGCAAAGACGTGCTTGCAAAGTGCTACGGCGGCGACATTACGCGTAAGCGCAAGCTGCTCGAAAAGCAGAAGGCAGGCAAGAAGCGCATGAAGGCTATTGGCAATGTTGAAGTGCCGCAGGAGGCCTTTATGGCGATATTAAAAGTTGATGATTAATGACGCTGCGAACCAATCCGATACCCATCCTAAACCCTCCGTGCTCCACTGCGAGTATGAAAGCGAAGCGTAGGTGGACCTAGAGTATTCTTTTGAAAGCTGCCGACTACAGATCGTTTCTTTCTACCCATAGGGTCATGTTGGCGCCGATGGCAGGCGTCAGTGACCCCGCTTTTCGACAGCTGTGTGCCGAACAGGGTGCAAGCCTTGCCTTTACGGAGATGGTGTCCGCTAAAGGCTTAAGTTACGCCAACGAACGCACGGCGCATCTGGTTGATCTTTACGATGGTGAGGCCCTCGTTGGGGTACAGATTTTTGGGCACGAGCCTCAAACCATGGCTGACCAAGCCAAGTGGATTGAACAAGAGTTGGGTGAGCGCCTGGCGGTCATCGATATCAATATGGGCTGCCCCGTGAAAAAAATAGCTGGCAAGGGCGATGGCGCAGCGCTTATCAAAGACCTTTCGCTTGCGGCGCAGATTACGTCTGCCGTGGCCCAGGCGGTTCAGGTGCCTGTTACTGTTAAAACGCGGCGAGGCTTTTACGACGGGGAAGAGACCTGCGTCGATTTCGCGCACATAGCGCAGGAATCGGGTGCTGCTGCTATAGCACTTCACGGTCGTTTTGCCACTCAGATGTATAGGGGGCGTGCCGACTGGGACTGCATTGCGCGCACGAAAGCAGCTGCTGCAATCCCTGTGATTGGCAATGGCGATGTGTTTTCCGCAGAAGATGCATGCGCGCTTTTTGATCAAACAGGCTGTGATGCCATCCTTATTGCACGTGGTGCTCAAGGCAATCCCTGGATTTTCGCTCAAATATCTGCTGCCCTCAAATCGAATCAAACACCTAACTTGAACGAATTGCCTTTCCCTAGCTTTGAAGAGCGTATTGAAATGGCGCGGCTGCATGCCCATCTCTTGCACGAGCGCGAACCGCGCAGCGTGCTTCGTATGCGCAAGCATGCTTGTTGGTATGTAAAAGGTATTCCTGGGGCGGCCGCCGCCCGGGGGATGTTTAATACCTGTTCGACCGCTGAAGATTTTGACAAAGCTTTTGACGCTTTGCTTTCGCACCTGTCCCAGCAGGAGGTGGGCACCTAATGGAACACTCTCTCATGCTTCCCAACCAAGAGCCCTATGGCGCCCTCTACATTCATGTGCCCTTCTGTAAGCAGCGTTGCTTGTATTGCGACTTTGCGACCCAGTCCATCGACTACGCGTCTCCTGAGTTGCGCGCCTATACTGACGACATGATTCTTGCCATACGACGTGCGGGCCGCAATGAACTTCTGGGAGGGGTGCGCACGGTTTATATGGGCGGTGGCACGCCTACCTTCCTCGGGCAAAAATACTTAACAGAGCTCTTCTATACCTTGTCGCTTACGATGCATTTGACTGAAGACGTCGAATGTAGCATCGAAGCAAACCCCGACAGCCTTGATGGGCGGATGGTGCGTGACTTGTGGGCCTTGGGCGTGAATCGCCTCTCAATTGGAGTACAGAGCTTCAATGACGCCGAATTGCAAGCCCTCGGCCGTATTCACACAGCCAAGCAGGCACGCGATGCACTTGCGGCTGCGAAGGAGCGCTTTGAAAATGTGAGCGTTGATCTTATGTGCGGTATCCCAGGGCAGAATCTTGAAAGCTTTCGTCGCAGTTTGGAAGAAGCAATCAGTTTAGGCGCGATGCATATAAGCGTGTACCCCTTGACCATCGAGGAAGGAACGCCTTTCGCCAACATGGTGGCTGCTGGCGAAATGCCCGATGTTGATTCTGACTTTCAGGCGGACTGCATGGAATTAGCGGCTGAAGTGCTGCAGGCGGCCGGCATGCAGCGCTATGAGGTGGCAAGCTATGCGCGCCCTGGTTTCGAATGCAGGCATAACATTGCCTACTGGACGGGCGTGCCATACCTGGGGCTGGGCAAAGGCGCTATCAGCATGGCCCAAAATAGTGAAGCGCGCTTTCGCTTCGACTCGGGCGGTGAAGTGCAGGAAGAACTGACGGCCGTGGAAGCCTTGGCTGAAGACCTCATGCTTGGTATGCGTATGACGGTGGGCATCGGTCCTGAACTCATAGACCGTGCGCGCCAAACTTTTGCCAGCTTCGATGAAGTCTGCGATGAATTAATCGAGCGCGGTCTTGCGCGCTGGGAAGGCGATCGCCTGGTTCCTACCACACAAGGCTGGCTGTGCGGCAACGAACTCTTCGCGACGCTGCTCGATTTAGCGCCCTAAGCATTTTTTTCTTTATGACAGTTTCGTAGCAGCCTTAGCACTCTCGCACACAGGCTGCTAAAATGCATGCTTGTAATTAATACGCTGAAAAAAGGGGAGAAGTCCGTGCTTTCGGATAGGCGACAACGCGTGCTGGCAGCTCTTATTGAAGAGTATGTTCATCATGCCCTGCCTGTTGGTTCGCGCACACTCGTAGAAAACTACCAGTTAGGTGTTAGTTCTGCGACGGTGCGTAACGAACTGTCTGCGCTTGAAGACGCGGGATATATTAGGCAACCGCATACGTCTGCGGGGCGTATCCCAACCGACTTCGGCTATCGTTCCTTTGTCGACGATTTGTTTGCCAAGGAACTGCCCGAAGATGAAAGTGGCGACGAACAATTCCTTCAGGCGGTTGAACAGGCTCGCCAGCAGGCAGACGAGGTTGACCGCTTACTCCGCGAAACCACGGCGGCCCTAGCTCGTTTGACTGAGTGTCTTTCTATTGCGGTGCCGCCTCAAACCATGTCGCTTAATATTGGGCAGATGAGCGGTCTGTCCACCTTGCTTCAACAGCCCGAGTTTGCGCGCCCCCAGGCTATTTTGCCCGTGGTGCAAACGCTTGAGGATGAAACCGTGCTGATGGAAATTGTTGATGCGGCTGAAGCAGAAGATGAAACGGTGGTGCGCATTGGGCACGAAAATGAAAACGAGCTTTTAAGTGGCGTTTCCGTTGTGGCAAGCAAATATGGCCTCGGACCCCAGACGGGCGTGATTGCCGTTATTGGCCCCACGCGCATGAATTATGCCCAGGTTATTCGTGCGGTGCGTGCCGCGCGCGAGGCATTAATGGACGACACTGCTTCAGATAATTCATAGGAAGGCATACAGAGCAGCATGGCAGCAGATTTATACGAAGTACTTGGGGTGGCGCGCAACGCTACCGACGACGAAATTAAAAAAGCCTTTCGCCACAAGGCGCGTCAACTTCACCCTGATGTGAACAAAGCACCGAACGCCGAAGAGCAATTCAAAGAACTCAATGAAGCCTACGACGTTCTTTCCGACCCCAACAAACGCGCTCAGTATGACCGCTTTGGCACCATTCCTGGTGCGGCTGGTTCGGGGCCTGCCTATGTGGACCTTGAAGACCTCTTCGGCGGCGGCTTTGGCATGGGCGACTTGTTTAGCAGCTTCTTCGGCGGCATGGGCGGCATGGGTGCGACCGTGCGTCGTGAAGGCCGCGACATGGGCGTGGGCTTGCGCCTGACCTTGGAAGAAGTTGCTTCTGGCGTAAAGAAGGAAATCGTTTATGACCGTTTAGCGCCTTGCCCTGAATGTGGTGGCAATGGTATGGGCGAGGACGGCAAGCGTGTGACCTGCCCTGAATGCGGTGGTCGCGGGCGTGTGGTTACCGTGCAGCGCACCTTCTTGGGCGACATGCAAACGGCTTCAACCTGTCCGCACTGTGGTGGCACAGGTGAAACTATCGAAAACCCATGCCCCGAATGCGAAGGCCAGGGTCGCGTTCCCGACCGCCAGCGCGTAACCGTTGAAGTACCCGTGGGTATTCGCGATGGTCAGCAGCTGCGCTTGACCGGTTTTGGTGAAGCAGGCATGCAGGGCGCAGAATCCGGTAGCCTTATCGTGACCTGTCGCATACGTCCGCACGACTATTTCCAGCGTGAAGGCGATAACTTGCATACGCTCGTGAATATTTCTATTGTTCAGGCTTGCTTGGGTGCCGAAATTGAAGTCGATGGCATTCTGGAAGGCGAAAAGGTTAAGGTGCGCATTCCTGAAGGCTGCCAGAATAATCAGGTGGTGCGTACCAAAGGCTATGGCATGCCCAAGTTTAAGAGTGAAGCCCGAGGTGATCTTTTTACTCACGTCAACGTTGAAGTTCCTAAGAAACTTTCTAAACGCGAGCGTGAAATTCTAGAGGAACTTGCCAATGAAATGGGCGAAGAGGTTTCTTCTGCACGCACTCCCTTCCAAAAGATTCGTGACGTCTTTAACTAATTATGAGCCTGCATCGATTCTTTCTTAACAATCAAGTGCTGGCCGAAGAAAGCGATCAAGCTTTTGCCCTGCGTCTTTCACCTGCTGACATTAAACATGCGCGTGTTTTGCGTCTCAAAGTAGGGGAACACCTTGCCATCATTGATGCAGCCAGCGACTATTTTGAATGTGAGATTGTCTCTTTCGACGACGATTTGGTAGTGCGTATCTGTGCACGCGAAGGCGCTGCTGAAGAAACTGCTCAGGTCATTTTGCTCCAAGGGCTTGCTAAAGCTGATAAGTTTGACGAAGTTGTGCGCCATGCCACCGAAATCGGTGTTGCGGCATTTGTCCCCCTTATATGCGAGCGCTCTGTCATTAAGCTCGATAGCAAAAAGGCAGCAGCACGCGTTGAACGTTGGGAGGCCATCGCGAAAAGTGCTGCCATGCAGGCAGGCCTGCGTTCAATCCCCGAAATAGCCGAACCGGTAAGTATCGACGACGCCTGTGCCATGATAGCGGGTGCCACCTGTGTTATTGTTGCATGGGAACAAGCACAGGGCCTAAACATTAAAACCGCGCTTGATACTGCACTTGCCGATACTCTTACTCCACGCCAGGATGCACGCATTGCGGTAGTCGTGGGCCCCGAAGGTGGCCTGACCGAAGCGGAAGTATCCCGTCTCTGTTCTTGCAATAAGCATGCCTACGCCGTTACCCTTGGTCCCAATATTTTGCGTACCGAAACAGCGGGTCTTGTTGCTCCTGCCCTTACGCTTTATGAACTCGGCGGCCTTCAATGAAGTTTTCCCTCGTGAACCTAGGATGCAAGGTGAATCGGGTGGAGTCCGATTCCATAGGAGCGGCCTTGCTGGCCGCTGGCTGGGACATGGTTGACGAAGGGGCCGATGTCGCCATTGTGAATACCTGCACGGTTACCGCAGAAGCAGACCGTAAAACCCGCAAGGAAGTAAACCGTGCTGTTGCACGCAATGCGGGTGCACCCGTTTTGGTAACAGGTTGTGCGGCAACAATAGACCCACGGGCCTGTGAAGCCCTTTCTTCCCAGGTGCGCGTTGTTGACAAGGCCCACGTTATTCCAGAGTGTCTTGCTCTGGCAGAGCTTGGAAGCGGCGAAGAAACAGCCCACGGACACAAGCACGCTGCTGAATATGAACACGTGCCCGCTCTTTTGCGCTTGGGCGAAGTTTTTCCAACGCGTGTTGGCATAAAGGTGCAAGATGGCTGCGACAATGCCTGCACGTATTGCATTGTTCACGTGGCACGCGGAAAGGCATGGTCGGTTCCTGCCCGGCAGGTGCTTGATGAAGTAAAGAGCTATGCCGAAGCGGGTGTGCGCGAGATAGTTTTAACCGGCATAGACCTCGGAGCCTACTTTGATGATGGCCTTGGTTTGGCTAGCCTGATACGTCGTTTGCGCGCGGCAGCTCCTGAAACACGCTTTCGGATTTCAAGCATCGAGCCCGTTACAATCGACGATGCGCTCATCGAGCTTCTTGCGACAGAGGACGGTATGGTATGTCGGCATTTGCATGTGCCCCTGCAAAGTGGTTCTTCAAAGATATTGCATGACATGGCGCGTCGGTACAGCGCAGAAGAATACGCTGCGACCATTCAAAAACTTCGTAGGGCCATTCCAGGGCTTTCGCTTACGACCGATGTTATCGTTGGGTTCCCTGGCGAGACCAAAGACGACTTTATGCAGACGCTGGAGGTGGCACGCGCCTGTGGCTTTTCGCGCATGCATATCTTTCGCTATTCGCGGCGTGAAGGCACGCCGGCAGCTGAGCGCAGCGACCAAATAGCACCCGATGTAAAGGCCCAGCGCATGGAGCGCCTGCAGATTGTGGCAAACGAGTTGCGCCGCCTTGATGCCTGCGCCAGATTGGGTAGTCAAGAGCGTATACTAATAGAAGCCAACGGGCGCGGCATGAGTGAGTCGTACTACGAAGTGCAGGTGCCCGAAAGCATGCAAGTGGGTACTTTGGTAGAAGCTCGCTTGCGCACCTACGATGAAAAGGATGGAACAATACATTTATGACCAGTGATACCAACATTACCTTTAACGTACCGGATTCAATTGACATGGCCTTGGTGGTAGGCAATGGTGACGAACTTTTGCATCTCGTTGAAGACGCCTTTGATGCACGGGTGACTGTGCGCAGCAATGCGGTTTCTTTAAGCGGCAGCCATGACGAAATTCAGGTGCTGACAACGCTTTTCAACGAACTTATTAAATATATTGAAGCGGGCGGCGTTCCCGACCAGGCCTACGTGCGCAATTCCATCGACCTTTTGCGCAGTGGCGACTATGCGCCGTCAGCTTTGCGCGATGACATCCTGCTTACCTACCGCGGCCGCGCGCTGCGCCCGAAAACGGCAGGGCAAAAAACCTACGTAGATGCTATTCGTAAAAACACGATTACCTTCGGTATTGGTCCTGCGGGCACGGGCAAGACCTACCTCGCTATGGCTATGGCCGTGGCGGCGCTCAAGCGCAAGGAGATCGGCCGTATTATTTTGACGCGCCCGATTGTTGAAGCGGGGGAGAGCTTGGGCTTTTTGCCTGGCACCTTAAATGAAAAGGTTGACCCCTATATTCGCCCCCTCTATGACGCCCTCTTTGATATGTGCGACATGGAGCGCGCAAACCGCTATCTGGACGATGGGGTTATCGAAATTGCGCCCTTAGCCTTCATGCGCGGGCGTACCTTAAACGACAGCTTCATCATCTTGGACGAGGCGCAAAATACCACACCCGAACAGATGAAGATGTTTTTGACGCGCTTAGGCTTTGGGTCGAAAATGGTCATTACGGGCGACACCACGCAAATCGATATAGCCCGCGGCGTGTCTGGCCTTAAACAGGTGCGGGGTATTTTAGACGGCATCGACGGCATTGCTTTTTGTGACTTTACGGGCAAGGACGTTATGCGCCATTCACTCGTGCAGGCTATTGTGAGCGCCTATGACAATGCCCTTGAAGCCGACATGGCGGTGCGTGAGCAAAAAGACCCCGCAGACGGGTTGAAGATTTAAGGCTTCGGCTTTGTTGGAGTTTATACCGCTTGCAAGGAGTAGAACATGGAAGTATTAGTGAATATAGAGCATGGCGCTGACCTTGTTGAAGAAGTAAACGTTGAAGGCATCTGCGCCTTTGCCATGGAACACATGAAGCTGCCCAGCAATGCTGAAGTTTCGGTGACCTTTATTGATAACGAAGAAATGGCGCGCCTCAACAAGGAGTATCGGGGCATAGAGGGCCCCACCGATGTCCTTTCTTTTGAATGTGACAATGTCGAAGACGAGCTAAGCAGCTCTAGAGCGGAAGATGCTCCTTATGAACTGGGGGACATTGTTATTGCCCCCGATGTAGCTGCGGCGCAGTCGGATGATTACGGCACCAGTATTGTTGAAGAGTTCGAGTTATTGCTCGTGCATGGTATTTTGCATCTCTGTGGCATGGACCACGAAAAGGATGATGAAGCCAAAGTCATGGAAGCGCGTGAACAGGAACTATTGAATGCTTGGAGGGCGCTCTAGTTGAAGCCGAGCGGGGAAAAGACCAATTTCGCCGAGTCCTTCGCCCATGCGTTTGACGGCATTAAGGCTGCGGCAAAGGGCAGGAACTTCCGCATTCAGGCAGCCGTTGCCCTTGTAGCTATCGTGCTTGGTCTCATCTTTCGTGTGTCTGCTATAGAATGGCTCGCTATTATTTTTTGCATCGGTGCGGTTTTGGGTGCTGAATGTATAAATACTGCCGTTGAAGACATGGTTGATCTTTCGGTTAAGACTTTCCACCCTCAGGCAAAACGCGCAAAGGATGTAGCAGCTGGCGGCGTTCTCGTTTTTTCTGCTGCTTCACTTATTATTGGCATGATTATTTTTATACCGAAGATTTTTGGATTCTAGAAAGCCAACATATCGAAGTGGTTTCGTGACCCTGCTCGGTCGCCCCAATGCGGGCAAGTCGACGCTGCTCAATGCCATCATGGGCAAAAAAATTGCCATTACGTCCAACACGGCGCAAACAACCCGCCATCGCTTTCGTGCGGTATTGACGCGCGACAGCTTCCAGTTGGTGCTTGTTGATACGCCGGGTTTGCACAAACCCCATGATGTGTTAGGCGAAGAATTGAACGCGAGTGCCTTACAAGCGCTCGACGGCATAGATGCGGTGGCCTTCTTGCTTGATGCAAGCCAGCCGCTCGGTGCGGGTGATGAATGGGTATTGCAGCATGTTAAAGCGAGCAAAGCCAAGAAGATTCTTGTCATAAACAAGGCAGACCTGTGCGACAAGCAAACTATCGATGCGCAAATCGATGCTGCCGCTGAACATCTTGGGTGGGATGCTATATGCGTGGTATCTGCTCTTGATGGGCAAGGTGTCGATGCTTTCGTGAACGTGTGTGCTAGCTTATTGCCTGAAGGACCCCAATGGTTTCCTGCTGACATGGAAACGGACCAGCCCATCGAAGTGGTGGTTGCCGAATTTATACGCGAAAAAATCCTGCGCTCCTTCCACGATGAAATACCCCATGCCATTGGCGTCGTGGTGGAAGAAATGGAATACGACCGAAAGAAAAAACTGGATCGTATTTACGCAACGATTTACGTGGAGCGCGAAAGCCAGAAGGGCATGATTATTGGCAGGGGGGGCGCGGCCCTTAAGCGCGTTGGCACTGAAGCCCGCCAGGACTTAGAACAGCTGCTGGGAAGCCGCGTGTTTTTGGATTTGCATGTCAAGGTGCGCAAAAACTGGCGTCGCGACCTTAACCAGATTCGTCGCTTCGGCTATGGGGAAGGCATGTAGGCATGAGTGCTGGCCCGAACTACCATGCAACGGTGCTGGTGCTTAAGAAAACCAAACTCGGTGAAGCCGATCTTATCCTTACCATGCTTGCGGGCGACGGTTCGCTCATAAAAGCGGTGGCAAAAAGCGCACGGAAACCTACCAGTAGCTTTGCGACGCGTCTCGACCTCTTTTGCGAAAGCGAGGTCATGCTTGTGCGCGGGCGCAATTTAGATATTGCGCGTGAGCCCCAGCTTTTGAACAGCCACGATGCAGTTCGCGCAAACGTGGCGGCTACCTATGCAGCGGCACCTATTCTGGATTGCTTGGCGCAGGTGGCCTTGCCTGAGCTGCCCGTTGAACACTTGTATGCCATGGCTACATCGGCCCTTGCGCATTTTGATGGAGTGGTCGAAGAGTATATGCCAGCTATCACGGCCGCCTTCCTTATAAAGCTGTTTGCCTTGCTGGGCGTGCGTCCTGTCCTTGACCGTTGCATTTCCTGCGGCAAGGCCCTGGATGAAACAATCCAAGCATCGAAGGGTAGTGATGTGCTTGTCGCATTTTCATTCCTCGATGGGGGTTATGTATGTGGTGCATGCAGAAATACCCTTGATTGCGTGCAGATTGAAGCAGAAAGCCTACGTTGGGCACAGGTTCTTCTTGGTGCAACCTTTGATGAAATCCTTGCCATGAAGGTTCCCGTTGAAGCCTCCTTCGCCGTGCTTCATTTTTGCAATCGTTGGTTGCGCGAAACCCAAAACATCAACTCAAAAGCGCTTAACCAATTGCTTACCTGCGGCCTCTTTTGATGCAGCTCAAAACTTCATATATCGACGGAACCAATGTGTCCTTTCACGCCTTGCACACAAGTATTTGCGCAGGTCGTTACACTTCGCTAGAATACTTCGCGCTGCAAAAACGCAGTATTACTTCTATCTTAGATTGCACGCGCCACCTGGCATGCATTCCCAGTTAGAAGTGGATAAGTCCCAGCGCTGCCTGCAGGCGCAGGTTGGCAGGAAAAGAAAGGTGGAAACTATGGCTGACAAGCTTAGCATTTCCAAAGAACGCACAGCAGAACTCATTAAGGAATATGGCAAGGGTGAAGGCGACTCTGGCTCAGCAGAAGTACAGGTTGCTATCCTTTCCGAACGTATTTCCAATCTGACCGAGCATCTGAAGACGCACAAGAAGGACAATCATTCCCGTCGTGGCCTCATGATGCTTATTGGTAAGCGTCGTGGTTTGCTGAAGTACATCAAGAATCGTGATATCCAGCAATACCGTGAACTTATCGCCAAGTTGGGTATCCGCGACAACATCTAGTTTTTTGCAAGCTCGCCTTATATGGCGGGCTTGTCGTATATGGAGGTCCATGCGCAATGGGGCGTATGGGAAATGAAGAGAAAGTTGAAAAAGAAGCATGAACAAAGTAGTTGAAGAATTCGAACTCTATGGAAAAACGTATCGTCTTGAAACGGGAGAAATAGCCAAGCAGACAACCGGTTCCGTTTTGGTTACCCAGGGTGACACCACTTGTTTAGTAACAGCAGTCGTATCCCAGGAAGAAAAAGATTACGACTTCTTCCCGCTGACCGTAGACTTTATTGAAAAGATGTATGCGGTTGGCCGTATTCCTGGGGGCTATCTGAAGCGCGAAAGCCGTCCGAGTGAAAAAGGCACGCTGACCGCCCGCATGATTGACCGTCCTATCCGCCCTGGTTTTCCTGAGGGCTTCAAGCAGGAAGTGCACGTTGTTGCTACGTCTTTTGTATGCGATGGCGAAAACCCACCTGATTGCATTTGCGTTGGCGGTGCTTCTGCTGCGCTCATGGCTGGCGGTGCTCCCTTCGAAGGCCCTGCTGCCTGTGTGCGCATTGCGCGCAACACTGAAACGGGTGAGTGGATTGTCAACCCCACTTATGCCGAACAGGAAACATCCGATGTAGAGCTGACCATCGCTGGTACCGCCGAATTCATTTCGATGGTTGAAGCGGGTGCCCATGAAATAACTGAAGAAGATATGTTGGCTGCCATGGAATTTGGTCAGGAAGCCATTGCTGAATTCTGCAAGGCACAGCAGCGCTTCCTGGACAAGTGCGACATCACGCCGCTTGAGTACAAGATCCATGAAGCCGACCCAGTAATTGCCGAGCGCGTGAATGCTCACGAGGCTGAAATGGCTGCTGCTTTGCGCGACGCCGACAAGCAAAGCCGCGTTGAAAAGGTTGAAGCCCTGAAAGCTTCTATCAAGGAAAACGACTTTAGCGAAGAAGAGCGCGAGGCCTGGGGAGCAGATATTGCTGCTGCCTGTAAGGCGCTTGAAAAGCATGCCATGCGCGCCATGGTTATAGGAACCGGCGAGCGTGTTGACGGGCGTAGTGCTACCGAAATTCGTCCGCTCTATATTCGCCCGGGTTATCTGCCGCGCGTTCATGGCTCAGGCTTGTTCCAGCGTGGTCAAACCCAGGCGCTTTCCATTTGCACTTTGGGAACGCTGCGCGATGGCCAGCGTTTGGACACCATAGAGCCCGAAGAAGGCAAGCGCTATATGCACCACTACAACTTCCCGCCCTATTGCACGGGCGAAGTGGGCCGCATGGGTGCGCCGAAGCGCCGCGAAATTGGTCATGGTGCCTTGGCGGAACGCGCACTGCTTCCCGTGCTTCCCGACGAAGACAGCTTCCCCTATGCCATTCGCGTGGTAAGCGAAGTGCTTGAATCGAACGGCAGCTCATCCATGGCGTCTACCTGTGGTTCAACGCTGGCCCTTATGGATGCCGGTGTGCCTATTTCGGCACCCGTTTCTGGTATTGCCATGGGGCTTATCAAGGAAGGTGACGATGTTGTCATCCTATCCGACATCCAGGGTCTGGAAGACTTCCTCGGTGACATGGACTTTAAGGTTTGCGGCACGTCCAAAGGCATTACGGCTCTTCAGATGGACAACAAGGCAAAAGGCTTATCGACCGAAATCTTGGGCAAGGCTCTCCAGCAGGCTAAGGAAGGTCGTGCCTTTATTTTGAGCGCCATGCTGGCAGAAATCGCGGCTCCGCGCGAAGAACTTTCGCCCTATGCACCGCGCATTGAAACCATCCATATTCCCGTTGATAAGATTCGTGACGTTATTGGAACGGGCGGCAAGGTTATTCGCGCGCTGCAGGATGAAACAGGCGCGACCATCGAAATTGAAGAAGATGGTACGGTGCATATTGCAGCTGTTGAAGGCCCTGCGGGTGAAGCGGCCAAGGCTGCCATCCTTGACATCGTGAAGGAGCCCGAACTGGGCGAAACCTTTACCGGTGAAGTGGTGGGCATTAAAGACTTTGGTGCCTTTATTAAGTTGACGGGTTCCAAGGACGGACTCTTACATATTTCGCGCATGGCTCAGGGCCGTGTTGCACGCGTTGAAGACGTGCTGGGCATGGGCGACACCGTGGAGGTTGAAGTTATCGAGATCGATCCTGTCACAGGCAAGATTTCACTTGACCGCATCGACAAGCCCGAAGCTCCCGCCAGCGATGGCGGCGATCGCGATGGCTTCGGGGCACGCGGTAGGGGCGAGCGCGAAGGCGGCAACCGCGAGCATCGCAAGCCGCGCAACCGCAATCGCTAGGCTGCTTGTTGCCTGAAGGAAGAATAAAGCCTAAGCATATAAGGTATAGATAGGCAAGCGTTAGAAGAACCTGCATAAGCGGGTTCTTCTGCTTGATATCACTTCTCTATTCTTATAAATCGTGGTAGAATACAATGTATTCAACTCGATGATTGGAGTAAACAGTGTCTACTATGACCATGCGCGTTGACGACGTAGATGCAGCCATCGTTCGCAAGTATGCAAAGTTCGAAGGCAAGACCATTTCCGACTTCATACGCGATGCCGTTTTTGAAAAGATTGAAGACCAGGAAGATCTTGCAGCCCTGCGGTCCGCCATTGCGGAAGACGATGGAACCCGTTATAGTCACGAACAGGTTCTTGCTGAGCTGGGACTCTAGATGGCTTTTCGGGTGGAATACAGCAAGGCTGCTTTAAAGCAGCTCAAGAAAATGGATCCTTTCGATGCGCGCCTTATTACATCGTGGATAGGCAAGAATCTTGAAGGGTGCAGCAATCCGCGTGTACATGGAAAAAGCTTGGCTGGTAATAGGAGTGGGGAATGGCGTTACCGCGTTGGTGATTACCGAATACTTTGCATTATAGAAGACCAAGTGTTGCTAATTGAGGTATTTTCGATTGGGCACAGGAGCACTGTTTATAAATAAGATTTTTCATAGTTTTAAATGTATTTACCTTGGCAGGTAATCTATTTTTTAGAAAGGATAGAACATGATTAAAGTTGCCGTATGTGGATGTGCTGGGCGCATGGGTGCCACCGTAGTGAATGCCGTGAGCGCCGCAGAAGACATGGAAGTGGTGTGCGGTATTGATCCTTATGGTGAAAGCGGCGCATTCCCCGTGTATAAAAGCATCGATGAAGCACTTGAAGTGGGCGGCTTTGACGTAGTAGTTGACTTTACTGCCCCTGCCGTGGTTGCAGACAATTTGCGTAAAGCACTTCCTGCTGGCGTGGACTGCGTGGTGGGTACTACAGGAATGAGCAATGAAACGCTTGACGAATTGGCCAAGCTTGCGCCTGAAGGAACCTGTCTTTTTGTGGCGCCTAACTTCACGACGGGTGCGGTGCTTATGATGCAGTTCGCCAAAGCAGCGGCACCTTATTTTCCCGAAGCCGAAGTGTTTGAGTACCACCATTGCAACAAGAAGGATGCTCCTTCGGGAACGGCTGTGCGCACGGCTCAGATGATTGCAGAAGCCCGTGGTTTTGAAAGTGCGGCTCCTGGTGCTGAAACCGAAATTGAGGGCTGTGCGGGTGCGCGCGGTGCGCTGGTTGACGGCGTTCCTGTTCATTCGGCACGCAGCATGGGCTTTGTTGCAAACCAGGAAGTCATCTTTGGTTCCATGGGGCAAACGCTTTCCATTAAGCATGAAAGCTGGGACCGCGAAAGCTATATGCCTGGTGTGCTGCTTGGCATTCGCAGTGTAGTGGAGCGCTCTGGCCTCATTGTGGGGCTCGAAAACTTTATGGACTAACTGCCCACGTTGCCAAAAACGTGCATATGGATTCGCAAGGCTACGCATTCTCTCTGTTGCCGTCCGCCAAAATACGTACATACTTTCTCGCATGTTTTTGTAAAGCGTGCGATAATAAACAGGTAATGACACATGGGCATTTAAAACGATAGCTTAAAAGGAGCACCCCATGAATACAGCTGAACCCATTTTCGGACGCATGATTCCTGCCATGGTTACGCCTTTTGACGATAAGCTTGGCTTGGATGTTTCGCGTACTCGCAATCTGGTCGACTTTCTTATTGACGGAGGAAGCGATTCTATTTTGGTGTGTGGCACCACGGGGGAAAGCCCCACGCTTACCACAGCTGAAAAGCTCCTACTTTTTGAAACGGTTATTGACCAGGCGGCAGGCCGTGTTCCTGTTATTGCTAACGTGGGTTCAAATAACACGGCTGGCAGTATTGAATTGGGCCTGGAGGCCAAGAAGCTGGGCGCGCAAGGCATTATGGCCGTTGTGCCTTACTACAATAAGCCCCCGCAAGAAGGTTTGTATCAGCACTTCAAGGCCATTGCTGAAGAAGTTGACCTTCCAACAGTGCTTTATAACATTCCTGGGCGCTGTTCGCTTAATATGACAGCTGAAACGACATTGCGCCTGGCCAATGACGTAAAACAAATTGTCTATGTGAAGGAAGCATCTGGCGACATAGACCAGATTGCTGAAATTTGCGAAGGTGCACCAGAAGGTTTCTGGGTGCTTTCAGGCGACGACTCTATGACGTTGCCGCTTATGGAAAAGGGCGGGCATGGCGTTATCAGTACTGCTGGTAATGTGATGCCTAAGGAAATGAAGGAACTGGTAGACCTCTGCGCTGCGGGGGACTGGGATGCGGCTCGCGCTGCTCACGAAGCGCTTATGCCCATTATGAAAGGGCTCTTTGTAGTAACCAATCCCATTCTCACCAAGCAGGCGCTCAACCTCATAGGCGTTCCCGTTGGCGGTTTGCGCCTTCCGCTCATTGAAGCGACGGCGCAGCAAACGCGCGACTTAGAAGATGTGCTTAAAGAAGTGGGCGCGCTCTAGATCTGAGCGCATTGCTGGTCTGCCATACAAGGTAGATTAAGGAACTACATGGAAGAACAACATAATGGGTCCGCGAAAGCGGGCAAGAAGCGTCGCAGGCCTACGCAGACGTATAAGCACGTGCGCAGGGACAAACCCGAACGTCCTAAACTCTTAAATGAAGAAGAGCGAAAGGCAAAGCGTAGTGAACGCGGCGAAACCAAGGTGCGCGCTGGCTCTGGTGCGCCCAAAAAAACAAAATCTCAAACAAACCAACGAAAGCAATCAAAAAGAAAGTCTGATGCCAAAGGTACAGATTCGCAAGCAGTATTGCGCGTTATTCCCTTGGGTGGCCTGGATGCCATTGGCAAGAATATGACCGTTTTAGAATGCGGTAATGACATGGTGCTTGATGATGCAGGCCTCATGTTTCCCGATGACGATCATCCTGGAATCGATTTGATTCTTCCGGATTATACCTACGTGTTGGAAAACGCCGACAAGCTGCGCGGCATCGTTGTTACGCACGGGCATGAAGACCATACGGGTTCGCTTCCATATTTGCTTAAAGACCTCGACCGTGAAGTGCCTATTTATGCCACGAAGCTCACGCTCGGGCTTATTGAAGGGAAGCTTGAAGAACATAAGATAAAAAACGCGAAGCTAATTGAGATTAAGCCTGGTCAGCGTATTAATCTGGGAAAGATTAGCTGTGACTTTTTTGCGGTTAATCATTCAATTCCTGCTGCGGTGGGTATCTTTTTCCAGACACCTGCAGGAAATGTACTTCATACTGGCGACTTTAAGCTCGATCAAACGCCCATTGATGGCATTACAACCGACTTTGCCGCTTTGGCGCGTTTTTCCAAGTTAGGTGTCGACCTTCTTATGAGCGACTCGACCAACGCGAATGTTGAAGCCTTTACGCCTTCAGAAGCCGAGGTCGGCAAGACACTGAACGAGATTATTTCGCATGCCAAAGGGCGCGTGATTATTGCAAGCTTTGCGAGTCACATTCATCGCATGCAGCAGATTTGCGATGCAGCGGTTGCAAGCGGGCGCAAGGTTGTGGTTACCGGGCGTTCCATGGTCCAAAATACCGACATTGCCCGTCGTTTGGGCTATCTGCATGTTAAAGACCGTGACATTTTGGACGCCTATGATTGCAAAGGTATGGCACCGGATAAGATTGTTGTTATGTGCACGGGCAGCCAAGGCGAGCCCCTCTCGGCCTTGGTGCGTATTGCCAATGGCGAGCACAAAACCTTAGGTCTTGATGAAGGGGATACGGTCATTATTAGTGCCACGCCTGTGCCCGGTAACGAAAAGGCGGTTACGCGTGTGGTAAACCTGCTTGAAAAAGTGGGTGCTGACGTGTACGACAAGCGTCGCGCCCGTGTTCATGTTTCTGGGCATGCTGGTGCAGAAGAGCTCAAGCTTGTTCTTTCAATTGTTAAACCGAAGTATTTTATGCCCGTACACGGCGAAGCGGCGCACCTTCGGGCTCATTCGCGCCTTGCGCAGGCAACAGGTGTTCCAGAAA
>JAFUCE010000105.1 GCA_017459805.1 Eggerthellaceae bacterium
GCCTTTGCCAAACAGGTATTCCACGTTCAACTTTGCGAACAAGTTCCAGGAAAGGATGGTCGAAAACGCGAAAAACAGCAAGCAAATTGCAACAAACCATGCACCTACGCTTGCCCCAAAGAACTGACCAAAGGCCAACTGGGCGATATTAGTTTTAGAGAAAGTGCCATCAGTCGTTAAAGTAGCGTAGTCGCCCGTAGCAAGAGCACCATCGCCCACGTAGAAAGTCGAAATGACCACGAGCGCCGTCATCGTAACCACAACGATGGTGTCAACAAACACGCCAATCATGGCCACCACGCCTTGCTCGTGCGGGTCTTTCACATTAGCCAGTGCATGCGCATGCGGCGTGGAGCCCATACCGGCTTCGTTAGAAAACAAACCGCGCTTTGCGCCCTGGCTTATAGCTGCAATAATGCCAAAGGTTGACCCACCCACGGCCGCAGAGGGGTTAAATGCACACTCAAAGATAAGCGCAAAGGTGGCGGGGACTGCCGCGGCATTCATGATAAGGACAATAAGCGCACCTGCGATATAGATGATTGCCATAATGGGCACGAGCTTTTCGGTAACACTTGCGAGGCGCGAAACACCACCAATAAACACGACGCCCGCAAGCACAACCACAATAGCACCAACAAGCCAGGTGGGAATACCGAAGGCATTATTCATGGTTTCGGCGATAGAGTTGGACTGCACCATGCAACCCATGAAGCCGAGCGCCAGAATAATAGCCACGGCGAAAAAGCCCGCGAGGATCTTTCCGCCCGCTCCCTTAAAAGCGGTAGTTATATAGTAGGCAGGACCGCCGTGTACCGAACCGTCGGCGTCCACTACCTTGGTCTTTTGCGCCATAACGGCTTCGGCATAGTTGGTTGCCATACCCAAAAGCGCAATAATCCACATCCAAAAAATCGCACCTGGGCCACCAAGGATGATAGCGCCGCAGGCGCCGACGACATTACCTGTGCCCACCTGGGCCGCCACTGCCGTTGCCAGAGCTTGGAAGCTGCTCATGGCGCCACCGTGGCTCCCGCCGCTCAGCGAAAAGCCTCCAAACAGGCGCTTCCAACCTTCGGCAAAGCAGCGGAACTGCACAGCGCGCGTGCGGATGGTAAACCAAATTCCCATGCCCACGAGCAAGATAATCAATACATAGTTAGAAAGATAGGTGTTGATAGTCACCACGAATTCAAGCACTGCGTCTTGCATAAAAAAGCCTCCTTGGTCACACAAAACCCTGGAGGCCGCTTAAACACCGTGGCAGAAACTGCGCGCGTTGCACCCTGTCCATTTGCCTGAGAGATTCAGCTTTCGCACCACCTGCGTGGCAGAACGAGCCTTGCACCTTCGGCACTCATTTAAGAGTTCTCCAGAGTTTTCTCCGCTTCCGGTTTCTGCCTCACGACCGATTCCGAAAGCATCATCGAAAAACAACGTTATGCATTATGCATCACTGTTCGCTGCGGTGCAAGGGCATTCTGCCAAACTACTATGCAAAAAAGAACGCCTGTATGGCACAATAGTCCCTACGCAAAAGAAAGGGCATCTATGCAAATAACTCCACGTGAAATTGCCGAAACCCAAGCAATGGTTTCACAGCAACACCTTGACATTCGCACCATCACACTTGGTTTAAACCTGCGTGGTTGTGCCAGCAACAGCGTTAGCACCATCGCCACGCGCGTCTATGACCGTATGACCAGTGCCGCACAAGACCTGGTACCCACCGCTGACCAGCTACAACGAGAGTTTGGCATTCCCATTGTAAACAAGCGTATTTCAGTCACGCCTATTGCAGAAATTTGCGCGGCAACCCAAGAAAGTGACCTCTCCCCCATTGCGAGCGCCATGGACCGCGCCGCTAAAGAAGTAGGCGTGGACTTCGTGGGTGGCTTTTCTGCCCTCGTTCATAAGGGTGCAAGCGGGGCTGACAACAAACTTATAGAATCGATTCCTGCAGCGCTGGCTGAAACTGAGCGTGTTTGCTCGTCGGTTAATGTTGCTTCCACACGTGCTGGCATCAACATGGACGCTGTTTGGAAAATGAGTAACATCATCCTGGACACAGCACGTTCCACCGCCGATCGCGATTCAATTGGTTGCGCCAAACTCGTGGTGTTTGCCAACGCGGTAGAAGACAACCCCTTCATGGCAGGCGCCTTCCACGGCTCAGGCGAAGCCGATGCGGTTATTAATGTGGGTGTTTCGGGCCCCGGCGTAGTGCGCAATGTGCTTGCCAACATGCCTAAAGATGCCAACATCACTGAAATTGCTGAAGCCATTAAGGCAACCACCTTCAAAATTACCCGCGCCGGTGAACTTATGGCGCGTGAAGCCAGCCAACGCCTGGGTGTGGCCCAGGGCATTCTGGATTTGAGCCTTGCTCCCACCCCCGCTGAAGGCGACAGCGTGGCAGAAATCCTTGAGGCCATAGGCGTGGGAACCTGCGGCGGACCTGGCACCACAGCGGCTCTTGCCCTACTCAACGATGCCGTGAAAAAAGGTGGCGTTATGGCATCAAGCAGTGTGGGTGGACTTTCGGGCGCCTTCATCCCCGTGTCCGAAGATGCAGGCATGATTCGCGCCGTTGAAATGGGCGCCTTGAGTCTTGAAAAGCTTGAAGCTATGACCTGCGTCTGCAGCGTTGGCCTGGACATGATTGCTATACCTGGCGACACAAGCCCTGAAGCCATTTTTGGCATTATTGCTGACGAATGTGCTATTGGCGTTATCAACAGCAAGACTACTGCTGTGCGCGTTATCCCTGCTCAAGGTAAAAAAGTCGGCGACAAGGTCGAGTTTGGCGGGCTTTTAGGCTACGCTCCTATTATGGAAATCAATCAGCACGCAGGGCAGGTATTTGCCCACCGTGGTGGACGCTTCCCCGCCCCACTTAACAGCCTGAAAAACTAAAGGAGCGGCTGCTGTCCGCTTTGCGCTTCCTTGGGTCTGGTCGAAGCTGCAAAGCCGAAATCGTAAGCGCTGGCAGGTCAAAAGACTACTGCTGTAGCTCAGCATCCAACACTGCGCGAATAAAGTATTCAATGTTGCCCGCCTTCTTACCAGGGACAGGCGACTCCATCGTAGCGCCTACACTAAACCCCGCTTGTTCAAGCGCGCATTTTACCTCTTCAACCGTACGAGCACGGACGGCCTCGTCCACCACGAGTCCCGCTTCGGTTTCATCATGAGCGCTTTCAAACTGGGGTTTTACGAGCGCAAGCAAAACACTCCCCTGCTTGCACAAAGCAGCAAAGCAAGGCGCAAGCTGGGCAAGCCCGATAAAGCTGAGGTCGGCCACCAATAAATCGAAGGGGGCACCTAAATCTTGCGGAGCCACCGTACGAATATTGGTGCGTTCAAACACCACGGTACGTGCGTCACGGCGCACTTTGTCTGCCAGGATGCCATAGCCAACATCGACACAGGTAAGCTGTGCCGCACCCGCCTGAAGTAAACAATCGGAAAAGCCACCTGTCGACGAGCCGATATCGATACAGCGCAAGCCTTCAACCTGCTGACCAAAACAATCAAGTGCTGCCTGGAGCTTGTCGCCGCCACGGGAAACAAAACGCCCCTTTCCCTTAAGTTCAATAGAAACATCAGGCGCGCACATCTGCGCAACGGAGCTCGCGTATTCGTCGCCCACCTTTACTTCATGGGCCACCACCAGCGGCAAAGCTTCAGCGGCAGAATCCACTAAACCCCGCTGCACCATCAATTCGTCTAAACGCTGTTTTTTCATTGCGGAACATGTCCCGTTTCAAGGATTTGAAGGAAGGCGGCCTCATCAAGGACGGGAACGCCGAGTGAAACGGCTTTGTCGTACTTGGACCCTGCCGCTTCGCCCGCAATAACATAGGACGTCTTCGCCGAAACGCTCCCCGAAACCTTTGCACCCATTTCCTTGAGGCGCGCACCCGCTTCATCACGCGTCATGCCAGATTGCACCAAGCTGCCAGTAAGCACAAAGGTCAGACCTTCAAGCGTTTGTGGCACCGTAGACGCAGGTGCCGTTTCTTCCATACACAGACCCGCACGTGCCAGGCGTTCAATAACAGCGACGTTGTCGGGCGTGGTAAGGAACTGTCGAATACTATGCGCGATAATACCGCCCACCCCTTCGATTTCCGCAAGCTCTTCTTCGCTTGCAGCCCGCAGAGCATCCATGGACGGATACGCCGCCGCAATAGCTTCAGCGGTCGTCTTGCCCACATGCCGCATTCCCAAACCAAAAAGAACACGAGCAAAGGAGCGTGCCTTGCTTTCATCAAGTGCCGCAATGAGCTTCTTAGCAACAACGCCACCCACATGAATGGGTTCGCCGTCTTTATTGATGCGCCCCGTTTCAAGGGTGGCCAAATCATATTCGCTCAGATTGTAATAGTCAGCCACATCGCTCAGGCGGCCCGCTTCAAGCAAGCGCGCGACGATTTCTTCGCCCATGCCTTCAATGTCAAGTGCCCCGCGGCTTGCCCAATGCAGCAAACGCTCATGCGCCTGAGCTGGGCAATCGATTGAAATACAACGATAAGCCGCTTCGCCCTCTTCACGCACAACAGGGCTTCCGCAGCTGGGGCAGGTATCGGGCATGCTCCATACTGAAGCGTCTGCGGGGCGAAGGCTGGCAACGGGGCCAAGCACTTCGGGAATGACGTCACCCGCTTTGCGCACAATGACTGTGTCGCCTATGCGCACGTCCTTGCGTTGCACTTCATCTTCGTTATGAAGCGTTGCACGCGAAACAACGGAACCCGCCACCGTCACTGGTTCAAGTTCTGCCACAGGCGTAAGTGCACCGGTGCGACCCACCTGCACCGTAATATCGAGGAGCTTGGTTGTTTTTTCTTCGGGCGGGAACTTGTAGGCAATGGCCCAACGCGGGGCGCGCGCCGTAAAGCCCAAGGAATCCTGAAGGGCAAAATCATTAACCTTCACCACCACGCCGTCAATTTCATAGGGCAAGCTGTTGCGCTTTTCAAGGGCTGCCTCGCAAAAGCTGCGCACCTCAGCGCGGGTGGCACATAATTTCACGTCAGGGTTAACATGCAAGCCTGCTTCGCGCATCCATTCCAGCAGTTCGAACTGCCCATTAACCTGAACGGAAGCATTATTGGCAACCGCATATATAAAGGTAGCAAGGTCGCGGCCCGCGGTAATTTTGGCATCCTTTTGGCGCAAGCTGCCCGCCGCTGCATTGCGGGGGTTGGCAAAAGCCTGCTTGCCCTCATCTTCGGCTGCAGCATTTAACTTATCGAAGCTCGCCTTGGGCATATACACTTCACCGCGAACTTCCAATACCGCTTCGGCGTCGGTAAGGCCAGCAAGGGACGCATCGCGCAGGCGCAGGGGCACGTCCTTGATGGTGCGAATGTTGGCCGTGACGTCTTCGCCTGTCGTGCCGTCACCGCGAGTAGCGGCGCGCGCCAAACGCCCATCTTCAAAGCTGAGCGCAATACCACTTCCGTCAATCTTGAGTTCGCAACACAAAGGCACTTCGTGCCCAAACGCTTCAAAGGTGCGATCCATCCAGGCATCAAGCTCATCTAAGTCCATAGCATTATCAAGCGAATACATGCGCTCGGCATGGGTGACGGGCGCAAACTGCTCCCCCACGTAGCCACCCACGCGCTGGGTGGGCGAATTCGCGTCGTAGAATTCTGGATGAGCTTCTTCCAGTTCACGGAGCTCACGCATCAAGCTATCGAAGGCGGCGTCGGATATTTCAGGAGCATCTTCGTTGTAATAAAGATAGGTATGATGTTCAATTTCCTTGCGCAGCGCTTCAATGCGTTCGCCTATGTCTTGAAATAGCTGTTCTTGTTGCGCCATTTTTATCTCCTTTGATGACAGGGAAAACAAAGCACTGTCATCGTTTTCTTTATCTCAATGTGTCCTCGGTATGGGCAATCTAAATACGACTCGAACATCAAAGAGCGCTGAGTCGTTTTATGGCTTGGGGAAGATAGTTAATTACATCTTCGGGTATCACGGCAATGCTGCTGAATCCTTCGGCCGCCAGGTTCCCCGCATGAGCATGAAGCGTCGAACCCAGCACGCAGGCGTCAAAGGAATCCATGCCCTGGGCCAAAAGCGCACCAATAATACCTGCCAACACATCGCCTGTACCTGCTTTAGCAAGCGCGGCAGTTCCTTCACTCATGCAATAGGAATCCACACCATTTGAAATATAGGTGTCGGAACCTTTGAGCACGCACGTTACTCCATAGGCCTGCGCCAAAACGGCAGCTGCCTCAGCAGGACCAGCAGCAGCTTGTGCCTGTGCATCTTCTGACAAAATGCTTAGCAAACGTGCAGCCTCCCCCGCATGGGGGCTCATGACGGTAGTAAGCCCTTTTTCCTGACGCGCCACACAACGCTCGCGCGCACTTGAATCTGCGAGGAAAGTCAAGGCACCACCATCAAGTAACAGGGGCGCTTCAAAGCCAAGAAGCATCTCTAATAAACGCGGACCTTCCTTTTCCATGGTGCACAAACCGCAGCCTAAAACATAGGCGCAAGGCTTGCCTGCCTTTGGAAGAGGAAGCTTGGCAGTCTCTAAATCCTCCCAGGGGCGCACCACAGCAGAAAGAGCGGCGCCTCGTACCAGGTCGGTATTTTGCGCAGCCACATAAGCTTCGGTATATCCTGCCCCCGCACGCTGAGCAGCCACCACCGCTAATGCTGCTGCACCAGGAAAGATGGAACTTCCGCCCACTAAAACAAGCTTGCCACGTGAATACTTGTGGTCTTTTTCCTGGGGAAAGGGCAGCAGTTCGGCAAGAACACGTGGGCTATAGTCACGCATTAGGCACCGTCCTCAGCATGCGCGCCTGATTCACCTTCGGGATTCGCTTCCTGGTCCACTTCCACACTCGCGTCAGAATTCGCTTCCGCGGCAGCTTCCACACTCGCGTCAGAATTCGCTTCAACGTCCACTTCTGGCATTTCAGGAAGAGTGCCTTCGCGGGTGCCGTCTTCGTGCTGGGTGGGCAAATCGTCCAAAAGCGAACGCGCTTCCTTGAACTGTTTGGCCAGCTCTTCCATGGGGTCAATGCGCTCTTCGGCTACGCGCACCGAATCAGCCGTTATAGCCATGGCGCAAGCAACCGCTTCATCATGCGTGTAAGAAAGCGAAATAGGGATTTCGCGCACCCCTTGTTTGGAAGCAATTTCGGCCGCCTTGCGGTGGAGCTGGACAATGGGCCGCCCATACTGGTTGCGCAGCACTTCCACGTCGGCAGGAGCAATACCAAAAGCAAAACCTGTGCCCAATGCCTTAAGCACTGCCTCTTTGGCAGCAAAGCGCGTGGCGTAGTGAACATGGGGCTGCGCAGTCCCTTCGCAATAGTTACGCTCTTCAGCGGTATACACGCGCACCGAAAAACGCGGTGTGCGTTTAAGGATGCGCTTCATGCGCTCGATTTTAACCAGGTCAACACCTAGACCCACGCTGCCTTCCAATTCAGGTACTGGTAGGTCGGCCTCTACTTCATCTGCTGAAGCAGCGCTCTGGTCTGGCGTGGCATCCACTGAAGCAGCGTTTTGGCCTGCCCCATCTTCCACCGAAGCAGTGCTCTGGTCTGGCGCATCTTCGGCTGAGTCCTGTGCTTCTGCCGCCGACTGAGCAGCCATGTTTTCTTCAGTTATTTGTTCATTATTTTCTTCCATGTTTTCTATTCTACCGTAGCGCACACAAAGAAAAAGTAAGATTACAGAAGCACATTTTTAGCAGAATTATATGTAGGGCATTATTCAGAAAGAGCACGCATGGACTTACAAAAAACTGCACTCCAGATATGCACAATAGGACGCATGCTGTATGAAAAGGGCTTGGTTGCCGCCGAAGAAGGCAATATTTCTGTGCGCACGGGCGAAAACGAAATGCTTATAACACCTGCAGGTGTTTGCAAAGGGCGCATGAGCCCTTCTATGTTGTTGCGCTGCAATCTTCAGGGTGAAGTGTTTGAAAGCAACGCTGGCTAGCAGCCATCTTCTGAAATACGCATGCATCTGCGCGTATACCTTGACTGCCCCCATGCAAACGCGGTAGTACATGCCCACCCGCCTGTAGCCACAGCCTTTTCTACACACAAAACTGTGCTGAACAGCGAAGGATTGCCCAATCTTGCAAATAAACTTGATTCGGTGCCAGTATGCCCCTATGCCCGCCCCGGTACCGAAGAGGTGCCTGCAAGTATTGCGCCTTATCTTCCCACGCACCATGCCTTACTCCTAGCAAAGCATGGCGCACTTACCTGGACAGAAAACTTAGAGTGCGCCTATAGCCTTATGGAATCCATAGAGCGCATTACCAAAAGTCGCGCATAGCGTTCTAGGCAACAGCAATAGCGTGATGCACAAAGTCATAGATGCGTGCAATAAATTCTTCGCGCGTAAACAAAGGTTTCTTGGCACCGTTAATGCAATACATGGCATCAACTACCACCATGCCCACTATGCTCGCAGCAGAAAATGTGGGGTCTAGGTCTTTGCGAACCTGGCCCGCCTGCTGCCCTTGCTTAAGCTGCGTAGCAATTACATCAATTAAGGCCTGAGCCGATTCGCGCACGCCGTCAGACCATGCCCGGTTGCTTCGCCACATTTCTGTAGATAATAGTTGCGCTAAGTCCTTATGATTGTATAAGCGCGAAGCGAACACATCAAGCATGCCCATAAGAACAGCCTGAGGACTTTGCTCGCGTGCTACCAAGTCAAGGAATTCATTTTGAAGGAGCGCGAACTCCTGATCTAAGATGCTTGACGCCATCTCATCTTTGCTCTTGAAGTGATAATAGGCAACGCCTTTAGACACACCAGCCTTGCGTACTATTTCATCTACCGTAGCTGAAGAAAAGCCCTTTTGCCCAATAACCTGCAATGCAGCATCAAGCAGCGCCCGGCGTGTACGGTCGGCTTTTTTTAGTTTCTGCACAGCTTCTGACATGTTAACAACTCCTGTTCAAGCACTTCTTTAGCCCAATTGCAAAATGGGGTGCAAATCCGACATGGAAACCATGCGCTTGCGATGCGCGGTTGCCGCCGTAATGAAAAAGCTGGCTAAACCAAACAGGCATAAAACGCCCACGCTGCCTGCAACCACATCCATGTCGGTGCCAGTCATAATCTGACGCATGCCAGACACAACATAGGTCATAGGAAGATAGGGGTTAATTGTCTGGAAGAATGCAGGCGTTTGTTCTATAGGGAAGGTACCTCCAGCACTTGTTAATTGCAGCATAAGCAAAATGATAGAGATAAATTTTCCAGGGAACCCAAAGGCGGCCATAAGCATTTGCATAAGAGCAGCAAAAACCAATGCGGTAAGAATGCCAAAGGCATAGTAGAGCACCACATTGTCTATCTGCAATTTAAGACCAAACTGCAGCACCACCAGCAGCAACAGCACCTGCACTACGCTTAACAGCGCCATAGGCATATAGTTTACAAAGGCCACAATAGCAGGATTACCACCTGAAAGAATAAGGCGCTTGTCCAATGGTTTGAACACGAAGGTTCCCATAAGGGCACCTACCCATAAACCAAGTGCAATAAAGTATGGTGCAAAACCCGTGCCGTAATTCTTCACTTCAGACATATAGGTGTCTTTAAGCTGAACAGGCGAAGCCATTACTTCAGCTTTTTCTAAAGTATGAGACACGCGCATGCTTTCTGCACCGTCGGCTAAACCATGTGCTAGTTCGTCTGAACCGTCAAGCGCAGTTTTTAGGCCCTTAGTTAACTCCGCCGATCCATCGTGAAGTTTTTCGGCACCGTCTTCAATTTTACCCGCACCGTCAAAAGCGCTTTGCGCACCTTCGGAAAACTTAGCTGCCCCTGTATCAAGTTGAACAGTGCCGCCATAGAGCGTGGCACTTCCTTCACTAAGCTTGGTAGCCCCGTCTGCAGCAAGGTCTATGGCGCCCTTCAAGGTTTTCGCTCCGCCAGAAAGGGTTGCTGTACCATCGTAGAGCTGACTGGCACCCGTCGTTATCTGCGTGACGCCATTATTTACGTCCGTGGCACCATTCGCAACGCTTGCAGACCCTTCCACAATGCTTTCCATATTGGAATCAATTTGAGCCGCGCCGTCGTCAATCTGCACAATAGCTTCGCGCAACACTGGGGCCTGCTCAACGAGCGGCATGACTTGCGCACTGAAGTTTGAATAGCCTCCCTGAAGTTGTGCAAGACCGCCAAGCAAGCTGCCCTGTGTGCTTGTATTGCCAATGCTTGCGACAGCGGTGTCCAGCCCAGAAGCAATCTGGCCTGCTGCATTGCTCGCCGTTATTAAGCTTTCACTGGCGCTTGTTTGTAGCTGAGACAAACCGCCGTCTATCTGCTGAAGACCCATGTCCATAGCACCGCCAGACGCAAGGCCCGCGTTTACCTGCCCCAGGCCCGCATTTACCGCTGTAATAGTTGCAGAAGCACCACCCTGGTTCGCGTCTAAAAGAGCTATTGCCTGTCCCAGAGCAACCTTGGACTGGTCGTCGAGACCTTCCGTATTAAGAGCCGAAAGATACTGAAGAGCGCCATCAACCTGCTGCTGCGCGCCACTCAGTCCCGCCTGAGCCTGGTCAAGACCTTCTGCTGCTGCTTGGCGCCCTGCCTGTACTTGTGAAACACCACCCTGCAGCTGCGCTACCCCATTGTCAATAGCGCTGGTATCTGCCAAGGCTGCAGAAAGCTGTCCAGCTACTGCTGCCGCATAGGAAAGACCGCTTCCCTCTTCGGCGCTTCCTTTCAACTGGGTAAGCCCCGCAACAACTGTATCAAGCCCGCTACTTATTTGTGTCGATCCGTCCTGTGCTGTTTGAACTGTTTCTTCGGTCGGAAGTTGCTTGGTACTTTCTCGCAGTTGTTTGGTTCCTGCCGCAAGCGTGGACGTGCCCTGATTCTTCAGTTGCTTTGCCCCTGAAGACAATGTGGCTGCCCCTTCTGCAAGCGAACTGGTCCCGTTGGAAAGCGTCTCTGTTCCTGAAGCTAAAGATTGCGCTCCTGAATTTAAGCCGATTGCGCCATTTGCAAGAGTTGTAGCACCTGACTGAAGTTTAGCTGCACCATCTGCCAAATCTTGTGCTCCGCTGTTTAATGTACCTGCGCCTTCCTTAAGCGTGCTTGCACCTGTTTGCAAGCTAGAAGCACCACTGCTTAACTCGCCAAGTCCATCTGTAAGATCTGATGCTCCATCATGCAAGGTTGCAAGGTTAGTAGTTATTTCGTTGCTGCCGTCTTCGGCACTTTTTAAACCATCTTCCAATTCCCCTGCGCCGTCTGCGGCATCTTCAAGGCTTGCTGCTCCATCATTGACTTTCCCAAATACGGTTTCCCAATACTCCTGCGCTACCGTGTCGCTTACCTGTTGGCGCACTTCCTTCCAAACCGTGCCCCCAATCTGGCTGGCAAGCATATTTTTTGTTTCGTTATATTCAACAACAAACTGTGCGGCAGTTGGGTCGTCGGTATCGGCAGAAGCTATAGATTCAGTAAAGTTTTCTGGAATGGTACAGGTCATATAGTAAGTGCCTTTTTCCAAACCCTGTTGTGCTTCTTCAGCACTTACAAAATTCCAGCCTAAACCATTGTCGTTATCGCGCAGGCGTTCAACCACGTCTTCACCAACCACACGAAATTCCCCGTTAACCTGCGCGCCTTTGTCTTCATTCACTACTGCAACAGGTACGGTATTTAATTGTTCATAGGGGTCCAAAAAAGCGAACAAATAAAGCGCACCATACAAAAGAGGAATAACTGAAATCGCAATCATGGCAACCTTAATTGCAGTACTTGCAGTAGTGTTGCGAATTTCAGCATGGGCAAATTTAAGACCTTTAAATGCCATTTATGCCACCTCGCATCCATGCGCAGGAACGAACTTGGACGTTCCGCCTTTTTCTATATAGAAGGCAGCATCTGCCATAGCGGCTAAATCTCTTTCAAGCACACCGACCAAGATAGTAACGTTGCGCGTGCGTGCCATGGTGTGAAGCCGCTGCATAAGGTGGATTGATTGCTCTTTAGTTAAGCCGCTTTCAATATCGTCGACCGCAATAATATCTGGATGCCCTACCCAAGCAAGTTGCACCCCTAAAGCCACAAGTTGCTCGCGATTTAAACTACCTATGTGCATATCTGCTATATCCATTAAGTTCCATTCGCGCAGGTATGCATCTATTTCTTCACGCCTAGACTTACGCCCCCAAAGTTCGAATTCAGCGGCAATAGCATTGCGCACTTTTTGATTTTCAGAAAGGTCATTAAGGCCTTCAAAAAGAGCGAGCCCAATTCTTCTGTGCACCTTGCCTGCACGTAGGGGCATTTTATAACCAAGTATTTCAAGCTTGCCCTTCGTGAACAGCATGCGACCAGCTAAGGTTAGAAGCAAAGCCGTTTTACCAGAGCCATTACGCCCACGAACAGCAAATACCTGCCCCTGCATCACTTCAAGGGACACATTGCTATAGGGCACTCCAATAAGATTATTAAGTTCAAGACCTTCAGCCTTAATAATGCTTGTACCAGGGGCGAAAGGTTCAACCTTAGCTCCGTGAATAACCCGCTTTGCTTTCTGCACGGCCATACGCACTCCTTTTTCGACTATTCAGTCAGTTTTTTAGGAGTATAAAACGCCGCAAAAACCAAGGCAAGAAAATTTGACCAAACAGTCAGTTTTGTCACAAAGCTGTCATTTTTAGGTCACAATAGCAACAAGGCTCTCCGAAGAGAGCCTTGCCTAATGCTTTTTCGCAACGTCGAGTAGTTCCGCCGTCCGCGTTGAGCCCTAGGTAGTTGAAAGGTCAGCGAGAGCTTAAAACGTCGAGTAGTTCCGCCGTCCGTTAGGACGGCGGAACAAAAAAACTAATTAGCCTTGGTTACGACTTGCCTGATATTCTTCAACCAGTTTCTGTTGTACGTCGCCCGGAGCTTGTTCGTAGCCGTTAATTTCGTAGGTGTAAGAACCGTTGCCACGCGTCATGGAACGAAGATCGCGGGTGTAGTTCACGATTTCGGCGTAAGGTACGCGCACCACAATGACCGTCTCGCCCGGTTCTTCGCCCGATTCAGAACCCATAATGCGGCCACGACGTGTGGGTAAGTCGCCCATAACGGCGCCCGCAAATTCTTCAGTCACGGTAACGCGCATGTCGGCCATGGGTTCAAGAATAACGGGGTCGGCCTTTTCGCACGCAGCCCTAAAACCAATACGAGCTGCCGTCTTAAAGGCCATTTCGTTAGAGTCAACCGAATGGTAGGAGCCATCGTAGCAGGCGCACTTAATGTCCACCATGGGATAGCCCGCAATAAAGCCTTCCAGCATGGCATCCTGCACACCCTTGTCAACCGCGGGAATCAGGCCGCCCGGAATAGCACCGCCCTTGATTTCGTCGATGAACTCATAGCCGGCACCTGGGTTGGGTTCGAGACGCAGGTAGCAATCGCCGAACTGGCCGCTGCCGCCCGTTTGCTTCTTGTGGCGGCCCTGGGCTTCTGCGGTCTTGCGAATAGTTTCGCGATACGGAATACGCACGGGCTTGAGTTCTGCTTCCACGCCCGTGGTGTCCTTCAGGCGTGTGAGCAAGGTATTTACCTGTTCGTCGCCCATAGCATAGATAAGCGTCTGGTGTGTTTCTTCGCTGCGGTTAATCTTAATTGTTGGGTCGGCGTCGGCCGCACGCGCCAGGAAGGTGCCCAGCTTGTCTTCTTCCTTCTTGTCCTTGGCTTCAATAGCCACAGCATACAAGGGCACGGGCAGTTCCATGGGCTCGAGTTCCAGCTTGCCGTCGGTCGAAAGCGTGTCGCCCACACGGGCGCTGTCTAACTTCGGAATAACAATAATGTCACCCGCCTTGGCAGACTTCACTTCGGTGGATTCCTTGCCCATCATAACGAGCAGCTTGCCAATACGTTCCTTGTCGCCTGTACGGGAATTGACCAAATCCTGGCCAGGTTCGAGCAC